>JAQWMI010000023.1 GCA_029246865.1 Alphaproteobacteria bacterium
CATTTATTTCTTTATTAAAAATGAGACATTCATTCAATCTTACTTAAATTTCAAAACTTTACTGAGCAAAAAAATAATCCAAGTTAGTTCCATTAATCTTTTATGTTTGTTTATGTTAACTATATTAGTTATATGCAGAGAATATTTTTTCATTGCTAATATCGGTTTAAAAAATGATTTAAGTCATTACTTATTCACAATAGGTTTTATTAGTATAATTTCATCTTCTATAAATACTCCCCTTACTGATACTTTTTTAACTTTTAAAAATTACAATAAAAATAGTTTAAATGGGGATAATTATTATTTACTGTTATTTCTTATTTTTACAGTATTTCTAGTTGCTACATTTTTTAGTTTATTCACAAATGAATTTTATTCTATATTCAATTTAAATTTTTCATATAATTTTAGTCTGAGTCTTTTTGTTTTCATTGTACTTCTCTCTATACCAATAAATTCTTTTTTATCTACATTTTTATTTAATAATAATAAAAGTGTAATTGTTTATCTATCACAGTTAATTGTACCTATAATTTCTATTTTATTTTGTTTTGTATATAGTAAAGAAATAACAATAGACTTAATTTATTTATCAATTACTTTAGGAATTATTAGTAACACTACAATTTTAGTATTTTATTCTTTTATTAATAACTTTAATTTTAAATTTTTATTAAATTTTAATTTATTTTATTTTAAAAATATTTTTAAAAACTCTGAATTTTTTAGATTATTAATAATAATAATAAATTTATTTGTAATTAATTCTATTATACTAGTTGCTATTTATTACGTTTCACAAATAAATTATAACTTTTTCTTACATATAAATATTGCATTTAGAGGAACTTTAATAATTAATGCTATCATATCAGCTATTGTTACGGCTATCATATTGCCAATAATTATTAAAAATAAAAATTTATCGAAAGATTTTATAAAATTAATTTTTATATTTTCCATTATTTTATGTACTTCAATGTCTTTAATTTTTTTAATTTTAAATAATTTTTTTTCAATTTTATATAATAATAATTCCACTATTATTGAAATTATAGATGTCATAAAAGATGTTATCTGCTTGTTACCATTGTCAGTTTTAATTTCATTACTATTTAAATATTTTATTATTATGGGTGAAACTAAAAAGTTCTTATTTTTATCACTATTTTTTGTTTCAATTTTCTGTACTATATTATTAATTTATAACGATATCAGTATTACTATTTTAATTAATATTATTGCTATGATCTATTTTTTTATTCTTGTTTCATCGATTTATTTCTTAAATTCTGAAATTAATTTTAAGTTACCTTTAATTATTCTTAGTTTCATATGTTTACTTCTAAATTATATCAATTCTCTATATTTTATAATGATTTTAATTTTTTCACTATTCTTTATTTATTTAATATCATCTCGATATAAAGTTTTACCTAATTGAAAAAAAAAATTGTTATATTAGCTAGTAATATTAGTTCTATAAATATTTTCTTAAAAAAATTAATATTATCATTTAATTATGAATTAATCGATATTCATATCATTTCTGACTCAATTCCTGATAAGGATAAATTAGGTAATACAAATTATCACAAAACAAATTTTGTAAGAAATATTAGCATAATTAGTGATATTAAAAATCTGTTTCAAACTTTTTTTTTATTTAGATCTATAAAGCCAGACTTATCAATTTCTATCACACCAAAAGCTGGTTTAGTAAATTCAATAGTTTCTATATTTTTTAAAAATAAAAGTTTACATATTTTTACAGGACAAGTTTGGTATAATAAAAAAGGTATTTTTAAAATATTTCTAAAATATATTGATTTGATAATTTTCTACTTAGTTAAAAATATATTTGCTGATAGTCAATCACAAATTAATTTTCTTTTTAAAGAAGGTTTTAAATCAAAAAATATTAAACTTATTTTGAATGGTTCTATTTGTGGTGTAGATATTGAAAAATTTAAAACTAATAAAAATGTAAAATATGATTTTAAAAAATCTAATTTTGTAGATACAAAATATCTAGTAATTGGATATATCGGTAGATTAAATTCTGATAAAGGGATTAATTTATTATTAGATGCTTTTAAGAAATTATCTTATAATAATAAAAATCTTCTTTTAATCCTAGTCGGAAAAGATGAAAATAATTATGTTAATTTAATTAATGAAGCTTACTCTGATTTAAATATTAAATATTATAATTTTACGAATAACCCTGAAAAATTTTACCAAATTTTTGATATCTTTTGCATTCCTAGCTATAGAGAAGGATTTGGCTTAAGTGCTTTAGAAGCTAGTGCATCTTCTTTACCTGTTGTAGCATCAAATATTGTAGGATTAAAAGATAGTATTTTAAATAATATAACTGGAAAATTATTTAAAGTAGGGGATATCCAAGACCTTATTAGTAGTTTAGATTTTTTCATTTATGATAAGCAAGCTAGATTAAAATTTGGTGCTAACGGTAGACAACGTGTAAAAGATCAGTTTAAAGATATTGACGTTATAGCTGATTTAAAAAAATCTATAATTAAAATTTTAAATTAATTTTTTCAAATTAAGTAGATTTATTTCATTTATATTATCATAATAAATATGTGGTTTTAGGTTTTTTGAATTATTAAAGTTTATCTTATGTATCCTATTTGATTTGTTTCTTATTCCTATTGTTAGCCAATTTAATTTTTTAGGAGCAATAAAATCCTTATTTTCATTATCTGCTATATAAAAGTACCTAGTTTTAGGAAATTTTTCCATTATTTTTTTAAATACAATTTGATTAGTTTTTTCAAATCCTATTTCTTCAGATATGCTAATATAGTCAAAATAATCTCTTAAACTTAAGCTATTTACTTTATTATTTTGTGTTATTGATCTTCCATCAGTAACAATACATAAAGTTACATTTTTTTTTTTAAGTTTGGATAATAAACCCAAGACATGACTACTTAATTTGATTGTTGGCTTATGATTTCTAATTAAACCTAAAATTTCTATTTCACTTAAAAAATTTATTTTATTTTTTTTTATATAAAATTGTATATGGGTTTTACTTTGAATTAATTGTTTTTTGTTTGGGGTGTATTTTATTTGAATTCCAAATTGTTTTTTTACTAATTTATTAATATACCTATATCCAGATTTAATAAATTCTACTTCGTTATACAAAGTATCATCTAGATCAAAAACAATACAACATTTATCTAACATATTATTTCATCATTATATCTAAGCATAGTTAAACTATCTTTCCATTTCATATTTTTTTTTATAGTTTTTTCTAAAATATATTCATCAAGAATATATTTTATAAAATTTGCCTTGGCATGTTGCGAAAGTGGATAGCCTCCTCCAAATCTTGCATTAATTTCAATACCAAAAACTTTTAAATTTTTATTATTTATAAATACTTGTGCAGTAATTTGTCCACGTGCATCTTTAATTTTTGAAAAATTCAACCAAAGTTTTTTTGATACTCTTTTATTTGTTACTGCTTTGGTTACCTCACCAGCCCTAACTTCAATTCTTTCTCTAGCAACTAAACTTTTTAATTCACCTGATTTATCATAGTATAAATCTATTGTATATTCTGTGTAATATTTATGATCTAAATATTCCATAAATATTAAATCCTTTGATTTATTTTTTGCATATTTGTAATCAATATTATTATTAATTATATAATTGTTTTGAGAAGATGAGCCTGCTACAGGTTTTGCAAAACATGGATATTTAATTTCACTTTTGTATTTATATATTTTCGGATATCTTAATTTAATTTCATCAAATATTTTTTTTGTATAAATTTTATTTGATGTTTCTTTTATAAATTTTTTTTTTGAAATTATTATATTTATATTTATTTTCTTAAATTCTTCTTCATGATTCGATAGTATTAGCAGTTCATGATCAGTGGTTGGAATAATTAAAGATACTTGTAATTTTTGACATTTTATCTTTAAATCTTTTATAAATCCTTTATCACTCGTTTTTTTAACTCTTATACTATTTTTGCTATATATTGCTGCTGCTGAATAATTTGGATTTGAATCCGCACAATATACCTTGCTACTTATACTTAATTTTGATGTTTCATTTAAAAAAAATCTATAGAGACTGACCCTCTTGCCGGCTGACATTATCAATATATTATTCATATTTGCCTAATCATAATATAAGTTAAATATAAATTGTATATCTTTAGTAAAAAAATTACTGACTACTTATTATCATTATTGCTACTTATTTTATTATCACCACTATTGTTATTTTCTATTTTTCTAATTATTTTATTTGATAGACATAATCCATTTTTCTTTCATTTAAGAGCTGGTAAAAATGGTAAGCCTTTTTATTTATTTAAATTAAGAAGTATGAAAAATAATAAATATTTAGCTGACTCTACCTCAATTACAAAATTAGGCTATTTTCTTAGAAAGTATAAAATTGATGAATTACCACAATTATTTAATGTTCTTAAAGGTGATTTAAGTATTGTTGGTCCCAGGCCACTTTTAATATCTTATATAGACAAATATTCTACTTATCACAGGTCTAGGTTAAATGTTATACCTGGTATAACTGGCTTATCACAAATTAATGTTTTTAATACTTCTGATTGGAAAAAAAAATTAGACTTCGATGTTATTTATGTTGAACAAAAGTCATTTTATTTAGATATAAAAATTATTTTTAACTCAATTAAATTAATATTTCTTATCCTCACAAATAAAGTTAAGATTAAAGAAGATTTCAAATTCTATAAAAGTTAAATTATAAATTATATGTTACCTTATTCCAAATGGCCAGTATATGAAAACCCTATTATAAGAAAATCCTCAAATATTCTTAAATCAGGAAAAGTCAACTACTGGACTGGCTCTTATGGTAAAAGCTTTGAAAGTAAGTTTTCTAATTATTTTAATCTAAGATATTCATTCGCTGTATCAAATGGATCTATTGCTCTAGAACTAGCTTTACATTCCCTTGGTGTAAAAGAAGGAGATGAAGTAATCGTGACCTCTAGATCTTATTATTCTTCCGTATCATCTATTGTCAGAGTTAAAGCAAAGCCAGTTTTTGCAGATATTGAATTAAATACTTTTAATATTTCTCCCCAAAGTATTATAAAAAATATAACTAAAAAGACTAAAGCTGTCATATGCGTTCATCTATACGGAATGCCATGTGATATGCCTAAAATCAAAAATATATTAAAAGATACTAATATTAAAATAATTGAGGATTGCTCTCAAGCTCATGGAGCAAGTATTAATAAAAAAAAAGTGGGTTCTTTTGGAGATATCGGTGTTTGGAGTTTTTGTAATGATAAAATCATTAGTACTGGTGGTGAAGGAGGTATGCTATCAACTAATAATAAAATAATTGCAGATAAAATTTGGAGTTTGAAAGAAATTGGAAAAAATTTAAAAAAAATGAATAATGTTAAAAAAATTTCATCTTTCCCTTTCATTCATGATTTTATTGGAACAAATGCTAGAATGACTGAGATTCAATCTATGATTGGACTAGAGCAAATAAAAAAATTAGATTTTTACATAAAAAAGAGAAATCAAAATGCTAATTACTTGACTGAACATCTCTCAAAATTTCAATCTATTATTACTCCTATTAATATTCCAAATTATCAACATTCTTTCTATAGGTATGTCATTCGATTAGATTTCAGTCATATTAGAAAGCAATATAATCAACAACGCATTTTAGATTTCTTAAATAAAAATAAAGTATTTGCTAATGTTGGAGGTTGTCCTGCCATATATAAAGAAAAATACTTTAAAAATAATAAAATACTGCCAAGATTTAAACTAATAAATACAGAACAATTAACTAAGACTTCTATTTCTTTTCAAATCGATCATACAATTACCAAAAAAAATCTTACTAAAACGTTAAAAAAAATTATTAAAGTCTTTAAAGTAATCAGTAAATAAAATGTTATTAATAAATTACATTAGGAAAAATTCATTTTTAAAATTATTTCTGATACTAACAAATGAATATATCATTATCACAATATCAACTTGGTTATCATTGGTATTACGTTTTGAAACTTTTAAAATTAACTTAGATCAATTTATTGTTTTATCAACAGTCTCATCGCTTATTTATTTCACTCTTTTTGTATTTTTTAAATGCCATAGACAGGTCCACAGATATTTTAACGAAAAAAACATTATTTTTTATTTCAAAATAATATTATTTTATACAATAATTTTATTCTTTGTTATAATGATATTGTTTAACTATTCTAGTTATCCAAGATCTTATTTTTTAATCCAACCAATTATTTTTTTATTATTTCTATTCTTAAATAGATTAATCGTTACATTTCTTTTAAACACTGGATATAAAAAAAATGTTCCCGAAATAATAGTATATTGTCCAAATAATTCCATGCACTCAATTTATAGTTTTTTAAATATTAATTATAAAATCAAGGCATTTATTGACTCTTCAAATGATTTTTCCAATAGAAGTATATTTAATATCCCTATTTACAAACCATCAGAATTGACTCTTATTATAAATAACTCCAATATAAATTTTCTTTTTATATACGATAAGTTTTTGGACATATTTGATAAAAAACAAATAATACAAGAGTCTTTTAAAAATAAAGTCATTATTAAAGAGATTATTTCAGATAATAATAATTACAGAATTAAGAAAGATATAGAAATTGGCTCTCTTTTTTTTAGAGAAGACAATATTCATCCAATTAACTTAGATATCAACAGTAAAGTTGTTTTAGTTACTGGTGGCGCTGGCAGCATAGGTTATGAACTGTGTAAACAAATATTAAAATTAAAACCAAAAAAACTCATCATTATAGACGTTAACGAACTTGGACTTTTTAATACTGAAAATAAATTTAAATATATATTTTCAAATTATGCTGACCTCAAAATAAGCTATGTATTACAAAATATAAATGACATGGATGTATTAAAAAATATTATCATTGATAACAAAATTGATTATGTATTCCATGCCGCTGCATATAAACATGTACCTATCTTAGAAAATAATGTTATGTCAGCATTTAAAAATAATTTTATAAACACATATAATTTAGCTTTATTGTGTAATGAAAATAGTGTTGAAAGATTTATTTTAATATCTAGTGATAAGGCGGTTAGACCAACAAATATTATGGGATCAACTAAAAGACTACAAGAACTTACCATTGATTATTTTCATAAAGTCAATTTTAATAAAATTAAAAAAACTATCTTCACAAAAGTTAGATTTGGAAATGTGCTGGAATCCTCTGGTTCTGCAATACCTCTGTTTAAAAAGCAAATACTTGAAGATGGAATTGTGACTATTACACATCCTGAAATTACAAGATATTTTATGTCTATTGAAGAAGCAGTATATTTAGTTATTCAATCAACATCTCTTTCAAAAGGTGGAGAAACATTTCTTTTAGATATGGGCAAGCCTATTAAAATTATTGATTTAGTTCATAAAATGATTGGTGCGGCTGGACTCACCGTAAAGTCTGAAGATAATACGAGTGGAGATATTGAGATTAAATTTATTGGGTTAAGGCCTGGTGAAAAATTATATGAAGAATTATTACTAGAGGATGATGACTCTCCAACAGACTTTAATAATATATATAAATCAAACGAAAAATTTTTAGATATAAAAGACTATGAGAGTATTTTCTCTTCAATTTTTAAATATGTAGACTCAGATGACATTGTTGGTTTAAAAGAATTTATTAAAAATACAAATATAGGCTATAATATTGATAAATATTAATTTAATAATATCAATCTTACTTATTTTCTTGATACCTAGTTTAGTAACGGGACCTTTTCTCCCAGATTTATTCTTGAGCTTAATAGGTATTTTATTTTTGGTAAAATACTTTACAGGATTTAATAATTATGATTTCAATGAAAAAATCAAAAAATATTTCTATTTATTTTTTACTTTTTATTTTTTTATTTTAATTAGTTCTTTTTTATCAAATAATATTTTTCATTCATTAGAAAGTTCACTTTTCTATTTCAGGTTTGGTATTTTTGCTTTAGTTATACCTTTTATTATTAATGAAAATAAAAAAATCTTATATTATTCACTTATAGTAGGTACCGTAACATTTCTTGTGGTATCTGTGGATGGCATTTATGAATATATAAATGGATCAAATATTTTCAATAACAAAGCTTTTCCGGGAAGAATTGCAGGGTTATTTGGAGATGAATGGGTTATAGGAAGTTTTATATCAAGAATTTTACCTGTTATAATTTTTTTATATTTTATAAATTTTGGTAATCTTAATAAATTTTTTAATATTATATTTTTCATTACACTAATTATTTCATTGATAACAATTATACTTTCTGGCGAAAGAGCAGCATATTTATATATCATAATAATTCTTGGATCTTTCCTGTTAATAAATTTTAAAAATAATTTTTTAAAACTCAGAATTCCAAGCATAATATTTTTGATATTATCTATTTTAATTTTATCATTACCGTTTATCTTAAATAAGTCTACAGATCGAATTCTTTCTAATTTTAATACTCATACCTCTTTAGATTTAAACACTAATTATTATTTAGCTTATTATAATTCCGCATATGAAATGTTTTTAGATAAACCTTTATTAGGACATGGTGCTAAATCTTTTAGAATATTATGTGACGACTTTAAAAATTATGAAAATGGATGTAATATGCATCCACATAACACGTATTTCCAGCTTTTATCTGAGGTTGGAATAATAGGATTTTTTTATATTTTTACTTTTTTTATTTATATCTTTTTTAATATAATAAAAATTTTATTAAAAAAAAATATTAGCAATTATGATATTTGTAAATATTCATTGTTAATAAGTATGCTTTTAAATACATTTCCTTTAGTTCCTACTGGTAGTTTTTTCAACAATTGGCTTTCAGTAATTTATTATATTCCAATTGGTTTTTATTTGTATTTATTGGCTTATAAAAAAGATATATTAAATTCTAACTTTAAAATTATATGAATATTTTACTAACAGGATATGCTGGTTTTATTGGCTTTCATTTAGCGTCTAAGTTAATTAAAGATAGCTTAATTAAAAATATTTATGGAGTTGATAATTTAGATAGTTATTATGATGTTAATTTAAAAAAAAGCAGAATAAAAGAATTACAAAAAATAGATACTAATAATAAATTAAAAAAATTTACCTTTGATCTTAAAAACTCAAAAAAGTTAAATCAAACTTTTAAAAATATTAAAATCGATGTTGTCATAAATTTAGCCGCCCAAGCTGGTGTAAGGTATTCGTTTACTAATCCTAGATCATATATTAATTCTAATATAATAGGTTTTTTTAATATACTGGAATTAATGAAAACAAAAAAAATTTCTAAATTAATTTTTGCTAGCACTTCTAGCTCTTATGGATCTCAATCCATAACTCCATACAGAGAAAACCTTATGAACAATACTCCACTTCAGTTGTATGCCGCAACTAAAATTAGTAATGAAGTCATGGCACATGCTTATAGTCATTTGTATGGCTTTAACTCAATAGGATTAAGATTTTTTACTGTTTACGGCCCTTATGGCAGACCAGATATGGCTATTTATAAATTCACTGATTCTATTTATAAAAATAAAAAAATTGATTTGTATGACTCTGGTAAAATGTTGAGAGATTGTACTTATGTAGACGATATAGTTGAAGGTATAGTGAGAACTTTGAATATTAAATCTTTTTCTCTTAAGAAAAAATGTAATATTTATAATATTGGTTTCGGTAAGCCCGTAACTGTTAAAGCTATTTTAAATCAAATAGAATTAAATACCGGTAAAAAAGCATTAGTAAAAATACTTCCAAAACATACATCTGAAATGAATAAGACTTACTGTTCCACTTTAAAGTTTAATAATGATTTTAATTTTAAACCTAAGGTTAAAATAAATGATGGTTTAAAAAATTTCAATGACTGGTATAAGTCATATCACCTAAAGTAATAAAATTATGACAATTAAAAAATTATTAGATATTTCAGACCTAAGTAGAACAGATTTTGATACTATTTTGAATAATTCAAAAACTATAAAAGAAAATAATATTGAAATACTAAAAAATAAATCTATTGGTCTTATATTTGAAAAATATTCAACTAGAACTAGAATTTCATTTCATGTAGGCATTAAACAATTAGGCGGTCATTCTATAGATCTACGTTTTGAAGAACTAAATATTCAAAGAGTCGAGTCTTTCGAGGATACATTTGAAATTTTTGGATGTTATTTAGATGCATTAATATTTAGAACCTCAAGTCACGATAAATTAATTAATGCTTATAATTATTTTAAAAAACCTTTAATTAATGCACTCTCTGATAAGTCTCATCCTTGTCAGATTATTTCAGATTTTTATACTATAAAAAATCATTTCTCTTCACTTGAGAATATTTCTATTAGTTGGTTTGGTGATATAAATAATGTTTTATACAGCTATTTTGAAGCTGCTAAATTATATCCCGAAATTAAAATCAATGTTTTCACAGATGAGAGTATATACAAAAAAAAAATCAATAATTTTCCAATTTCTCATAATATCAGATTTCACTTTGATCTTGACAAAGAAATAATTTCTAAATCAGATTGCATCATGACCGATGTTTTTACATCGATGAATGATGATGATCATCTAGCAAAAAATAAAATTTTAAGTAAATTCCAAATTAATAATGAGATTATGTCTATTACTAAATCAAATGCTATATTTATGCACTGTTTGCCAGCTAATATTGGTTCAGAGGTAACGCGAGAAGTTTTAAACCATCCAAAATCTGTCACCTTGATCCAGGCTCATAATAGACTTATAGCTCAAAAAGGTATTTTAAAGTGGTTAAACATTTAGCTCTTCTATTTATTTTTTTTTTAACTAACGGATGTCAAAAAGAAGTAGTTCCAATAGAAAAATATGAATCAACAAATAATAAGATTTATATAAATGTTGTAACAAAAAATATTAATTTAGACGGTGCCATTCAAGGTAAATATAGTAAAAAGTTATTAAAATATATAAACAATTGGATAGATAATGATATTAAAACAGATGGTTTTGAAGGTAATTTAATTATTCAACTAGTTTCAATTTCTTCTAATGAAATTTTAATTAATAATGGTATTAGAATTCAATTGGAATTAGAAATGGATTTTATAATTACAAAAACAGTACTTGATAAGAAAAAAATAATCAGATTTAAAGGAAAAGAATTTTTTGAAATAACTGGCGACTACACACTTAATGATAAAGAAATTCAAATTAATAATATTTCTAAAAAAATAATCGAAAGATTAAGTAATAGATTATCTAAAGAAATAAATTAATTTTTCCAATAAAATGGTGTTAGAAGTATTAATAAAGTAAGAATTTCTAATCTTCCAAATAACATTCCCAAAGCCAAAATATACTTTGAATAAGCGGATAAACTACTAAAGTTTCCTTCTGGTCCAATAACTTCTCCTAAGCCAGGTCCTACATTGGATATAGATGTGGCTGCTGCCGATAAACATGTTATTAAATCATAACCACTAAAAGATAATAGTAATGTAATTAAAACAAAAAATAGAATATATAAATAAAAAAAATTAGTGACAGAGTCAAAACTTGCTTCTGGAATTGCTTTACCATTAAATTTTGAAGGAAAAACACCGTGTGGTTTAATTAATTTTTTAATATGATTTTTTACTGCAAGAAATAATATTTGAAATCTAAAAATTTTTAATCCTCCTGTTGTGGAGCCAGCACAGCCCCCAATAAACATTATAAGCAAAAATAATACAGATGAATAGTTTCCCCAATTTTCAAAATTATCACTAACATAACCAGTACCTGTAATTATGGAAATAGAGTTAAAAGATATCGAAATTACTTTACTAGTTGCTGTATCAAATATTTTATTTCCAATAATTAAATATAAAGAAACTATAAGTACTACTATTATTGAAATAAATAATCTAATTTGCTGATCTTTGAAAAGTATAAATGGATTCTTGTATGACACTTGAGCTAATAGTATAAAAGGAAAACTTCCAATTATCATGAATACTATAGATGTTAACAATATTTTATTACTATTAAAGAAAGCTAAAGATTCATTATGGGTAGAAAATCCTCCTGTTGATATTGTTGTAAATCCATGAGTAATTGCATCAAATATACTCATTCCAAAGTAAAAATAAGTAAGAATACAAGTTATCGTTAAGCTTATATAAATAAAAAAAATTTTTGATACTACTGCCGTTATCCTTGGTAAAAATTTTTCATACGGGTCGTCTCCCTCCATATGAAATAGTTGCATACCACCAACTTTTAGAAATGGTAATATTGAAATAGCTAAAACTATTATACCTATTCCACCTAACCATTGTAATAATGCCCTCCAAATGAGAACACCTTTGGGCTGTAAATCAAGATCATTAATAATTGTTGATCCAGTTGTGGTTATCCCACTCATGGATTCAAATATAGCATCAGCAAATGTAAGGTTTGTTTTTGCAAACATAAACGGTATTGAGCAAATTAATGCCATTACTATCCAAGATATTCCAGTTAAGAAAAAGGCCCCTTTTAAATTTAATTTCATCTCAACATCTTTATTAATAATAATGAGAGATCCTCCTACTACTAAATAAAATATAAGTGGCACTGCGTATGCTTGCCATTGATCGGTTTTATAAATTATTTCTGTTATCAAAGGAACACTTAAAAAAAATCCTGTAGAGCATATAAGAAAACCTAGTACCAAAGATATTGGCTTGAAATCAAACATTTATTTTAATTAAATTTAATGAATTTTCTTTTTTTCATAAGGGCTATCAAGAGAGAATGTAGGAATATCTATTTTTATTTTTTCCCCATTGTTAGCTGACATTGAATAGTAACCTTGCATAATGCCACTTGTTGTCTTCAATGGGGTGCCACTTGTATATTCAAAAGTTTCGCCGGGTTTAATAATTGGGGTTTCTCCTACTACTCCGTCTCCTTGAACTTGAAGAACTCTACCATTACCATCTATTATGATCCAAGTTCTTTGATGCAAATGTAGAATATCACTACCTTTGTTATCAATATTGACTTTATAGGCCCAAACATAGTGATTATCATTTGGTGATGATTGATCTTCTAAGAAGTAGGGGTTGACCGTTACGGTTACTCCGTTTGTGGTTTTGGAATACATCTCTGATGACTATATCTTAATTGCCATCAGAGAAAAACGATTAATTATTTAAAATAACCCTTGAATTAAGCCATCGTCATCAAGCATAATGCTGTTAGCACTAGGTACCCTAGGAAGACCTGGCATTGTCATAATTTCACCAGTTACAACAACAATAAATCCAGCTCCCGCTGATAATCTAACTTCTCTGACAGGGACGGTAAATCCTCTTGGAGCCCCTCTAAGAACCGGATTAGTTGAAAAGCTATATTGAGTTTTAGCAATACATATTGGTAGTTTACCATAACCATTATCTTCAAATGTTTTTAATTGATCCATTACTTTTTTATCCACAGTAATATCATCAGCTCGGTAAATATTTTTTGCTACTGTTCTAATTTTTTCTAGAAGAGGAATATCATCTTCATATTGATAATGAAATTGAGAAACATCACTTGCCTCAGCAACTTTAACAACTTCCTCTGCTAATTCCTTAGTTCCTTCACTTCCATTTGCCCAATGTGAACACATAATAGCTTTCACACCAATTTTTTCACATCCATCTGTAATAATTTTACCTTCAGCTTCAGTGTCTAAAGTGAAACTATTAATTGCAACAACAGGTTGAAGTCCAAAAGATTTTATATTTTCAATATGTTGCTCAAGATTAGCAAAGCCACCGCGAACAGCTTCAACATTTTCTTTATTAAGATCAGCTTTCTCAACTCCACCATGTGATTTTAAAGCTCTTACAGTTGCCACTATGACAACCGCGTTTGGAACAAGTCCTGCTTTTCGACATTTAATATCTAAGAACTTTTCTGCACCTAAATCAGCACCAAATCCAGCCTCAGTTACAACATAGTCTGCAAGTTTTAAAGCTGTTGTAGTAGCAATAACTGTATTACAGCCATGAGCAATGTTTGCAAATGGACCACCATGAATAATTGCAGGATTATTTTCAAGAGTTTGAACTAAGTTTGGCATAAGTGCATTTTTCAACAAGACAGTCATAGGACCATCCGCCTTTACATCTCTTGCATAGATTGCAGTCTTGTCTCTTTTATAAGCAATGATTATGTCGCCAATTCTTTTCTGAAGATCTTTAATGTCTGTTGCAAGACAAAAGATTGCCATAATTTCACTAGCAACTGTAATATCAAATTTATCTTCCCTAGGAAAACCATTAGAAATTCCTCCAAGGTTAACATTAACTTTTCTCAGTGAGCGATCTCCTAAATCGACAACTCTTCCCCAAGTGATACGTCTTTGATCAATTTCTAAATCATTGCCCCAATAAATATGATTGTCTATTAAGGATGATAATAAGTTGTGTGCAGATGTAATTGCATGAAAGTCTCCAGTAAAATGCAAATTAATTTCTTCCATTGGTACGACTTGAGCGTAACCACCACCAGCAGCTCCGCCTTTCATTCCAAAACATGGACCTAAACTTGGCTCTCTAAGAGCAACAATAGATTTTTTACCGATTTTGTTTAAACCGTCGCTAAGACCAACTGAAGTAGTGGTTTTGCCTTCACCTGCAGGTGTAGGAGATATGGCTGTTACTAAAATTAATTTACCATCTTTGTTTGATTTAGATTTTTCTATAAAAGGAAAGTCAATTTTAGCTGCATCTGCACCATATTGTATTAAATTTTCCTCTGGAACATTAATTTTTTTTGCAACATCTCTTATGTGTATTTTATTGGCAGCTCTTGCTATTTCTATATCTGACTTTACTTCTGACATCTGTTCTAATCCTCTCAAACGATTAATTTGTGGTATACAATATACCACAAGTATAAAATTTTACGCCTTATTAAATAACAACTTTGATCAAAATTTCGATCTAAATAAGAAGCCTATCTGTCGCATTAAGTGTTAATTGTTAACAAGTCGCTAAATATCAATTTATTCATTTAAAAATCGTTTAAAAATGTTGATAAATATTAACTATTAAATGTTTGTTTCGTATACAAATGTGTTACGATCCTCGTTCTATAATTATAGGAGGATATAAAATGAGACAAATAAAGTCTTTATTAATGGCACTAACATTAGTGCTTTTCACTTCTACTTCCTTTGCGGCAACATTAGATGATGTTAAAGCAAGAGGTATGTTGAAGTGTGGTTCAAATACTGGTTTAGCTGGTTTTGGTTTACCAGATGACAATGGTGTATGGCAAGGTGTTGACGTAGACGTATGTCGTGCTGTTGCAGCTGCTGTTTTTGGTGATGCTATGGCTGTTGAATTTGTTCCAACAACATCTAAAGTTAGATTTACTGTTCTTCAATCGGGTGAAATCGACATGCTTGCAAGAAACACAACTTGGACTTTACAAAGAGACGTTGAGCTAGGTTTAGAATTTGTTGGGGTTAGTTATTATGATGGCCAAGGTTTCATGGTACCCTCATCTCTTGGAGTTTCAAGTGCTACTGAGCTAGACGGTGCTTCAGTATGTATTCAAGTTGGAACTACAACTGAGATGAACTTAGCTGATTACTTTAGTGCTAACGGAATGAGTTACGAAGCTGTTCCTGTTGAAACAAACTCTGAAGCTGATGCAGCTTACACTGCTGGAAGATGTGATGTTTATACAACTGATGCATCTGGATTATATGCAAGTAGAGCAGGTTATCCTGATCCAAGTGCACACGTCGTGTTACCAGAAATTGTTTCTAAAGAGCCTTTAGGCCCTGCAGTAAGACATGGTGACGGCGCATGGGCTGATATCGTAAGATGGTCTCTAAACGCTATGATCATTGCTGAAGAAAAAGGAATTACTTCAGGTAATGTTGATGAAATGAAAAGCTCAAAAGACCCAGAAGTCTTAAGACTTCTTGGTGTTTCTCAGGTAGGTGATACTGGTGCTGGTTACGGTCAGTGGCTTGGACTTTCTGATGATTGGGCATACCAAATCATCAAGCAAGTAGGTAACTACTCTGAAAGCTTTGAAAAGCATATTGGTGTTAATACACCTATTAATATTGCTAGAGGCTTAAACGCACTCTATAGCGATGGTGGTATTTTATACGCACCTCCGTTTAGATAAAAATAACTTTTGGTCGGGCTATTTAATTATTATTAAGTGGCCCGATTAATAAATTTCTCCTATGCAAAATAACCTTCTAAGAAAAATTATTTTTGATGAAAAAATTAGATCTATAGTTATTCAAACATTAGTCATAGGTTTCTTTGCTTTATTAGTTTATTCAATTTCTCAAACCACAGCTTATAACCTAGAAAAGAGAGGGATTGGAACAGGTTTTGAATTTCTGGGAATGTCAGCTGGTTATGACATCAGTTTTTCAATGATTGAGTTTACTAGCAAAGACACACATCTTAGAGCCTACTATGTTGGAGTTATTAATACTCTTCTGGTTTCAGTTTGTGGTATTTTTTTAGCAACAATTTTAGGTTTTCTCGTTGGAATTATTCGACTTTCTAGTAACTGGCTTTTTAGAAATATTGCCTATGTTTACGTAGAATTTACAAGAAATGTCCCAGTTCTCTTGCAGATTATTCTCTGGTATAGCATTTTAATTCATTTACCTAAAATAAAACAAGCTGTTCAATTCTTTGAGTATTTTTATTTATCCAATCGAGGATTGTATTCTCCAGCTCCAATTTTTAAAGAAGGCTTTTCAATCGTAACTTGGAGTTTTGTTTTAGCAGTTATATTTTCATTTTTCTTAAGAAGATTTTTAAAAAATAAACAAAATCAAACTGGAATGCAGTTTCCTATTTTTTCTATAATTTCAGCAATCATTATTTTTACTCCAGTTGTATTTTTTTATATTATGGGAATGCCTCTTGAATTTGAACACCCTGTATTAAAAGGTTTTAACTTTGTAGGAGGAATGGTCATTAGACCAGAATTTGCTGGAATGCTACTAGGTTTATCTATCTACACCGCTGCCTTTATTTCTGAAACAGTTCGTTCAGGAATTATCTCTGTATCAAAAGGCCAAAGAGAAGCCTCTCAAGCATTGGGTTTAAAAAGTAATTTAGTGATGAGACTAGTTGTTTTACCTCAAGCTCTCAGGGTTATTATTCCACCCTTAACTTCACAGTATCTGAATCTTACTAAAAACTCTTCTTTGGGAATTGCTATTGGATATTCAGACTTAGTTCATGGTTTTGGAGGGATTTCTTTAAATCAGACAGGAAAGGCTATAGAGATTATGTTAATTGTCATGGTTACTTATTTAATTATGAGTTTAACCATTTCCTCTCTCATGAACCTTTATAATCGCAAGGTTCAATTTAAAGGAAACGCATGAGCAGTGTAGCTTCCACAAATAAAATTATTTTATGGTCTAAAAAAAATCTTTTCTCAAATTGGGTTAATACATTAATTACAGTTTTATCAATTTATTTTATTTATGAAGTTTCAGTTTTCTTTCTTGATTGGGCTGTTTTTAAAGCCGACTTCCTTACAAACTTTAGAGGAGAGAGAATTATTGATCGAACTTTCTGCTCTAAAAATATTGAACCAGGTAGTTACGGCGCATGTTGGGCGATCATTCATGTAAGATTTTATCAATTTATGTATGGCTTTTATCCAGCTGCAGAAGTTTGGAGAGTTAACTTAGTATTTTTTCTTTTACCCTTTGCCTTAGTAGCTATTTTCTTTGATAAAGTACCTTTTAGAAAATATTTACTTTACTTCACATTAGTATTTCCCTTTATAGCATTTTATCTTCTTTATGGAGGTCCCAGCTTAACAACTGTAGGTACTAATAAATGGGGAGGACTTTTAGTTACTTTATTTTTAGGGGTAACTGGAATAGCTCTAGCTTTTCCTTTAAGTATAGCTTTAGCTTTAGGCAGAAGATCAAATATGCCAATCATTAGCCTGATATGTGTTATATTTATTGAATTTATAAGAGGTGTCCCTTTAATCACTTTACTATTTACTGCTAATGTTATGTTACCGTTATTTTTACCTGAGGGCGTTAGTCCTGACAATTTACTTCGAGCGTTAGTTGCGGTTACACTTTTTCAATCAGCTTATATGGCTGAGGCTATAAGAGGTGGTCTCCAAGCGATACCTAGAGGTCAGATTGAAGCTGCCCAATCAATGGGATTAACTTATTGGCAAAGTACAAGAAAAATTGTACTACCGCAGGCGCTAAGGATTTCTATACCACCAATCGTCAATACTTCCATAGGCTTATTTAAGGATACCTCATTAGTTCTCATAATAGGACTATTCGACTTACTTGGCATTGGAAGAGCCGCATTAGCGGATATGACTTGGACAAAGCTTTATT
>JAQWMI010000024.1 GCA_029246865.1 Alphaproteobacteria bacterium
CCAGGAGTTGGTAAAACATCTCTAGGAAAGTCAATAGCAAGAGCTACAGGAAGAGAGTTTGCTAAATTTTCTTTAGGTGGAATTCGTGATGAAGCAGAAGTTAGAGGCCATAGAAGAACTTACATAGGTTCTATGCCCGGCAGATTCATTCAAGCTATGAAAAAAGCCAAAACTTCTAATCCAATTATATTACTAGATGAAATTGATAAAATTGGTAACGACTGGAGGGGTGATCCTTCTTCAGCTCTCCTAGAGGTATTAGATCCTGAGCAAAATAGTCAATTTAATGATCATTATTTAGAGGTAGATTACGACTTATCTAACGTCATGTTTATCTGTACTGGCAATACATACAATATACCAGGCCCTCTTTTAGATAGATTGGAAATTATTGAGGTATCAGGCTATACAGAAAAAGAAAAAGTTGAAATTGCAAAACGATATTTAGTTCCAAAAAAAATGAAAAAAAATATTGTCAAGAACTCAGAATTTAAATTTGGTAAAGATGCTATTACAAAAATTGTAAGAGACTATACAAGAGAGTCAGGAGTGAGATCTCTTGAGCAACTTTTTGATAAACTTTTTAGAAAACTAGTATTTAGTTTAGAAAGAAATAAATCTAAAAGTAAAAAGCCTTTTATGTTTGACTCAAAATCTATTGTTAAATTTCTTGGTGCAGAAAGGTTTAAAGACTCAATTATTGATAAAAAAAGTTTAGTGGGTATCACTCATGGTCTTGCATGGACACAGGTTGGTGGAGACTTACTCAATATAGAGGTAAATCTCTCTTCCGGTAAGGGTACGATAAACGCTACTGGTAAATTAGGTGATGTTATGAAGGAATCTATTACAGCAGCATTGGGTTATATCAAATCTAACTCCATTGAATTTGGTGTAAATCCTAAAGTGTTTGATAAAATTGACATTCATGTTCATGTACCTGAAGGAGCAGTTCCTAAAGACGGTCCTAGTGCAGGTATTACTATATTCACTTCATTAATATCTGCATTAACTGAGATTAAAGTTAAAAATGATATCGCTATGACAGGTGAAATTACTCTTAAGGGAAGAGTTTTACCAATAGGTGGATTAAAAGAAAAATTATTAGCTGCTATTAGGTACGGTATTAAAACTGTGATAATTCCTAAGGATAATGAAAAGGATCTTTTAGAAATACAAAAAGATATTCAAAACAAGCTAACTATCAAAAGTGTTGAATATGCTAGAGAGGTTCTAGACATAGTTTTGACCTCAAAAATAGCGAAAATTGACAAAAAACTTGATTGGAGAAATGTAGTTTCAGACGCTGTAAATAAAAAAACTCCTAAAAATCAAGAAAAATCTTTCGTTAATTAAGATATTTGTATTGATTTGTAAGCATTTTTCTTACTACAATAAGAGTATAGAATCACAAGGAGGTTCATAATGAATAAAAATGAATTAATTGCAGAATATAGCTCAAAAAATAGTGTTGGTAAATCAGACGCAACTAAGGCCGTTGATAGTCTTATAGAAATTATTACTGATACACTAAAATCTGGTGGTGATGTTAAGATAGCTGGTTTTGGTACTTTCAAGGTTGCTGATACAAAAGCTAAAACAGGAAGAAATCCTAGAACTGGTGAGTCAATTCAAATTGCTGCATCAAAAAAGCCGAAATTTCTTGCTGGTAAACAATTAAAAGAACTAATAAAGTCCACAGTCTAATAAATAGGGCGATTAGCTCAGTTGGTAGAGCATCTCGTTTACACCGAGAGGGTCGGCGGTTCGAGTCCGTCATCGCCCACCATTTATTAGTACGCTTGGGGGCGTAGTTCAGTTGGTTAGAACGCCTGCCTGTCACGCAGGAGGTCGCGAGTTCGAGTCTCGTCGCTCCCGCCACTTTAATTTGAAGTGGCTTTCAGAAAAATGTCACAATATTCGTGTTGCGTCATTTTTTTGATTAGTATTATCTATTTTTTTAACTAAATTAAATATTTTATGCATAACAGTGATTATTTTTTTATATTAATTTTTATTCTCATTGCTATGGGAATGGCTATAGCTATGTTTCTATTATCAAAAATACTAGCACCCAGTTCTCCTGATAGTGAAAAACTTTCAGCTTATGAATGTGGATTTGAAGCTTTTGATGATACAAGATCAAAATTTGACGTAAGATTTTACTTGGTATCTATTTTATTTATTATTTTTGATTTAGAAATAGCTTTTTTATTTCCTTGGGCTGTAAGTTTAAAAAATATTGGCGCTCTAGGTTTTTATTCTATGATGTTTTTTTTATTCATCCTTACTATTGGCTTTATTTATGAGTGGAAGAATGGTGCTTTAGATTGGGAATAGAAAATTATAATTCTTTAAATTTAGAAGAAGTTTTTGAAAAAAAAGGTTTTGTGACTTCTAATTTTGAAGACTTGATTAATTGGGCTAGGTCGGGTTCTCTCTGGCCTATGACATTTGGATTAGCTTGCTGCGGTGTGGAGATGATGCACTCCTATATGAGTAGATACGATCTCGATAGGCTTGGAGTAATTCCCAGAGGTTCTCCTCGACAATCAGATGTAATGATTGTTGCTGGAACTTTAACAAATAAGATGGCATCAGCATTAAGAAAAGTTTATGACCAAATGCCTGAACCGCGATGGGTTATTTCAATGGGCTCATGCGCTAATGGCGGAGGTTATTATCACTATTCTTATTCAGTGGTAAGAGGCTGTGATAGAATTGTCCCTGTTGATATTTATGTACCTGGGTGTCCGCCAACCGCTGAAGCTCTACTCTATGGTATTATGCAATTACAAGATAAAATTACAAAAAAAAAGAAAATATATAGATAATTCAAATGATACCTGACCTGTTAAAAAAATATGCTGTAGGAAAATTTTATTTCCCTATAAAATCCAACGCTGACGGCATTTTAGTAAGTAGTAATTCTATTTTAGAAGTAGTTCAAAAACTAAAAGAGGATGATGAATTATTATTTGATCAACTGATCGATATTACTGTCAATGACAACCTTCAATCTGAAGCTATTTCAATCAATGATCGATTTACATTAGTCTATACTTTTCTAAGTTTAATAAAAAATAAGAGACTTTTCATCTTTACGAATGTTTCTGAAGAAGATCCTAATATAGAATCAATAACCAAAATTTTTGAGTCGGCAAACTGGTATGAGCGTGAATGCTACGATCTTTTTGGCATTAACTTTAAAAATCACCCAAGTCTGCAAAGAATAATGAATGACTATAACTTTAAGGGTCACCCTTTGAGAAAAGATTTCCCTTTGACAGGTTACGAAGAAGTAAGATATGACGATAATCTTAAAAAAGTTGTATATGAACCTGTTGATTTAAAACAAGAATTTAGAGATTTTGATAATGAAAGTCCTTGGGAAGGAATGAGAGATATTATTAGTGAGGAACTTAAAAAATAATTTATGTCTGAAAATTTTAAACCAGTTACATTAAACTTTGGCCCTCAACATCCTGCCGCCCATGGCGTATTAAGATTATTAGTTCAACTTGATGGAGAGGTTGTCAGTAAGGCTGAACCTCATATAGGCTTACTTCATCGTGGAACTGAAAAGCTAATTGAACATAAGACATATACACAAGCAATCCCTTATTTTGATAGATTGGATTATGTCTCCCCCATGTGTCAAGAGCATGCTTTTGCACTTTCAGTTGAAAATCTTCTTGATATTAAAGCACCTGTAAGGGCTCAGTATATAAGGGTGATGTTTGCTGAAGTAACAAGAATTTTAAATCACTTATTAAATATACCCGCTTTTGCTATGGATATTGGAGCAGCAACTCCTATGTTGTGGGCTTTTGAAGAAAGAGAAAAAATGCTTGAATTTCATGAAGCTGTTTCAGGTGCTCGTTTTCATGCGGCATACTTCAGACCCGGAGGTGTCCATCAAGATTTACCAGATGATCTGTGTGAAAAAATGAAAGTCTATTTTGAAAAATTCCCTGACTTTATTGACACTTTAGA
The DNA here is from genome assembly GCA_029246865.1 of Alphaproteobacteria bacterium. Classification (GTDB taxonomy): domain Bacteria; phylum Pseudomonadota; class Alphaproteobacteria; order HIMB59; family HIMB59; genus HIMB59. The sequence goes on from JAQWMI010000024.1 coordinate 3,997, forward strand.
AGAACTACTAACTGAGAATAGAATTTTTAAGCAACGCTCTGTTGATATAGGGATTTTATCTAAATCGGATGCTATTGAACTTAGTTGCAGTGGTCCTGTATTAAGAGCTAGTGGAGTTGCTTGGGATCTTAGAAAATCCCAACCTTATGATGTTTATTCGGATATAGATTTTGATATTCCTGTTGGAAAAACTGGGGATACTTATGATCGTTATTTAGTAAGAATGGAAGAGATGAGAGAGTCAGTAAAAATTATTTTACAATGTATAGAAAAAATTCCTTCTGGACCTGTGATGATCGAAGACAATAAAATTACACCTCCAAGAAGAGCTGAAATGAAAGACTCTATGGAAGCCATTATTCACCATTTTAAGTTATTTACTGAAGGCTACAGAGTTCCCAAAGGAATTTCATACGTTCCCGTTGAAGCGCCTAAAGGAGAGTTTGGTGCTGTTTTAATTTCTGATGGAAGTTCTAAGCCATATAGATGCAAATTAAGAGCACCAGGTTTTGCACATTTACAAGCTCTACATTTCTTATCAAAAGGTCACCAGTTAGCTGATCTTCCTTCAATTCTAGGAAGTTTAGACATAGTTTTTGGAGAGGTCGATAGATGAGTTCTGGACACCCAGGTTTAACTAATGATTTTCAAGAAAAGGGATCTCCTTTTAATTGGAGCGCTGAAAATGTTAAAGAAATTGAAATCATTAAATCTAAATACCCAATTGAGAGAGTGCAAAGTGCTGTGATGCCATTACTATACTTAGCACAAAAACAAAATGATAATTGGCTAAGCAGTGAATGTATTGAAAAAATTTCTGAGACTTTAAATATGCCTAAAATAAGGGTAGCTGAAGTTGCTTCTTTTTATTCTATGTTTAATTTAAAACCTGTAGGAAAAAATCTTATCCAAATTTGTAGAACATCTCCTTGTTGGCTCAGAGGTTCGAATAAAATTACAAGCACAATATGTAATTCCACTAAATGTGATATCAATCAAACAAGTGATGATGGTTTGTTCACAGTTGTAGAAGTTGAGTGTCTTGGTGCCTGTTCCAATGGACCAATGATACAAATAAATGATGACTTTTATGAGGATTTAAATGAAAAAAACACCAAAGAAATAATTGAAAATATAAAAAACAATAAACCTAATAAGGTAGGCTCTCAAACAGGAAGGTCTTCTTCAGAAAATGCTGAATAAAGAAGATAAAATATTTACTAACTTACATGGTTTTGAAGATCCTTTTCTTCAGGGAGCTTTAAAGCGTGGGATTTGGTCTAACACAAAAGAAATTTTAAAAAAAGAACCCAATGAAATTATTGATCTTGTTAAAGCTAGTCAACTTAGAGGGCGTGGTGGAGCTGGCTTCTCAACTGGCCTAAAGTGGTCTTTCATGCCTAAGGATACAGGTAAACAACATTACTTAGTTGTTAATGCAGATGAATCTGAGCCAGGAACTTGTAAAGATAGAGAAATGATTAGAAATGACCCTCACATGCTTATTGAAGGATGTTTAATTGCATCATACGCAATTCAAGCTACCAAATGTTATATCTATATTAGAGGTGAATATTTTTTTGAATACGAGCAATTAGAAAAAGCTATTAAAGAAGCTTATGATAAAAACTTTGTAGGTAAAAATGCATGCGGTAGTGATTTTGATTTTGATATCTATGTTCATCGTGGTGCTGGTGCTTATATCTGTGGTGAAGAAACAGCATTATTGGAAAGTCTAGAGGGAAAAAAAGGTCAACCTAGACTAAAACCACCATTTCCTGCTGGTGCAGGTCTTTATGGTATGCCTACTACAATTAATAATGTTGAATCAATTGCTGTTGTACCAACTATTTTGAGGAGAGGATCTGAGTGGTTTAAAAATTTTGGTTCTGAAAATAATACTGGAACAAAAGTTTATTGCATCTCAGGTAATGTCAATAATCCTTGCACAGTTGAAGAGGAAATGGGAATACCATTAAAAGAATTAATTGAAAAATATGCTGGTGGCGTTCAGGGTGGTTGGGATAATTTACTAGCTATAGTTCCTGGTGGGTCAAGTACACCTTTATTACCAAAGCATATTTGTGAAACTGTAAAAATGAATTTTGATGATTTAAAAGCCAATGGTTCTGGCTTAGGTACTGCTGGAGTTATAGTTGTTAACAAAGACTTTGATATTGCTGAAGTTATTGAAAGATTTTCTCACTTTTATAAGCATGAAAGTTGTGGTCAATGCACACCTTGTAGAGAAGGTACTGGTTGGATGCATCGAATGATGCAAAAATTAATTAGGGGAGATATATCTCCTGAGCAATTAGAATTATTAGAAAATGTTACCAAGCAAATAGAGGGTCATACTATTTGCGCTCTTGGTGATGCTGCTGCATGGCCAATACAAGGATTAATTAAAAATTTTAAAAATGAATTACTTTCAAGATACGAGGAAAATAGAAAAATTTCATGAATGACGAAGATTTAATAACGATTAAAGTTAACCAAAATGAAGTCTCGGTTAATAAAAACTTAACTGTTATGCAAGCCTGCGAAATAGCTGGAGTTGAAATTCCAAGATTTTGTTATCACGATAAACTTTCAATAGCTGGAAATTGTAGAATGTGTCTTGTTGAAGTTGAAAAAGCTCCTAAGTTATTGTCTTCATGCACAATGCCTTTGATGGAAGGTATGTCGATTATTACTAATTCTGAAAAAGTAAAACTAGGAAGAAAGGGTGTAATGGAATTCCTCCTAATAAATCATCCTTTAGATTGTCCTATATGTGATCAGGGCGGTGAGTGTGATCTTCAGGATCAGGCTATGTATTATGGTTTTGATAAATCTAGATATAGTGAAAATAAAAGAGCTGTCGAAAATAAAAATATGGGACCATTAGTTAATACAATTATGACTAGATGTATTCATTGCACCAGATGCGTTAGGTTTGCCTCTGAAGTTGCAGGAGTTCCTGAGATAGGAATGTTAGGTAGAGGAGAAAATGCAGAAATCACAACTTACCTTGAAAAAGCAATAACATCTGAGTTGTCTGGAAATGTGATAGATTTATGTCCTGTAGGGGCTTTAACAAGTAAGCCTTATAAATTTAAAGCCAGACCATGGGAACTAAAGAGAACTGATAGTATCGATATATTCGATGGAGTTGGTTCTAATATAAGAATTGATAGTCGAGCTGAAGAAATTCTCAGAATTACACCTCGAGTAAATGAGGAAGTAAATGAGGAATGGATTAATGATAAAGTCAGATTTAATTATGATGCTTATTACAATCAAAGAATAGATAAACCTTATATAAAAAAAGGTCCAAAACTTATTGAGTCTAATTGGAGTGATGCTTTGGATGTTTTAAAGAAAAAATTAGAAAAATCATCCCCATTTGCATTAGTTGGACCTCATACAGACTTGGAAACAGGTTATGCTGTTAAAAAATTTATGTCTAATTTTGGTCCAAATAGGGTTGAAGTTAGAACTGATAACCAGACAATACTAAACGAAAATCCTATGAGTTACATTTTTAATTCGAGTATTTTGGAAGTAGAAGAGTCAGATTTAATAATTTTAATTGGAGTTAACCCTAAGCTTGAGGCGCCAATTATTAATTATAAAATCCTTAAATCATATAACAAAGGTAATGATGTTTATAATATTGGTGATGATATTAACTTAAATTATCCAACTAAATATCTTGGTAAAAATATTGATGTGCTTAAAGATAAATCATTTTTAGAAAAAATTAAAAAGTCTAATAGTCCAATGATCATAATTGGTTCTGGATATTCCTCTTATGCTACAGAAGAAGATATAAAATCTCTATTCACATTTGCTAAAAATAATAATGTTATTAATGATAAAAAAAATAATCTTAGTTTCTTATCACCTTATGCTTCAAGAGTAGGGCAGCTTTTATTAGGGAATACCCAAAATAAAGAATTCCAACCTATGAATTTTCTTGAGTCTGAGTTTAAAAATGGCTCTTACAATCTTTTATTCTCTTTTAACTCAGAAGATATTTCTAATCCAATTTTCAAAGACTCTTTTAAAGTTTATTTAGGCCATCATGGAGATATTGGAGCTATGTCTGCAGATTTAATTCTTCCGACACCGTTATATACTGAAAAAAATTCTACGTATATTAATGTTGAAGGTAGACCTCAAGAGGCTTTTAGATGTCATAATCCTATTGGCGACGCAAAAGAAGAGTGGTCTATATTAAAAAAAATATCTGACCTTATGGGTTATAAAAATGATTTTAATACATTTAATGATGTTAGGTCTGAATTATTAAAAGTATTTAAATTTAATTTTGAATTAAATACTATAATTAATTTTGACATAAAAATTGATATCCAAGATACAACAAATTTTAGTACTTCAAGTTTCCACTACCCTATAAATAATTTCTATTTTTCAGACATTATCTCTAAAAATTCTAAAATTATGGCTAAATGTGTGGAAGAAAATATGGTCACTGATCAAAATATTGTGGTAAATCAATAGTGGAATTATCTTTAATTGATATATTGCTTGGGGTATTGAAAATTTTCTCTTTTGTTATGCCTGTTTTAATTTCAGTCGCTTTACTTGTTTACATGGAAAGAAAAGTTTTGGGCGCTGTACAATTAAGAAGGGGGCCTAATGTAGTTGGTCCTTTTGGCATTCTGCAGAGTTTTGCAGATGTTATTAAGCTAATAACAAAAGAAAATTTATTACCTTCCAATTCTAATAAATTTTTATTTATTTTTGCTCCTATGCTAACTTTGTTACTAAGTTTAATAGCCTGGGCTGTAATTCCTATTAGTTCAAAATATGTTATTGCTGATATCAACATCGGAATTTTATATTTATTTGCTGTTTCTTCCTTTGGTGTTTACGGTGTTATTATTGCTGGATGGGCAAGTAACTCTAAATATCCGTTTCTTGGCGCATTAAGATCTGCAGCTCAAATGATTTCTTACGAGGTTTCAATTGGTTTCGTAATAATCACGGTTTTACTTTGTGTAGGATCACTAAATCTTACAGATATTGTTGAAAGTCAAAAAAATGTTTGGTTTGCAATTCCATTATTCCCAATGTTTATAGTATTCATTATTTCCTGTTTAGCGGAAACAAATAGATTACCCTTCGATTTACCTGAAGATGAAGCAACTTTAGTGGCAGGTTTTTTTACAGAATATTCTTCCATCTCCTTTGGTCTTTTTTTCCTTGCTGAATATGCAAATATGATTTTAATGAGCTCTTTGACAGTTATATTATTTCTTGGCGGTTGGTATCCTCCGATTGATATTTTTCCTTTTAATGCTGTTCCGGGTCTTTTTTGGTTTGAACTCAAGGTTTTTTTAATTCTTTTTGTTTTCTTATGGGTGAGAGCAACATTCCCTAGGTATAGATATGATCAGTTGATGAGATTAGGTTGGAAGATATTTCTGCCTTTAACTCTAATTTGGGTCGTTTTAACTTCTTCTTTTTTGTATTATTTTGAGATGCTACCACAATAAATGAAAATTTTAATTAGACATATAAAATCATTTGTTCTCTATGAATTGGTCAAGGGGCTAGGTCTTACAATTAGATACTTTTTTAAACCTAAGGTTACCTTAAACTATCCAAATGAAAAAGGACCTTTAAGTCCTCGCTTTAGAGGCGAACATGCTCTTCGCAGATACCCAAATGGTGAAGAAAGATGTATAGCATGTAAACTATGTGAAGCTGTTTGTCCTGCGCAAGCAATTACAATTGAAGCTGAGGCTAAGTCTGATGGCAGTCGTAGAACAACTAGATATGACATAGATATGACTAAATGTATTTATTGTGGTCTCTGTGAAGAGGCTTGTCCCGTTGATGCCATAGTAGAAGGGCCAAATTTTGAGTTTGCTACCGAAACAAGAGCAGAACTCATGTACGATAAAGAAAAACTATT
>JAQWMI010000025.1 GCA_029246865.1 Alphaproteobacteria bacterium
GATGAAGAAGCCGATTCAATTAATGGTGTCGATAAAGTTGTTGATTGGATATCTGCTCAAGGCATCAGAATTGATGGTTCAATCGCAACGGAGTCTTCTTCTGAGAAAACCTTAGGTGACCAAATTAAAGTTGGGCGAAAAGGTGCTGTCGATATTCATATTGAATTAATTGGGAAACAAGGTCATGCTGCATATCCACAAATTGCAAAAAATCCTGTTCATGGGATTTCCAAAATAATTGATTTCTTTGATCAGTATGAGTTAGATAAAGGAACAGAATTTTATGAACAATCCAGTATTCAATTTACACAACTTAATCTTAACAATAAGGCAAAGAATGTAATACCAGAGAGGCTTAAAGTTGTTGCAGATATGCGTTTTAATGATTTATGGAGCAAAGAAAGAATTGAAAATTTTATCAATGAAAATGTTAGTCGAATTTGTGATGCAAATGGTTTCACACATAAGACAAACTTGATTTTTAGAGGTCTTCCTTTTCATAGTTTCGACAGTCCTTTTACAAAAAATTGTGTAAAAGCCATAAAAGATGTAACTGGAATAGATGCAAGACAAGATACTGGTGGAGGGACTTCAGATGCTCGTTTTCTGCAAAGGATTTGTCCAGTGTTTGAATTTGGAACAATAAATAAAACTCTTCATAAGGTAGATGAATGTGTGTCTATTGAAGATCTAAAAACAACTGAGAAAATATATTACAAAACACTAGAAAATTTTTTTAGCTAATGAATTTAGGAGATATTATTCCAAAGTTAGTTTTAAAAAGCTCTTCAAAGGATGAGATTATTGACTTTGATTTACATAATAATTTTAAGGATAGAAATATACTAATAATATGTATACCTGGTGCCTATACTTCAACTTGTCATAACAAGCACCTGCCTCCTTATATTGAAAATTCAAAATTTTTAAAAAAAGAAAAAAATATTGACGGTATATATTGCGTGAGTGTTAATGATCCATATGTTATGCAACAGTGGTCTATATCTTTGAAAGCTATAGGAGTTATTTTTCTGTCTGATGGTAATGCTGAATTTGCGAAAGAAACTCAATTATTAAAGCCTTACAAACACAACCTAATGGGAATGAGGCTAAAAAGGAGTGTTATTAGAATTGAAAACTTAATAGTTAAGAAAATAATCACTGACGATAGTGGATTATTAGAGACTAGTTACGAAGAAATTTTAAAGAATCTCTAGATATTCAATTACCTTATTTTTCTTTAAGAAACTTCCAGCAAATGTTAATGAATTAGAACTATAATTCATATATTTTTCTTTATTCATAATTAATTCTTTCATCGCATTGTAGAGTTGTTCAATATTTTTTTCTTGTATAACTAAACCTGTCTCATTTTTAATAATTGATTCTTGTGTTCCCCCGCTTGAAGATACAATGCAAGGTAAGCCATAAGCTGAAGCTTCAACATTAGAAATCCCAAAACCTTCGATACTATTGCCATCTAAAAATGTTGGCATCACATGAATTTTGGACTGTTTTAATATTTTACCACTCTCTTCACCTATAAAAAAATCTACTTGATTTTGAAGTGAATATTTTAGTACATCGCTTTTAAGTCGACTTAACTCATCGCCTTCTCCTAAAATAGCATATTTACTTACTATATTATCAGTGTCTCTAAGTTTTTTTAATGCTTGTAAAATTAATTGATGACCCTTTCTTCTTTCTAAACGACCAATTGTACAAAAATCATATTTTTTTTTCCTCTTATCAGGTTTTTGAATACTAGAAATAAAAGCTGGATATATAACTTTAGAGTTTTTAATTTTAAAACTAACATATTTTTTTTGAAATAATAATTTCGTTGCATTGGAATTAAAAATAATACTATTGGCTTTTGACATATTTTTCATTACTCGGTCTCTATTTTTATCTTTGAGTATTTCGTTGCCATGCACTAGACATATAAATTTTTCAGATTGATATTTTGAGTCAACATACTCTAAAGACTTCCAGCTATCAAAAAAAATTAAATCAAAATTTTCAGTTGCTAAAAGATGGTTAATATAATTAGCTTTTTTAATTTTTCTAAAATATTTTATTTGGCCAAATCGAAAAATGATATAATTATTTTTATCATCAAAATCCCTAGAGGGACTTTTACTTTTATCAGAGACTACAAAGACAGTGTGTTTGGCTTCTGATGCCTCAATTGCTATATTCCCCATGACGTGTTCTATTCCACCTAAATCAGGAGGAAAACATTGTGTGGCTATCAAAATCTTCAATACAATACCTCTTTTAAAAATAAACCTTTAGCTAGAGCTGTTTGACCAGCTAATTTTCTATCCTTTTTTTCAAACAATATACTAATCCACTCTAAATTTTGCTTCTCTAAACCTATTTCAATTAGAGATCCAACCATAATACGGATTTGTTGATAAAGAAATGATTTTGCCTGAAACTCTAATGTTATCATATCACCATGTTCTTTATTGATTACAATTTTATCTAGTGTTTTTATCGGTGTCTTTGCCTGACAGCCACTTGCCCTAAAACTTGTGAAATCATGAGTACCTGTTAAATTTTCTACTGCTTTATTCATTAAATCTATATTTAATTTCTTGTTAACATGAAGAGAGTGCCTGAAATGTATTGCTGATGGCACTGGTCTATTTAATATTTTATAAACATAAATTTTATGATGTGCTTTATGCCTTGCGTGAAAGTTATCTGGTACAATTTCAACATTAACTATCTTGATATTATCATTTGATAAATGAAAATTGATTCCATGTAAAATTTGATATAAGTCAGTTTTATTTTCTAATGTAAAATTCGCACACTGACCTAGTGCGTGAACTCCCGCATCAGTTCTACCCGCACCATATATTGTAATTTTCTGACCTGAAAAAGCATAAATAGCTTTTTCAATTTGTCCTTGAATGGAAATAGCATTTGTTTGACTTTGCCATCCGCTGTATTTAGATCCTTCATATTCAATTAAAATTTTAAAATTAGGCAATTATTTTTTTTCCGATGAAAAAGTTTTTGTAACCGAGAAGAAATTCTTTAGCATTAGATCTCGACTTACCTTCTGCTTGTATTTCTTCAATCTGAATACTACCTTCTCCGCATGCAATAGTAAGTTCATCACTAATAATTGTTCCTGGCTCACCCTTATCATCTCTAATCTTTGCTTTTAAAACCTTGTATCTCTTTCCTTCAAATTTAAACCACATTGAAGGATATGGATAAAACGCTTTAATTTTTTGATTAATTGTATAACTAGAAAGTGACCAATTAATTTCACACTCATGTTTCTTAATTTTATTAGCATAGCTAGCTTGAGTTGCGTCTTGCTCTACAAGGGGTATTAATCCTTTAAAATAATCTTTTAAAACTTGATAGAGAAGAGAGCAAGAATCTGTACTTATAATGTCAATTAGATCTTTACCATTCATTGAAGGTTTTATCTCAATTTCTTTAGTCTTCAGTATTGGTCCTTCATCTAACTTATGATTCATTTTCATTATCGTAATGCCTGTTTTTGAGTCATTATTTTCGATGGCTCTTTGGACAGGGGCTGCTCCTCTCCATGCCGGAAGTAATGAGGCATGAATATTAATGAAACCAAATAAAGGAATATCGAGCCAGGATTGGGGAATAATTTTTCCAAATGCAAAAAGTATTGCTATGTCAGGCTTTAAATTTCGAAACTCTTCTAAACTATTACTATCGATCAATTTTGGAGTAAATACTGGAAGCAATTGAGTTTCAGCCCAATCATGTACAGGAGTTTTGATCATTTTCATGCCCCTAGATTTTTTTTTAGGCTCCTGAGTATAAATACCAACAATTTCATAACCGCCAAGGTAAAGTGTTTTTAAAGGAGGTAAGCTAAAATCAGGCGTACCAAAAAATACTATTTTTTTATTTTTATTACTCACTTTGGTTTAATTCTTTTTTATATTTTTTCATTTTTCTGATTATAATATCCCTTTTTAACCGACTTAAATGGTCTATGAATAAAATTCCATTAATATGGTCAAGCTCGTGCTGTATAATTCGAGATGTAAAATCATTTGAAGTTAACTTTTGTTTTTTATTATCAATATCCAAATATTCAACTGTAATTTCATCAGGTCTTTCTAGTTCTGCGTAATGACCTGGAAAAGATAGGCAGCCTTCCTCGTAAACTGATAAAGATTTTTTTATACTAGTAATAATTGGATTGATCATGGCTATTGGTTTTTTTATTTCCTCCCTTGCTCCTGCGTCGATAACAAATATTCTTTTATTAATACCTACTTGTGGAGCAGCAAGCCCTACTCCATTTGCTTCATACATAGTTTCGAACATCTCTTTAATTAATTGTCTATGATGCTCATCGACTTGTTCAAGCTGTTCGCATGTTTGTCTAAGGATTGGATCTGGAGCAAAAACTATTTTAAGCATTATAATTAATAATATGTTAAATTCTTATACGATGAAAAACATTAATGTCAAAATTTTTGATCATTTAGAGTGCAAATTAAAACCTAATCAAAAAATTACACTACCTTTATTAGTTTCGGAAGGCAAAGTTATAGAAAAATGGATTGATTATAACGGACATATGAATATGGCTTATTATGTTCAATGCTTTGAGGAGTCTTGTGATTATATTTTAGAATTATTAGAACTTGGGCATAAGTATGCACTAGAAGAAAAAAAAGGGGTTTTTGTCATTAAATGTAAGATTGACTACAGAGAAGAAATTACTTTAAATGAAAAATTTAAAATTTATGTCAGTACTATGAATATTGAGGGTAAAAAATTAATTTTGGATTTAACTATGTTAAATGTTGATGACAAAGTTATTGCTAACTACCACATATTGAATCTCAATGTAGATTTAATAACAAAAAAATCTTGCAATTTTTCAAACTCTATTCTTGATACTTATCAAATTTAAAGATTTTTTCTGGACTCTAAAGCTGCGCCTAAAGTATTATCGTCTAGATAATGGATTTCACTTCCAACAGGCACACCATAGGCTAGTTGAGTTATTTTAATATTAGATTGCTCAAAAAAATCTTTTATGACAAGTGCTGTAGTTTGACCTTCTATCGTTGCGCTTAAAGCTAAAATAATTTCATCAACACTATTTTTTTCTAAACGCTCTTTTATTTGATTTAGTCTTAAGTCTTGTTCTGTAAATCCTTTAGCTGCAGATAAAAGCCCACCAATTACTTGATAGTGACCTTTAAAAAAACCCGAGCGTTCAAATGCCCACACATCAGCCATATCCTCAACAATACAAATAGTTTTAGAAAGTCTTTCCTGGTTAGAGCAAATTTTACATGGAGATTGCATATCTAAAATTCCACAATTTTCACATTTTTTAATTGAAGAGGCTGTTAAACTTAAACTTTCACTAAAGGGAAGCATTAAGTCTTGCTTATTTTTGATTAAATACAGAGCAATTCTCTGCGCTGATTTATTGCCAATACCTGGCAATCTAGCAATCAAGTTAATTAGTTTTTGTAATTCGTCTTGTGGCAAATCAAAAAGGTAATTTCATACCAGGTGGGAGAGGCAAGCCTCCTGTTACTTTTTTCATTTCTTCTGCAGACATTTCATCAACTTTTTCTTTAGCATTATTTAATGCTGCTTTTATTAAATCTTCTAATACGTCTTTTTCATCTTCTTTCAAAAGACTAGGGTCAATATTGATAGATTGAACTTGATGTTTACCATTCATTATAATTGAAACTAAGCCTCCGCCAGCATTTGCCTCAACCGTCTTACTTTCTAATTCTTTTTGAACTTCTTGCATTTTACTTTGCATTTCTTGGACTTTTTTCATCATATTGCCCATATTACCCATCATTTTCATTATTCCTTTCGATTTCTTCTATGTCTAATATCTTTGCATTAGGAAATTTAGCAAGAACTTTTTTAAATTCCTCTGTATCCATCTCTTTTTGGATAAGCTCTTGTTTGCGAATTTCTTTTAAATCTTGTAATAAAGTGACTGAATCTATTTCAATTAGTGTTAATTGGAATTGATCTTTAAGATTTGCATTCAACTCACTATATCCTGGAAAATCATTTTTTTTAGCATGTAGCTTAAGAATTTTTTCATCTTTGTTAAATATTACTATCTCACAGTTTTCTAATATTATACTTGCCATTAGTGGTGAAAATTCATTTCCATAAAATTGGAAAAAATCTTCATGTAGTTTTATTCTTTCTTGGATAGTAATTGACACATCATTTTTTGTCTTAATCTCTAAATCCTCAATTTTTATAGTTTTTTTTTTCGTTTTTTCCTGATCAGAAGTAACATTTATTTCAGACTTTTTTTTTTCGACTTGAACTTCATTAGAATTACCATGAATTAGAAAACAGCTTCGTAGTAAAACCATTTCCAAAGTTAAATGTGGATTTGGAGAGATCTTTATTTCTTCGTAACCTTTCATTAAGCTTTGCCAAAAAATATTTAATTGGCCTTCATCTACATTGTCGACGGAAGTAGCAAAGTTTTTATCTTCTTCTGATAAAAAATTATCATTGAGTAATTCAGAATTAATTTTTATTTTTAATGACCAATTAATTACACCCATTAATTCTTCAATAACTTTACTGGTTTCTGTTCCACGTTCATACATATCTTTTAGAATAATCAATATATTCCTCAGTTGGTTGTTAATCACATTGAGAGCTAAATCATAAATATCTGATCTTCTTGCAAAGCCAAGCATATTTACAATATCATGATCTTCGATAATTTGATTTATTTTAAAAATATTAGCTTGGTCTAATATACTTAAACTATCTCTTACAGAACCATCTCCTGCTTTAATAATCATATAAAGTGCTTCATCGGTAATTTCAATTTTTTCAAGACTTATAATTTTTTTTAAAAAATCAAACATAGTTAATTTGTCAACTCTTCTTAAATCAAATTTTTGACATCGAGATAAAATTGTTATGGGAACTTTTGAAATTTCAGTAGTAGCAAATATAAATTTTGAATGCTGAGGTGGCTCCTCAAGTGTTTTTAAAAGAGCGTTGAAAGCGCTCTTTGACAACATATGCACTTCATCAATGATATAGACTTTGTATTTTCCCATCACTGGGCTGTATTTCACATTTTCAATTATCTCCCTTGCATTATCAACACTCGTATTTGAGGCTGCATCAATTTCTAAGACATCAGGGTGACGATCTTCTGCTATTGCCTGTGACTGATCACATTGATCAAGTAAAGGATTTTTATCTTTGTCAAAAGCCGTACAATTTAACATCTTAGCAACAATTCTTGCGGTTGTTGTTTTGCCGACACCTCTTATGCCAGTAAAAATATAAGCGTTAGGTATCTTATCTAATTGAATTGATTTCTTAATGGTTTCAACAAGATATTCTTGGCCAATTAAATCTTTAAAGTCATTTGGTCTATATTTAAGAGCCAAGACATTTGAGTTTTTTTTATTCATTTGTAAATTTTTAAGAGAATTACACGACCCAAAATTTCATGTTACAGCTGCTTTCTTTCGAACCTGACCGAATTGGCACAAAAGTTTGCCCATGTAATTCTCAACATAGTTTATAGCAGTTCTTTTAGAAATATAAAATTATTGTCTCGATCTATATAAAGATTTTTCAAAAACGCCCAAATTCTTAACTTTTGAACAGTAATGATTTAAATCGTCTAAAGCCAACTTGGTATTATGCTGGCTAGGATGTCCTTCGATTTCACAATAAAATTCAGTAATCGTAAATTGTTCTCCATAATTATAACTTTCTAACTTTATCATATTAACATTATTTGTAGCAAAGCCGCCCATGACTTTGAAAAGCGAACCAGGGGTATTTTTAACAGAAAAAAGGAAAGCAGATATATAATTTTTTTTTTCATCGTAAGAGTTATTGGGCTCTTGGGACATAATAAAGAAACGTGTAATATTGTTAACTGAGTTAGCAAAATTATCATCAACAATTTTCAAAGAATAGATTTCTGCAGCTAATTTTGATGCTATAGCAGCTGTATCAAGTATGTTGGATTCTGAAATATTTTTAGCTGAACCTGCAGTATCAGCACCAATGAGTATTTCATAATTTTTTTCTTGAATCTTGTTACTGCATTGAGCTAAAGCCTGTTCATGGCTAATTACCTTTTTTATTTTACTCACGTCTGAGTCCTGGTGAATTAAAAGATGATGTTCTACTTTTTGAAAATGCTCACCAATCACATGTAACTTTGATTTAGGTAATAAACGATGAATTCCAGCAACTCTTCCTGCAGCAGAATTTTCAATAGGTATCATAGCTAAATCAACTTCGCCTGTCTCAGCCAAATCAATAGTTTTTTCAAAAGTACTACAGGGTATATGTTGAGCCTCACTGTAAACTTCCTTAATAGCTAAATGACTGTAGGCACCGTCTTTTCCTTGAAATGAGATTTTATTTGTCATTGTTTTAATATGTTATTTACTTTAATCAAATCTTCTTTTGTATCAACGCCTAAAATATTTTCTTTAATTATAGATACTCCTATTTTATTTAAATCTTGTATTCGGAGTTGTTCTAATTTTTCTGTTTTTTCTCTTTCAGATATTGGCATTTGTAAAAACTTTTTTAAAAATGAAATCTGATAACCATATAAGCCTATATGATGGAATGTATTTACGTTCATTTCTGAAGCATGCATTGGCTCTCTAAAAAAATTTTCAGCTACTACATTTTTATTATCTTCTTTAATTAATAATTTAACTTTATTTAAATCTCGGAATTCTTTTTTATCTATAAAAGGGCAACCCAAAGTAGACATTTCAAAATAATCAATTTTACTTATGAGTAGCTTAATATGTTCTTTTGAAATAAAAGGCATATCGCCTTGAACATTAATTACCTTGTGAATATTTTCCTTCATTTCAATTTTTGAAATAACCTCACCAACTCTGTCAGATCCAGACTGGTGATTTGGATTTGTACTTATAAATTGTAAATTATGATTTCTACAATAAGTTTCAATTTTTTCATCACATATGGCCAATAAAGTATTTGTGCAACTTTCTAAGACCCTATTATAAACATAATGAAACATTGGTAGTCCATCGATTTTTGCAAAAGGCTTGTTAGGAAACCTAGTTGCAGCTAATCTAACTGGTATTATTGATACAATATTCATTCTGTGCGACAAAAATCCGTTTTAAGTGCCATTTTGATTAAAATAGACTGCTTCTCAATATATGGAAACTAATAAAATCTTGGGTGCTGTTATTTTGGCATTATTACTGTTAGCTCTTTTTTCAAAAACTGGAGAAATGTTAGTTCATCCTGACTTCCCTGATGAAACAGCATACAAAATTGATGTACCTGAAGAAGGAAGCCAGTCTGAGTCCAGTGAAGAAGCGGTAGATCCATTTGAAGCTTTAGGAGATATAATGCCTTTACTCCAAACCGCTTCACTTGAAAACGGAGAAAAGCTTTCAAAAAAATGCTCCACCTGTCATTCTTTCAATAGTGGGGGAGCAAATAAGGCAGGACCTAACATGTGGAATATTGTTAATAGAAAGAAAGCAAGTAAAGATGGTTTTGCTTACTCTGCAGCGCTTGTAGAATTTGGTGGTAAGTGGACTTATAGTGAATTAAATAAGTTTTTCCTCAAACCTAAGAAATACATTAAAGGTACCAAAATGAATTTTAATGGATTAAAAAAAGATAGTGACAGGGCTGATTTGATTTTGTGGCTAAGATCGCTTGCAGATAATCCAGCTCCTTTAAATTAGTATTATTTTTCAACAATTTTTTCTTATTTAACTAATATTATTAATAGCTAAGATTATATAATGATTTCTTTCAGAGAGAGTTTTGTTCACTACCTAGATAGAAGAATGTTTAAGATTTTGCTTTTAGGTATAATGAGCGGATTTCCATGGGTCTTAATTGGCAGTGCTTTATCTCTTTGGCTTAAAGAAGAAGGTTTGAGTAGAAGCACAATAGGATTTGCAGGATTAATATTTGGCGTTTACGCAATTAATTTTCTATGGGCTCCTCTAATAGACAAACTAAAAATACCTTTTTTAACCAAGAAGATTGGTCATCGTAAATCTGTAATTACTGTTATGCAGTTAATTATATTAATATCTTTAGTACTTTGGAGTATATTAGATCCTAATCAAAATTTATTTATTATTATCGCAATTGGACTTGCGATCGCCTTATCATCTGCCACACAAGATATAACTATTGATGCTTTAAGAATTGAGCAAATTGGTAAAGATGAAAGAAGTAGTATGGCTGCTGGAGCGGCAATGGCAGTGGTTGGATGGTGGACTGGATATAAAGTTGGTGGGATTATAGCTCTTTATTCTGCAGAGATTTTGCAAAATAAGGGTTATGAAGATTATTGGCAGATTACATTTATGGTTTTAACGGTGGTTATTGTCCTTTGCAATATAGGCTTAAATTTTATACCTGAATCAAATAAAGAGCGTTTCAAACAACAACAAGAAGATGATAATAAAATAGCTGACAGAATTGGAAGTGGTTCTTTTTCAAAACTAGCTGCCTGGTTTATTGGTACAGTAGTGAACCCATTGTTAAGTTTTTTTAAGAAAAATGGTGTTTCTATTGGAATAGGCATACTAACATTTATATTTTTGTTTAAGATTGGTGAAGCTTTTTTGGGACGTATGAGTATTGTTTTTTATAAAGAGATGGGTTTCTCTAAAGGAGATATAGCTCTCTATTCGAAAGGAATAGGCTGGATAACAACTATTTGTTTCACACTTTTAGGTGGACTGTTTGCTATTAGAGCGGGAGCTTTGAAAGCTTTATTTATTGCTGGAATCATTATGGCCTCAACAAATTTGCTTTTCACTCTTTTATATTGGACAGGGAAATCAGAATTGCTTTTTGCAGTTGCTGTTTTATTTGATGATATAGCAGCTGCATTTGCCACTGTAGCGTTCGTTACTTTTATTTCCTTACTTGTTGACAGAACTTATACGGCAACACAATATGCACTTTTAGCCTCTATTGGCACTATGGGAAGAACATTATTAGCCTCATCATCAGGCGCAATGGTTGATTGGTTAGATGGAAACTGGGGTCTATTTTTTATAATCACCGCTATCATGGTTATTCCATCGTTAGTCTGCCTCTATATAATAAAAGATAAAATTACTTTTTCTGAACAAAATATCTCCTCTAAATAAATTAAGATATTTTCAAATAATTATATTATAAATTTGACTAAAAATTGTTTATGATTAAATAAAAATATTAGGGGAAAATAATGAGAAAATTTACAATTAATATGACTATGTCCTATGACTTCGATGTGTCGGTCGAAGCAAATTCAGAAGAGGAAGCAAAAAAGATTTTTACCACAACACCATTAGAAAATTTAAAACAAAAAGCTTTTAAGTCATTTTACAAAAAATTTAATAGCATTAAATTAGATGAACATGATCCTAGATTTTATAAAGACGATGGAAAGTTATAAAATTATAGGTTATCTGACAATTTTTTATACGCAGCAGTGAATCCACTTAAGGAATAACTTAAGTTAAATTCTTCATTCGTTATAAATCTACTAAGAAGTTGCAGTTTATTTCCAGATTTTAGTATCTCTAAGTATTCATCATTAATTACCTCTGCAATAAAGCAAGCGTTTATATTGCAATATGTAAAAATAACTTCTGCGTTATTTTCCCCATCTATATTAATTTGAGCGGGCACTTTAAGATTAATCATATGTGGAAGACCAATTAACATTTGCGCCTTATTTTCTGGATTAATAGTTACTGAAATAAAACTCAGTATTTCTTTTGTTTCATTAGAAATTTGAAATTGCCTAATTTCACAAGCATCAAGTTTTTTTGAGTCTTCACAAAAAAACTGCCAATCATTAAAGTCTTGAATAAAATTATTTTCATCTGCAAATGCAATATTTGCATAAAGCATAGATGCTAATAAAAAAATTAAAAATCTCATTTTGTTGATAGCCATAATCATGGAAAGTTATAACACAATATATTAAATATTCTTATGAAGGATTTATAGTAATAGAAATAACTTCATTAAAACTGCCCAATCTAAGTTTTGGACCCCATGTGCCTGAGCCAGAGCTTACATATAAAAAAGATAAATTATTTTTATATAAACCAAATTTTTCCTTAAATTTTAAACTCACCAAAAGATTGAAAGGAAATATCTGACCATTATGCGTATGCCCTGATAGAGTAAGATCACATTCATTCTTTATAAACTGCCAAAGACTGGGCTTATGCACTAAACATAAGTTATAAGAATTATTGATTTTTTTTGAAAAAAATACCTCTTTTTGTTTTTCAAGACTTTGATTATCAGACACTCCAATTATATTAATGTCATCCAAAATTGATGATTTGTTATCAAGTAAATTAATATTAAATTCATTTAATCTATTAATTTTTTCAGTTGAATTTTTTAAATAATACTCGTGATTACCTGTAACAAAATATATTGGTACTTTTATTTCCTTTAAAATTTTTAATTGGCCTATTTGAAAAGAGCTTGAATCTAGTAAATCACCACCAATCAAGATCATATCAGGATTTAAAAAAATTATTTTCTTAATAATTTTTTTGAAATGATTAATAGAATTAGATCCAAGATGTATA
>JAQWMI010000026.1 GCA_029246865.1 Alphaproteobacteria bacterium
AAATATAGAAACTTCAGTACTGGATGGTCATTGTAAATTGCAATGGAAAGTAGATTGGGCAATGAGATGGGCTGCTTTTGGTGTTGACTATGAAATGTGTGGAAAAGATTTAACTGATAGCTACAGCTTATCTTCTAAGATATGTAGAATACTTGGATCTCAACCACCAGTAAATTTAATTTATGAATTGTTTTTGGATAATAAAGGTCAAAAAATAAGTAAGTCTATTGGAAATGGAATTAGCATAGATGATTGGTTAAAATATTCAAATCAAGAAAGTTTATCTCTGTTTATGCTCCAAAGACCTACAACTGCAAAAAAATTATATTTTGATATTATTCCTAAAAATACTGATGATTACCTAAATCATCTATTAAAGTACTCTGAGGATAATAGTAACGCTGATAATCCAGCTTGGCATATTCATAAAGAAGAAAAGATTCAATTCAACACTAAAGTTAATTTTAGTTTAATCTTAAATGTTATTTCAGTATGTAAAACTGATGACTCAAATGTCATTTTAGGGTTACTTAAAAATTATCAAAGTGACTTCTCAAATTCGGAGCTGGTTATTCTCACTAACTTAATTTCTAAAGGCATTAATTATTTCAATGATTTTATAAAACCCAATTTAAAATTTAAAAAACCAAGTAAAGAAGAGTTGGAAGTTTTAAATCATGTGTATGATAAAATTCAAACTCTCGACTCTCATTCAACTGCTGATGAATTTCAGACAGCAATCTTTACTGTTGGAAAAGAATCTGCCTATAAAGAGAATATCAAAGATTTTTTTAAACTCATCTATGAGGTAGTTTTTGGTCAAGATAATGGTCCTCGATTAGGATCTTTCATTAAAATTTATACTAAAGATAAAACTCTTAATTTAATAAAATCAAAGTTAAATGTATAAGTTAGGACATTACGTTTTATCTAAAATTGATCCGGAATTCGCTCATAACTTATCCATAAAATCCCTTAAGATGGGTATTTATCCAACATTTAAAAATCAAAATACTGAAAGTTTAGAGCAGATTATTTGGGGCAGAGGATTTAAAACTCCAATCGGTTTATCTGCTGGTTTTGATAAGAATGCAGAAGTGTTCCCAGCTTTATTCAAAATAGGCTTTAGTTTTGTCGAAACTGGTACAGTTACACCACTTCCTCAAAAGGGAAACCCTAAACCAAGAATACATCGATTTAAAAAATATGATGCAATCGTTAATTCACTAGGTTTCAACAATAAAGGCTTAGACCAATTTAGAAAAAATATTTTAAATTTTAGTAATAGAGTTGATTATAAAGATAAGGTAATGGGTATTAATATTGGTAACAATAAAAATACAATCGATATTCTTGATGATCTAAAAATTTTATTTGAAAATTTATATAGATTTGGAGATTATATAACCGTTAATCTTTCTTCGCCGAATACTCCAGGTTTAAGAGACAATCTAAAAGGAAATAATTTTGATAGAATTGTTAAGGAAATCTATAAACTAAGAGAACAAAATAATTCAAAAATTCCGATTTTATTTAAAATCTCACCAGATATTAGTCCTCAAGATAAAAAAGATATTGCTCTTATAGCTTTAGCAAATGATATTGATGGTTTAATTTTAACTAATACAACAGTCGATAAAAGTATTTTAAACTCTCAGTTGAGTGGCGGTCTTAGTGGAAAGCCTCTTGCTAAAAAATCTAATGAATTAATTAGGGACTTTTATACTTTAACTTCTGGTAAAATTAAAATTATAGGTGTAGGAGGTATATTTACAGCAGAAGATGTTATACAGAAAATGCATTATGGAGCTTCTCTTGTTCAGCTTTATTCTAGTTTTATTTTTAATGGTCCATATTTTATTAATGAGCTCAATAGAGATTTATCCCAAGCAATTCAAGAAATGGGTTATAAAAATATTTCTGAGATAATCGGTTTACAGGTTTGAAAAAAATTACTTCAATTAGTTCCATAGCTGATAATTATGATTATTTTCTATTTGATCAATGGGGAGTTTTACATAATGGTTTAAATGTATTCGAAGACGCAAAAAATTGTCTTATAAAGTTAAAACAAAAAAGAAAAAAAATTATTTTAATTTCAAATTCATCCAAATTAACTGAATATACAAAACTTAATTTAAAGAAACTAGGTATTGACGACAACCTTTATGATCACTCCATTACGAGTGGGCAAATTGCATTTGATTCCTTTCAAAATGAAATTTTTAATCAATATGGTGAAAAGTGCTTTCCAATGTCTTTATCACTTGAAAAAATTAAAATGTTTAAACTTAAAACAGTTAAAAGTATTAAAAATGCAAATTTTGTCTTAATTGCTGATATTAAGCCCAATAGTAATCTTTTTGATTTTACAGAAGACTTAAAAATGATGATGGATCTAAAAATTCCATTGGTATGTACTAATCCCGACTTCCAAGTTGATAATATGGGTTCTTTGGAAATGTGTGGTGGAACTATTGCGCAACTCTATGAGGATATGGGAGGAACTGTTCATAGGTATGGAAAGCCTTTTCAGCCAATTTATTCAAATATTATTAATAAGTTTAAAATTAAATCTTCAAAAAAAGTCATAGCGATTGGAGATTCTTTTAATCACGACATTCTTGGTGCTATGAAGCAAGGCTTTGACTCTCTTTTCATTGAGAATGGCATTCATAGGGATGATATAAAGGATTTAAACAGAAAAAAGTGGTATTTGAGTCAATTTAAACCAAAATATTGTCAATTTATGTTGAAATTTTAGTATGAAGTTATTGTATTCAGTAATGAAGTGTATTATAAACTCATCTCATGTCTAGAAGTTGCGATTTAACAGGTAAAATTCATCAGACTGGCCACAACGTCAGTCATTCTAATATTAAAACTAAAAGAAGATTTATGGTCAACCTAAATAAAGTGACTTTAAGAAGTGAAGTCTTAAATAAAAATTTTAGATTAAGAGTAGCTGCCTCTACTCTAAGAACTGTAGATAAGCACGGTGGTCTAGATGCTTTTTTAGCCAAAATGAGCACAAGAAAATTAACAGATAAAGCTTCTAAAATTAAAAAACTAATCGAAAAAAATGTTAGCACACTTGCTAATTAATGCTCGAAAACTTTTTTCAAAATATATCAATATTTCTTAACAGCACACCAGTTTTAACCATTTGGCTTGTTCAAATAATTTTTTGTTATGTCTCTATACTTTTAGCACTTAAGTATTATGGAAAAACAGGTATTTATGTTTATGTCGCTATGGCTATTTTTTTAGCTAATATTCAAGTCCTTAAGGTTATCGAATTTCCCTTTTTTCCTGAACCCATGGCATTAGGAACTATCTTGTTTATTTCTATATTTTTATGCACAGATATTCTTAGCGAATATTATGGAAAAGAAAGTGCAACAAAATGTATTTATATTGGGATTTCAGCATATTTATTTTCAACAATAATGATGTTTTTTACAATTTCATATGCTCCTGTGAGCCTAGAGTCTCATCCTGAATGGTCTTGGAGTTTAGATATGCATAATGCAATACAAACGTTATTTTTGCCTCAGTTCCCAATTATATTTGGAAGTATACTGGCATTTTTTCTTAGTCAAAAAATTGATGTTTTTATCTTTGACTTTCTAAAAACAAAATTCACAACTGCATTATGGTTTAGAAATAACTTTTCTACATTTATCTCTCAATTTATTGATAATTTAGTATTTAGTATTTTGGCATTTAATTTACTTTCCTCTAATCCTGTGCCGATATCTGATTTATTAATTTCTTATGGCTTAGGTATCTATCTTTTAAGAATAATTTTAAGTTTATTTGATACCCCAATTATTTATTTAGCAAAATATTTTATAAAAAAAGGTGAGTAATTTTTTTGAGGTTATATCTCAAGACCTTAGCTCAAAAGCAAGACTAGGCATTCTTAAAACAGACCATGGTGAATTGCAAACCCCTGCTTTTATATTTTGTGGAACAAAAGCAACTGTTAAAGGCGTTTTACCTACAAGTTTAATTGAAGCAAATACACAAATAATTCTCTCCAATACTTATCATTTGATGCTTCAGCCTGGTGCTGAAATAATAGCTAAATCAGGAGGTTTGCAAAAATTTACTAATTGGAACGGTCCAATGATGACAGATAGTGGGGGATATCAAATATTTTCACTTGGCCATGGCTCTGTTTCTGAAGAAATTAAAGGTAAAAATCAAACAGGAAGAAATAAATCTCTTTTAAAGATTACAGAGGAAGGAGCATCTTTTAAAAATTATTTAAATGGTGATAAAATTTTGTTAACACCAGAAAAATCTATCGACATTCAAAGAAATCTTGGCGCAGATTTGATTTTTGTTTTGGACGAATGTACACCCTATAATGTTGATAAAAATTATACTGAAAAATCAATGCATATGACTCACAGGTGGGCAAAAAGATGTATCCAAAATTTCAATACAGATAATAAAAATTTTAAGGCTCAAAATGGTTCTGCAGGTTTACAAAAACTATATGGAATTGTACAGGGGGGTGTTTATTCTGATTTAAGACGTCAGGCATGTGAAGAAATCTGCTCTATGGATTTCGATGGATTGGCTATCGGAGGTTCTTTAGGAGGAACTAAAGATCAAATGTACGAAGTATTTGAATTTTGCTCCTCATTTATTGATCCATCCAAACCAGTTCATGTATTAGGAATAGGGGGTTTGGATGATATTTTAGAGGGAGTTGAAAAGGGTTTTGATACTTTTGATTGTGTTTCGCCAACAAGAATAGCTAGACATGGTGTGATGCTTTCAAAAAATAAAAATAAAGGAATAAATTTAAATAATTCTTGCTTTAAAAATGATGATTCACCATTAGATGAAAGCGCAGGACTAAGTATAGGTAAGAGTTACTCCAAAGCATATTTGCATCATCTTTTTAAAAGTAATGAGATACTTGGAATGACAATTCTGTCAATTTATAATATATGGTTTATGAATAACTTTTTTAGTGAAATAAGAAGTTCAATTCATGATCAAAAATTCGCATCATTTAAAAAAAATATATTATCTAATTTTAATTAAATAGATCTTCTAGTTTATTAAATATAGCTCCACCTAATTCCTCAACGTCATGAATAGTAATCGCTTTATCGTAATATTGTTTCACATCATGCCCAATTCCAATTGCTAGTAATTCAATATTTGTTTTATCTTGAATTGCAATAATTGTACTTTTTAAATGTTTTTCTAAATAATTACTTTCGTTAACGGATAATGTTGAGTCATCAACTGGAGCACCATCAGAAATTACAATTAAAATTTTCCTACTTTCAGGCCTCTTATTTAATCTACTTGAAGCCCATATAAGAGCTTCTCCATCAATATTTTCTTTTAATAATCCTTCTTTTAGCATCAGCCCTAGATTAACTTTAGATTTTCTACTATTTTCATCTGCTGATTTATAAATAATGTGTCTTAGGTCATTTAATCTACCTGGATTTTTATCTTTACCATTTTTAAGCCACTCTTCTCGAGTTTTTCCACCCTTCCAAGCTTTTGTGGTGAAACCTAGTATTTCTACTTTAATTTTACATTTCTCAAGTGTAGCTGCAATCATATCAGTTGTCAGTGCAGCTATCATAATAGGTTTGCCACGCATAGAGCCTGAGTTATCAATTAGTAATGATACTGCCGTATCCTCAAATTTGATTTCTTTTTCCTTTTTGAAAGATAACGAATTATTCCCGTTTGTAATAATTCTTGTGAGTTTTGAAGTATCTAAGAGTCCAGACTCTAAATCGAAATTCCAAGATCTATTTTGTTTTGATTGAAGTAACCGAAAAAGTTTATTAGCCAATCTTGATATTTGTTTTTGATAAATTTCACACTTATCATCTAATTGTTTTCTTAAAGCTTGTAGTTCTTCTAGATCGCATAGTTTATTAGCTTCTATGATTTCATCAAATTTTGTGCTCGCAGACTTATAATTTTGCCCCAGATTTCTATAACTCTCTACTTTAGCTTTTAGAATTTCTTCGTCTTCTAAAGATATTTGTGCCTGAACTTCTTCTCCTTGATTAGAATCACTTTCATTATTATTTTCAGAAGCAGAAGCGTCTATGGATTGCTCAACATCATTTTCTTGGGAGGATGGCTCATTTTTGCCCTCATCTTCATTATTATTATCTCTAACATCTTCTTCGTCAGGCCCTTCATCTTTATTATCATTTTTATTTTCTTCTTCATTGCTGATTGGAAATACAATTCTTAGAAGTTTAATTACTTCTTTGATAAATTCATCTTGAAAATTTACATAGTTATTAAGATTATTTAATAGATCTTTAAATTTTTTTTGATCTGACTTTACTACTAATATGCCTATAACATTTTTTTCTATTTCATATTTATCATTATTAGAACTTAGAATAAAATAATTTAGTAGTGTGGAATAAAATAGATCTGATTTAGTTGGATCTTTTTTTTTTTGGATGATTTCCTTTTGCTTAAACCATTTTTTAAGTATGTTAATTCGAATACCCTCAAAATCTAATATACCTAGATATTCATACCTTAGTCTTTCTATCGTCATAAGTAATTCCCGTTGATCAATAATTACACTGCTTAATGCATTAAAATGCGACTCATTATGATATTTAATTTTTAAGGCAAATGAGTCTGAGGAACCTCTCATATCAATGTATTCAAATTGACTAGAAAGATTAGGGATATTTAAGGTCTCTTCTTTTTCTAAAACTATATTAGAGTTAATATTTAATTTGAGTTTTTCATTTTCTGTAATAGCTTTATTGAAGCTATTGAGTGCTAGAGATGGATTTTTGCTTAATTTTGTGTTGTCAGACAATTAAATGTCAAAGCCAAATGATCTTTGAAAATATTCTTTATATATATCTATCTCAGACTCATCGCATTTATTTAAAAAGGTTAATTCAAAAGCAATTTTCATATCTTTAATAATTTTATAGTTTTCTGCTAACATAATTACAGTTCTAGGACTCATTAATGTGGATATATCTTTAAGTTGAAAACCTTTTCTTGTTAGGGTAGCTAATTTTACCATTGATTTGATATATTTCTTTTCATTATCGTTTGCTTTAATTTTTTTAGACACAATTTCTATTTCTGTTTCTTCTGAAAGATAATTTAGCTTAGAGATAATGCTCCACCTGTCCATCTGTCCTTGGTTAATTTGATTTGTACCATGATATATGCCGCTAGTATCTCCTAATCCTACTGTGTTAGCAGTGGCAAAAATCCTAAAGTATGGGTGGGGTTTTAAAACTTTATTTTGGTCTAATAGTGTAAGCTTTCCCTCAGCTTCAAGTATCCTTTGAATTACAAACATAACATCGGGTCTGCCGGCATCATACTCATCAAAAACTAATGCTACATTATTTTGGAAAGCCCAGGGTAGTATCCCTTCCTGAAATTCAGTGACTTGCTTTCCTTCTTTTAAAACTATTGAGTCTTTTCCTATAAGATCAATTCTTGAAATGTGACTATCAAGATTTATTCTAACACAAGGCCAGTTTAATCTTGCACAAACTTGCTCTATATGGGTCGACTTACCTGTTCCGTGAAGGCCTTGAATAAATACTCTTTTGTTGAATTTTAATCCTAAAAGTATTGCTATTGTTGTTTGTTGGTCAAATACATAGCTATCATCTATTTCTGGTACATAGTTAGAACGCTCAATAAATTTTGATACAATTAAGTCTGTATCTATATTAAAAACTTCACTTGCTTTAACTTCATCTGACTTGTCAATATTAGTTACTTTGTTTAGTTTATTTGTCATATTATTTCTTATGATAATCCATTAGGTAAGTGTAAGCTTCAACTAAATCCCTAAATTTTTCATCACTATTTTTAATATCACTTTTGGCATCAGGATGATAGCGTTTTGCAAATTTTTTATAATTTTGCTTAATTTCATCAATTGTAGCTTTTATTGTAAGATTCATTTGCTCAAGACTCCAAACTAATTTATTCGAATTTTTATTTGTTTTGGATGTTCTATCCTTAAAATGATCATCAAAATCAAAATTATGGAAATTAGATCCAGAGCCGAATGGCCTAGTCGGCCTTCTCCAAGTAGAATCTTTTTTAAGTTCGACTTCGATTTCATCAATATCCATTTCTTTGTGAAAGTTCCAAGATTTATTAAATTCTTTAATATGTTCGAGACAAAACCATTGATATTTATTTAAAGTATATTTATTTATTGGTGCCTTATATAGACCCTCATCATTGCAATCCGCGTGATTGCATATTTGAGTATTATCTTTTTGATTCATGACCAGTAAATTTATATAATATTCTATAAATAATGCTACTGCAGGAAATTAAAAACTCACTTCAATCTATTTCAGAGTTTAATATTGAAGAAATCATCGACGTTAGTTACTCTCATCGTGGTCATCAATCTGTTAAAAATTCAAAAGATCAATTAACACATATCGAAATAATAGTCTCTTTTTTTGAAAAAAACATATCTAGAATAGAAGTTCACAGAAAAATATATGGTAAATTACAAAAATTTATCGACAACGGGCTTCATTCTATATCAATTAAAATAGCTAAATAGTTATTTTGATTTTAGAAATTTTATTTACAGATTTTGAAATAATTTGAATTTTAATATCATGATAATTCAAAACTTTCCCTACTTTTGGAATATCATTAGTTATACTGTAAACTAACCCTGATAATGTTACGTGTTCATCTGGTAAATCAATTTTTAAAACACGATTTAATTCACGAATACTCGTATTACCATTAAATAAATAATTATTAGAGTCTAATTTTTCTAAATAAGAGTTCTCAACATCTGTTTCGTCAAAGACTTCTCCTATAATTTCTTCAATGATGTCTTCAAAAGATATTAAACCTTGAACAGCCCCATACTCATCTACGATTAAGGCCATATGTTCTCTTTTTGATTTAAAATCAATTAGTTGTTTAATTG
Organism: Alphaproteobacteria bacterium; assembly: GCA_029246865.1. Taxonomy (GTDB): domain Bacteria; phylum Pseudomonadota; class Alphaproteobacteria; order HIMB59; family HIMB59; genus HIMB59. The sequence continues at coordinate 8,969 of JAQWMI010000026.1, forward strand.
CCATTTTATTTTCTGGAATAAACCAAGGGTCATTAAGGTGATCCAATATCCTCTCTTGATTGATTTCGTTAAGTGCAATCTCCGACTTCAACAGATCTCTTATATCTAAAATTCCTAACACATTCTCAAAATTTTTTTTAATTACAGGTACCCGAGTGAAGTTATTAACTTTTAAATAATTAATGATTTCTTCAATTGGATCTGATAAATCAATGTAGCTAATGTCATTTCTATGAGTCATTAGTTCATCCACTTTTAAATCTTTTAATTCTAATAAGTTACTCATGTACTCAATTTGCTCTATATTGTCTTTTGAGTGTTGTTTTTGGTATTTTATCGCTCCTTCAAATTCTTCTTCCATATTTTTATTTGGATTTTCATCGAGTTTCATTCCTAATAATCCCATAAAGTAAGATGCAATTTTATTAATAAAAAATACAACTGGACTTATGAATTTAGTGTAATAAAAAAATAACTTAGCAACAGCAAGAGAAAACTTCATTGGTTTATTTATGGCATATATCTTTGGTGTAACTTCAGAGAAGATAACAATAGCGAATGTCATTACTATTGTTGCTATTGTCATGCCAAAACCTCCAAAATATGAAATTAATATTTCAGTAAATAATACTGTGGCTAGAATATTAAAAAGATTATTAGCAAGTAATACTCCTGTAATGAATTGATTTTTAATTTCTTTAATTTTAAGTATATAATCTGCTTTATGATTACCCTGATCTTTATATTTTATAGCTCTTAGTTTTGAAATAGCAGTCAAAGCAGTTTCTGATCCAGAAGAAATTGCTGAACATGTTAAGAGTAATATAATTGCTAAAATTTTTATAATTAAAATTGTGGTCATGTAACCAATTTCATACTTAATTCACTTAGTTTAAGCAAACTAGTTTTTTTCACAATACCAGTATTTTTTTTGATTAAAATTAAATTTGTATTTTTATTGAAAGATTTTTTATCTGAAGAAATTTTTTTTATAATTTTAGATATATTGTCCTTATGAATGTATTTTTTATAGCTCACAGGTAAATCAAATTTTCGAAGCATATTTTCTAAATCATTTATAGAATTTGGCTTTAAATTAAGCGCACTTGAAATTTTCATTTCAAATATCATTCCCATTGCGACTGCTTCCCCATGTTTAACAGTTCCTTTAAAGCTATTCATGCTTTCAATAGCATGTCCAAATGTGTGTCCATAGTTTAAAATAGCTCTTGAATATCTTCCAGTTTTTCTCTCTCTAAAGTCTTTTGTATATTTTAATTTAGTGAATACTGATTCAATGATAATTTCTTTTAGAAATTTTTTTTTGATTTCATAAAACGTATTATTTGCCATTAAGTGCTTTAATTTTTTATTATGAATGAAAGCGTATTTAATAATTTCGGCAAAACCGCAAGATATTTCTCTTTTGGGTAAGCTTTTCAAAAAATTGGTATTTATTATTATTGCTTCAGGTAATTGAAAATTTCCAATTAAATTTTTTCCAATAACAGAATTTATTCCATTCTTGCCACCAACAGAACTGTCTACCATTGCAAGTAGTGTAGTAGGTATCATTATATGCTTAATACCTCTTAGTAGAGTGGAGGAAACAAAACCAGCTAAGTCTCCTATAGTTCCACCACCAAAAGAAAATAATTTTGAATTTCTATTTATTCCTTTTTTTAAAATCTTTTCTACTATTCTACAATATTGATTTAAGCTTTTAATATTCTCATTACCAGCAATAATAATTGCCCTAGTAGAACAAATTTTCACTATTTTTTTTATAAGCGATAATTTTATTAATGATTTATCTATAATCATAATATCGGAATTATTAAAATTTTGTTTAATAAATTTCAAAATATCTAGATCTAAATCAGTTATCTGTATGTTGTTCGATTTATTTATTATTTTCATGAGTAATTATTTCTTGAATTTGATTGATTATATTTTTTTTAATTTTATTCGAATCTACTATAGAGTTGGAAATTTCTTTATAAAGAAATTCCCTTTCAATAAGCAATTGATTTACATCTTTAAATATATTATCCCCAATTAAAGGTCTTTCTTTTGATGAATTCAATCTTTTAACTAAAGTATTAATATTACATTCTAAATAGATATTATAGGTTTTTTTTAGAATTTTTTTATTTCTTAATATTATACCACCACCTGTAGAAATAATAATTTTCTTATCACTTGAAATAGTTTTTTCTAAAATTGATGTTTCTATAGTCCTAAAATATTCTTCTCCTTTATTTAAAAAAATTTGTGATATTTTTAGGCCTGTTTCTTTTTTAATTAACGAGTCCATGTCAATAAATTCATAATCAAAAATGCTAGCTATTTCTTTGCCTAATGTCGTTTTTCCTGAGCCCGGCATACCAATTAAGCATATTTTGTAATTAAAATCTTTCATCATTTATTTTTTAGTTGTATGTATAATATAGTATGTTTTTAGGAAAAAAAAAATTTACAAATCCCAAAAATACTTTGCTAATCATATGCATAGCTATTTTATTAGTAATAGGTATCTATTTTATAAATAAAATAACTATTCCTTCACCTAGTTCGTTGAAAGAGCATATTCTTAATAAATCAGACTTTATATGATTAAAATTCTATCTTCTATATTTTGCTTTTTCATCATTAATTCTTTAATTGCAGAAGAATTGAAGGAAGATGATTTAGACAAAATCGAAAATATTGTCATACAAAGTAACCCAGATACATTTTACAATGATTATTACAAATTTGACACTGAAGACAAATTAAATTCATTTTATGATGATTTAAGCTTGAGTACGAATAATTACTATAATTCTATTATTCTAAATACCGCTTCTAATAATTTTAATTTTCCTGAAAACTTCTCTCAAAATGATTACATTTTATATAAAATTAACAAATTTTATTTAGGTGATTATAGTTTTTCTTTTCATAGAAAAATATTTAACTCAATTTTATTTGATAGTTTTATTAATCCTAAATATAACGAGTTTTATTTGAATTTTTTATTTGACTCAGCAAGGTTAGAGGAATTATGTAGTTTTTATATTAATTTAAATGTTGAGCAAAAAAAATTCTATAACAATA
>JAQWMI010000027.1 GCA_029246865.1 Alphaproteobacteria bacterium
ATCATGGTCATCATGGTCATCGTGGTCATCATGGTCATCGTGGTCATCGTGGTCATCGTGGTCATCATGGTCATCGTGGTCATCGTGGTCATCGTGGTCATCGTGGTCATCGTGGTCATCGTGGTCATCGTGGTCAAAAATATTATTTTCTCTAAATTTTAATTTTTTAATAGATTCTAATTCCATAAAAGATATTTTTTTAGCATCTTTTGCTAGAGAGCTTAGGGGCTTTTCCATAAATGCCTCTAGATCTTCTCCTACCCAAAAAATAATGTCAGCATCTTCTAGTAATTTCGCATGAGATGGTTTAAGTACAAAATTATGCGGATTATTTGTTCCTTCTATAATGAGAGAAGGTTTTCCGACGCCTTCCATGACGTTTGAAATTAGAGAATGAAGGGGCTTAATAGTTGTTACAACATTAATATCTGCTTTGGCTGAAAAGCTCAATAAAGAGGAGATTAATGCGAAAAATATTGATCTTTTGATGAAATTCATATTTATTACCTATCTTTGTTGTTATATTATTACATATGTAATATTATAACATTTAATTAATGTCAATTGTGTAATATGAAAAAATCTTTAATAGAGCTAAATAATTGTGGGGTATTTCGAAATGATAAATGGCTCGTTCGAGGGGTGTCAATTAAAGTATTCAAAGAGCAGATTGTAACTTTGATTGGACCAAACGGATCTGGAAAATCTACAACAGCAAAAATTGCGCTTGGCATCTTGAAACCAGATGAAGGAACAAATCTAATTCAAAATAATATTAAAATTTCCTATGTTCCCCAAAAACTATCTATTGATTGGTCTCTGCCTCTTAGAGTACTAGATTTTATGAACCTAATTGAAAAAAATGAAATTACTAATATTGTTGAGACTCTTAATATAACAGGTATTGAACATTTACTTTTTCAGGATGTGAGAAATTTATCTGGGGGAGAGTTTCAAAGATTGCTTATGGCAAGAGCAATTATAAAAAAACCTGATTTTCTTGTTTTAGACGAGCCTGTTCAGGGAGTTGATTATCCAGGTGAAATCGCTTTGTACAAAACCATTCAAGAAATAGTTAAAAATATAAAATGTGGTATCTTGCTCATTTCACATAATTTACACGTAGTGATGTCTCAAACTGATCATGTTATATGCTTAAATGGTCATGTTTGCTGTTCTGGGGCACCAAGGTCAATAATCAAAGAACCGGAATATATTAAATTATTTGGAAATAACATAGACCCAACTCTAGCTTTTTATGAACACGAACATGACCACAAGCATTTGCCAGATGGAAGTATAGATCATTCCCATTAAATTTAATTATGTTTGAAGATTTTTTATTTAGAGCTTTTTTTGCTGGAATTGGACTGGCAATAATTACAGGACCTTTGGGATGTTTTATTGTTTGGAGAAGACTTTCTTATTTTGGCGATACACTTTCTCACTCAGCTCTTTTAGGTGTTGTGATTGGTTATGCATTAAATTTTAACATTATATTGTCTGTATTTGTGATATCAGGCTTGATTTCATTGTCATTATTGTATTTACAAAAAAAAACAAATTTGCCAAATGATGCATTATTAGGTCTTTTGGCCCATTCAGTTTTAGCTATAGGACTTGTAACCTTGGGTCTGTTGTCTTTTATAAGAATTGATTTAATGGGTTTACTGTTTGGAGATATTCTTGCAGTGAACTTCAATGATATTGTAATAGTTTGGATTGGTGGGGCTATCGTATTGTTTTTATTAATAATAATATGGAGACCATTATTTGCTGGAACAGTAAATTTAGAATTAGCTAAGGCTGAAGGAATGAGGCCTGAATTAGCAAATGCTATCTTTACATTATTAATTGCAGCCGTGATTGCTATTTCAATTAAAATAGTTGGGATTTTACTTATAACCGGTCTTTTGATTATACCTGCATCAACTTCGAGAAATTTATCTTCAACACCAATTCAGATGGCAATAATTGCTAGTATAGCTGGAGTCATTTCAGTAATTTTAGGTTTATATTCCTCAATTACTTGGAATACCTCAACAGGACCAACCATTTTAAGTGTAGCCTTAGTATTATTTTTAATTACACTTTTTCCATTGAAAAAATTGCCAATTTTTAAAAAACAAACTAAATTATCAATGCAGTTAAAAAATGAAGAACAAGCAGTTAACAAATAAAAAAGAAATTTTAACAAAAAATCAGGAAATAGTTTTAAAATTACTCGAAAAATCTAATGAGCCTCTAAAGGCATACTCAATTTTATTCAATTTATCTGAGCAAGGTGTAAAAGCTCCGCTTCAAGTTTACAGAGCTTTAGACAGGCTTATAGAAATAGGAAAGGTACATAAAATTGAAAGTAAGAATGCTTTTGTTGCCTGTATTAATTCTAATTGTACGGCCAACAGCAATGCGGCTTTTACGATTTGTGAGGATTGCGATGCGGTTTCAGAGATACATGATAATAAGGAAATATTGAAAAATCTAAATTATCTCGCAAATCGAGAAAAGTCTAAATTGAATAAATACAACCTTGAGTTATATATAACTTGTAAAAATTGCCTAAAATAAGTTTATTTAGGGCAAATATTATATTATCTGTATTTGATAATTCTTGCTTTTAAAGCATTTTTGGCTGTTGACATCACAAAAGACATATATATATTGCGATCCTTATCATGTATGCAGTTCTGAAAGCAGTTGGAAAACAATATAAAGTATCGCCAGGTGATATTCTTAAGATTGATAAAATTGAAGGAAAAGAAGGCGAAACTATTGCCTTTAAAGATATTGTGGCTGTTGGCGGTGGCGATAAGTTTGAGTTAGGGTCACCTTCAGTTCAAGGTGCAGAAGTTTCAGCAAAATTATTATATCAAACTCGTGATGATAAAATAAGAGTTTTCAGAAAAAATAGAAGAAAGCACTATGAAAGAACTAAAGGGCACCGTCAATACATTACGATCCTTAAAGTTTTATCAATTAAATCATCAATTGGTGATGAGCTATATAAAGAGCCTGTTAAAAAAGTCTCTAAAACAAAAGTTATTGAAAAAGATGAATCCAAAACTAAAACTGTAAAAAAAGAGGCTAAAACTGAGACTGTAGATGTTAAAAAAGAAACTGTTAAAAAAACAACTACAAAAAAAACATCAACTAAGGTAAAAGATTAAACAATGGCAACGAAAAAAGCAGGCGGAAGTTCCAAAAACGGAAGAGACTCGGCAGGAAGAAGGCTGGGTGTTAAAAAATATGGTGGAGAGCATGTAATTGCTGGAAACATATTAATTCGTCAAAGAGGAACAAAATATTACCCCGGTGAAAATGTTGGGATTGGAAGAGATCACACTCTATTCGCTTTAGTTGAAGGCAAAGTTCTATTTAAAAAATCTCGCAATAGACAATTTGTTTGTGTTAACTAATTTACTTTAAACCAAAAAATCTAAAAATTTAAAATGTCGTTTATTGATAAGGCAAAAATTTACGTAAGATCAGGTAATGGCGGCCATGGGTCTTTAAGTTTTAGAAGAGAAAAATTTATTGAATACGGCGGTCCAGATGGTGGCAATGGTGGTAAAGGTGGTGATGTCATCTTTAAAGGAAATAAAAGTGTAAACACTCTTCAAAAGTATCGCTTCAATCAACATCACTATGCAAAAAATGGTTCTGGTGGTTCCGGTAAATTAAAAACTGGAGCGAATGGAAAGGATCTAATTTTAGAACTACCTTGTGGTACAGAAATTTATAATGAAGATATGTCTATTAAGGTTGCGGAAATTCTTGAAGACGGTCAACTTTATTATTTCTTACGTGGGGGCCAAGGAGGAAAAGGCAATACACATTTTAAAAGTTCCTCTAACCGCGCACCAAGAAAAGTGCAGAATGGTGAAGTTGGTCAAGAACTCACAGTTCGTTTAAAATTAAAGTTGTTAGCTGATGTGGGTTTAGTGGGAATGCCTAATGCTGGTAAGTCGTCTATTTTATCTGTTGTAACAAACGCTACCCCTAAGGTTGCTGATTATCCTTTTACTACTCTAGATCCTCACATAGGAATGGTGCAGACATTTGATCAAGAATTTATCATGGCCGATATACCTGGAATTATTGAGGAAGCTAGTATGGGCAAAGGTCTAGGTCATGATTTTCTATCCCATGTTGAAAGATGCAGTATTTTAATACATGTGCTAGACAGTTCAGAAGAAAATGTAATACAAAATTATGAGATCATAAGAAATGAATTAAAAAATTATGGAAAGGGAATTGAAAATAAAAATGAAATTATTGCTTTAAATAAGACTGATATTGTTGAAAAAGAAAAAATTGTAAAACTAAAACAAGAGTTAGAAAATAGAACAAAACAAAAGATCTTTGAAATTTCAGCGGCTACTAGTTATAACTTATCTAATGTCACAAAGTACATTTTAGAATTGATGAAAAAATAATGAATTACAGTATTATCAAGGAACTTCATTCTTCAAAAGTTATAGTGGTTAAAGTTGGCTCAAATATTTTAGTCGATAAAGATCAAAATATTAAGAAGGAGTGGTTGCAGTCTTTAGCTAAAGATATCAAAAAAATTCGAGATAAAAAAAATAAAGTAGTCATTGTTTCTTCAGGAGCCATTGCTTTAGGCAAAAAGACATTAGGGGAAAAAAATCTTAATAATCTTCATGACAAACAGGCTGCCGCATCAATAGGGCAAATACATCTATCGCAATCTTGGCAAGTCGCCTTATCAAAAGTGAAGGTTCAAAGTTCTCAAATCTTATTAACTGCAGAGGATTTGGAAAATAGGAGAAAATATCTCAATGCTCGTAATACAATTTTTGCATTACTAGATTTAGGTGTCGTACCTATTATTAATGAAAATGACACTACTTCTACTGAGGAAATTCGCTTCGGAGATAATGATAAGCTATCTGCAATAATTGCTAATTCTATTTCTGCAGAAATGTTAATTCTACTATCTGATGTAAATGGTCTCTATACAAAAGACCCTAAAAAAAATAAAAATTCACAGCTCTTATCAGAAGTCACCGAGATCAATCAAACAATAATAAGTTACGTTGATCATTCAAAAAGTGATTTCGGATCTGGTGGAATGAGTGCGAAAATCGAAGCAGCAAAACTATGCATGCAATCTGGAATAAAAATGATTATAGCTAATGGACTAGAAAAAAATTCATTGAAATGCATTAATACTAAAAATTCAACTTGGTTCATTCCTCAAAAAAATACACGCTCAAGAAGACACCAGTGGATATGGAGCCGTTCCTCTAAAATTGCTGCATTACACATAGACACTGGAGCTGCTAAAGCTTTGTCTAAAAATTCCAGCTTGCTGGCTATTGGTGTGAAAAAAGTCGAAGGTAAATTTTATCGTGGCGATACTATTTCTGTGAAGTATAATAGTAAAGAAATGGCGCGAGGAATTATTAATTATGATTTTGAGGACATAGAAGCCATTAAAGGTAAGAAATCTAGTAGTATTAATTCAATTTTAGGTTTTATTAGAGAGGATGAAATTATTCATAAAGATAATTTAGTTTTAATATCATGAGCGATATAAAAGAAAAAATGATGCAGATTGGCCAAATGGCCAAAGAAGCAACAGAAGATATGAGAAAACTTTCTGCTGCAGATAGAAGTAGGATCTTAATGAATATAAGTGCATTTATTAAAATAAATGAAAAAAAAATTCTAGAAGCTAATCAAAAAGATATAGATGAAGCAAAAATTAAAAACTTATCGGCTCCTTTAATAAATAGACTCATCCTTGATCAAAAAAAAGTCAATGCTCTTGTAAGCACAGTGGAAAGTGTTGCACAAATGCCAGATCCTTTGGGACAAATTTTAGATGAATGGTCTCAACCTAATGGATTAAGTTTTAAAAAAATTACAGTTCCTCTTGGCGTAATAGGAATCATTTATGAATCAAGACCAAATGTGACTGTTGATGCGGCAGCCTTATGTTTGCGTTCAGGAAATATACCTATACTTCGAGGTGGTAAGGAATGTATTCACTCAAATACAGCTCTCTACAATTGTATCCAAGAAGCTTTAACAGACTTAGGATTTAATAAAAATTTAGTTTGTTTTATTGATGATATCGATAGAGGGTTTGTCCAAGAACTCATTCAATTAAATGACTATGTGGATTTGATTATTCCAAGGGGAGGACTTTCTCTCATACAATCAATTTCTAAAAATTCTACAATTCCAACTCTTAAACATTTAAATGGTATCTGCCACACATACTGGGATAAGGGTTATGATAAAGACCTTGCCGAAAAAGTTATTGTAAATGCTAAATTAAGAAGACCAGAAATTTGTGGTGCAACTGAAACTTTACTCATCAATGAAGAAATTGATGATCTTTCTATCAAACATGTACTTCAAAGTTTAGCTTCTCAGGACTGTGTAATCAGAGCTGATAATAAAATTCAAAATATTTTTCCTAATGCTGAGAAGGCAAATGATGAAGACTGGTCAACCGAATATTTAGATAAAATATTATCTGTTAAAATGGTTCGCAATATTGAGGATGCAACTAAACATATTAATAAATATTCGAGTGGACATACTGAAAGTTGTCTTACAAATACAAGTTCAACAATTGAATATTTTTTTCAACAATGCGATAGTGCAATTCTTCTCCATAATGCGTCAACTCAATTTGCTGATGGTGGGGAATTTGGATTTGGAGCAGAAATAGGTATCTCAACTGACAAACTGCATGTGCGAGGACCGGTAGGCGCGCAACACCTAACAACTTTTAAATACTTAGTCTCAGGTGATAATCAGATCAGACCTAAATGACGTTAGAGACTAGTATTGATGAATTGAACAGTCATCGTTCCTACTTAGAAGAAATTGATAAGACAGATGTTACTCATATTATTAAATATACCATATTTTTAATTGAAAAAAATAATCAAAGTTTTAAAGAAACTTTCACCGAACAAAATCTAACTGAGATTAATAAAGTACCATTAACAAATGATATAAATAATAATCTTTTTTTTAAATATAGAAAATTTACTTTGCCTATCAGCACTGTTGCATGGATACAAAGTGAGAGTCTTGTAAAGTTTTGTACTTCAATTTTATTCAATTTCAAATTATGCAATCCCATGGCTCTGAAACCTGAATCTGAAGATCAAAAATTAGTAATTGATTTATTTAAACAAGCACTTGCGGAGTCAAAAATTAGTAATGAGTTTGTTAAGATTATTTAATGAGAAATAATTCAATTGGTATTTATGGAGGGAGTTTTAACCCTTTTCATAAAGGTCATGAATATGTTATTTACAATTCAAAAAAAGAACTTGGTCTTGATAAATATTATATTATTCCTAATTATGAAAATCCTTTAAAAAACAAAATTAGCAAAGATCCTATTCATGAAACTCTAAAGAAACTTAGATCAGAAACGCTAGACCTAAATGTCAAAGTGAGTCCAATTGAATTTTCAATCAAATCTCAAAATACATATCAACTTTTAACTAGGATTAAAAAAAAATGTCATCTAAAAAAATTTGTTTTAATAATAGGTCTTGACCAATTATGGGAATTAGACAAATGGGTTAATTTTGAATGGATTGTTAATAATATTAGTATTTGTATTGTTCACCGTCCCGGGTATGATAAGAATATTGAAAAAAGTTATATTTATTATAAATTCTCAAAATACTTTATGAACACATTAGAAAAATTTTTAACGTCTTCATCACCTAATTTATTTTTTTTAAACATTGAAGGTTTGGAAATTTCTTCGACAAATATCAGGAATAAACTTGACCGATAAATACAAAGACCCTTCAGTTCAAAGTATAGTCAATGCTCTTGATGATAACAAAGCAGAAGATATTCAAGTTATATCTCTTAAAGGTAAGGCTGACTTTGCTGAGTTTATGGTGATAGCATCGGGGCGATCTTCAAGACATGTTGACTCTGTTTCCGACAAAGTTTACCGAGAATTAAGAAAAGACAAGCTTTATTGTAATAGACCAGAAGGAAAACCTCTGTGCGACTGGACAGTTATTGATGCTGGGCATGTTTTAGTGCATATTTTTAGAGATGAAATTCGCTCAATCTATGATCTTGAGAAACTTTGGTCAGAAAATTTCTCCTCTAATCAAAAAACATCCAATTAGCTTGAAAACGTTTATCTATTTTTTTATTACTTTCAATATAGCCACTTTATCCAATAGCTATTCAGAGACTACAAAAGAAACCTACAAACAACTCAGTATCTTCAATGAAGTTTTTAATAGGGTGAAGGAAAGATATGTTGAGGAAGTAACTGATAAAGAGTTAATTGAAAAAGCTTTAAACGGGATGTTGAATGCACTAGACCCGCATTCAAGTTTTATGAGTGAGGAGCTTTTTAAAGAAATGCAAATCGATACAGCAGGCGCTTTTGGTGGTCTTGGTATTGAAATTACTATGGAGCAAGGATTTATAAAAATTATATCTCCTATTGATGATACTCCAGCTCAAAAAGCAGGTGTTGAGTCTGGAGATTTTATTACACATTTAGATGGACAATCAGTTGTTGGTTTAAGTATTAAGGAAGCTGTCGATATTATGCGAGGTGAAGTAGGAAGACCTATTACCATTACGATTGTAAGAGGGATGAAAGAACCATTTGATATCGTTTTAAAAAGAGCCATTATTAAGATTCAATCTGTAAAGCATAAAGTCATTGATGATATTGGAGTTTTAAGAGTTACAACTTTTAATGAACAAACAACTACAGGACTTAAAAAAATTATTAAGGAATTAGAGAGTGGAGAAATAGATATTAAAGGATATGTACTTGATCTCAGAAATAACCCTGGAGGACTACTTGATGAGTCTATAAGTGTAAGCGATTTATTTTTAGAAAAAGGAGAGATTGTGTCTGTAAGGGGAAGAGATAAGCAAGATGTTCAAGTTTACTCTGCAAAAAAGGGAGACATAATCAAAGGAAAACCTCTTGTCGTTCTCATCAACCAAGGTTCTGCTTCAGCTTCAGAAATTGTAGCTGGAGCTCTTCAAGATCATAATCGTGCTCCTATTTTAGGCATTACATCATTTGGGAAAGGTTCTGTTCAAACTATAGTTCCTATAGATAGCGGTGCTATTAGACTAACAATTGCTAAATATTACACACCTTCAGGAGACTCTATACAAGCTATTGGTATTGAACCTGATGTAGTTGTGCCCCAGGCCGAAATTAAAGTTCTCAATGAATTATTTACATTCAGAGAATCCGACTATCAAGATGCCCTTACTAATGAAACAAAAGATCCTAACGTAAAGGAAGAAGAAGTAAAAAATCTTATTGATGATGATTACCAATTATTTAGAGCCATAGATGCTGTTAAGACATTAGCAACTGTTCAGAAGTAATTATTAAATGCCTAAAGATAAAAAAAAATATCGCCCTAATGTTGGGATTATGATCATTGATAATAAAAAAAATATTTTTGTTGGTCAGAGATTAGATCACCCCTCTCACTTTTGGCAAATGCCGCAAGGCGGTATTGATTCTAAAGAAGTCCCGCTAGATGCAGCTTTTAGAGAAGCTTTAGAAGAAACGGGTATAAAAAAAAGTAAACTTAAATTAAAAGCTGAATTAAAAGATTGGTATTACTACGACCTTCCAGTAGATCTAGCTCAAACTTTGTGGAATGGTAAATATGTAGGACAAAAACAAAAATGGTATCTTTTTGAATTTACTGGCTCAAATAAAGATATTGATGTTAATACAAAGTTGCCTGAATTCTCAGAATACAAGTGGGTAGATAAAAAGTTTTTGGTTAGCAACATTGTCCCTTTCAAAAGAGATATCTACAGAAATATTTTGAAAGAATTTAGAGAATTTTTTAAGTAATTTTATTTATATGACGGAGTATTAATAACTTGCTCAAAGGTCTTAAGAGCAGTCTCGTTACCTTCTAAGTCCTGGTAGGTTTTAGTTTGTTTGTAATTATCTTTATTTAAGTCTTTCAATGGTTCAATTTGATCAACAAGTACTTCGCATACTTTGCCTTTCAACATTACAAGTCCGCCAGATATAAAAAAACTTTCATCAGCTTTATTGTTAGACATGATAGCCATTTGGCCAGGTCTTAGAGAGCTGATAAATGGTGAGTGATCTTGCATTGCTGCAAAATCACCCTCTGCACCCGGAAGTACAGCCATTTCAACCTCTTTTTGAAAGATAACCTTTTGAGGTGATACTACTTTTAATTCAATCATAAGATTTATTAAGCTGCATCCTCTTCCATTTTTTTGGCTTTTTCTAATGCTTCCTCAATGGTACCAACCATATAAAAGGCATTTTCAGTTATATCGTCATAGTCTCCGTTAACTAAACCCTCAAAACCTTTAATGGTATCTTCGAGCGAAACAAATTTTCCAGGAGATCCTGTGAAAACTTCAGCAACATGGAAAGGTTGACTCAGGAACTTTTGAATTTTTCTTGCTCTTGATACAACTAATTTATCTTCTTCAGATAATTCATCCATACCAAGAATAGCAATAATGTCTTGGAGACTCTTATATGTTTGAAGAGTTTTTTGGACATTTCTTGCAACTTGATAATGCTTTTCACCAAGAGTTCTTGGCTCAAGAATTCTAGAAGTTGAATCCAACGGATCAACCGCAGGATAAATTCCTAGTTCTGCAATGGATCTGTTCAAAACCGTTGTTGCATCTAAATGCGCAAATGAAGTTGCTGGTGCAGGGTCTGTCAAATCATCAGCGGGAACGTAAATAGCCTGCACAGAAGTAATAGATCCTTTATTTGTAGTTGTAATTCTTTCTTGAAGAGCGCCCATATCGGTTGCAAGTGTTGGTTGATATCCAACAGCTGAAGGGATACGTCCTAAAAGAGCAGAAATTTCTGAACCAGCTTGAGTAAATCTAAAAATATTATCAACGAAAAATAACACGTCTTGGTTTTCTTCATCTCTAAAATATTCTGCCTGAGTCAGCCCAGAAAGTGCTACTCTAGCACGAGCGCCAGGTGGCTCATTCATCTGTCCATAGACTAGGGCAACCTTTGATTTGTCACCATCCACATCAATAACTCCTGATTCGATCATTTCATGATAGAGGTCATTACCCTCTCTTGTTCTCTCTCCCACACCAGCAAATACAGAATATCCACCATGCGCTTTGGCAACATTATTTATGAGTTCCATGATAAGCACTGTCTTACCAACACCTGCTCCACCAAATAATCCAATCTTTCCACCTTTTGCATAAGGAGCTAAAAGATCAACAACTTTAATACCAGTTACGAGAACCTCAGTTTCAGTTGATTGATCAACAAAATCTGGAGCACCTCTATGGATTGGTAATTTTTTCTTTGTTGCAATAGGACCTCTTTCGTCAATAGGCTCTCCTATAACATTCATAATACGACCAAGAGTTTCTGGTCCAACCGGAACTGAAATAGGATTTCCCTGGTCCGTAACCTCTTGACCTCTTTGCATACCTTCAGTGGCATCCATAGCGATTGTACGAACTGTATTTTCACCAAGATGTTGCGCTACCTCTAGTACAACTTCCTGATCCCCTATTTTAGTAATTAATGCGTTCATAATAGGAGGGAGTTCACCTTCAAATGCTACGTCAACTACAGCCCCTAATACTTGAGTTATTTTACCTGCTTTATTACTTGCCATTATATGCTCCTTTCCTAAACAGCCTCTGCGCCTGAAATAATTTCGATAAGTTCTTTTGTTATTACTGCCTGACGAGTACGGTTGTAGGTCATAGTAAGACCTTCAATCATATCACCAGCATTTCTTGTTGCATTATCCATCGAAGTCATTCTCGCTGCGTGTTCTGCTGCAGAACTTTCTAAGATACTACCGTAAACTTGTGTAAGAAAATTTCTTGGAATTAAGTATTCTAACAATTCATTCTTGTCTGGTTCGAATTCAAATGAAGAATTACTGCCCTCTGAGGCATTGTCATCACCAGCAGCTTGTTCTAAAGGGATTAAAGATTTATATGTGGGTTCTTGAGCAATTGCTGAAATAAACTTATTATATAAAATAAATACTTCGTCTATAGATTTTGACTCGAATAAATCTGTGATTTTATTTTTTACCTGTTCTGATACTTCTATTTGTCGATCATTTGTGTTGAGGTCTTCAAAATTCTCTAATACCTCGATGTCACTTCTTTTATAAAAAGCGCTCGCTTTTTTCCCTATCGGCATTAATTTCACTTCAATACCATGAGATTTTTTTTCTTTGATCCAATTAACAGCACTTCTAAATAGTGAAGAATTAAAACCACCACAAAGACCTCTATCAGATGAATTAATTACCAACAGAGCCACTTTAGGGTTTTGTCTTCCAACAAGAATTTCAGGAAGATCGGAATTATCTTTCGATCCTCCTGCAAGTGAAGAGAGAATAAAACCGAGACTCTCTGAATACACCCGTGAAGACTCTGCAAGTTCTTGAGCTCTTCTTAATTTACTTGCGGCAACCATTTTCATGGCTGACGTAATTTTCCTAGTCGACTTCACACTAGCAATTCTTGTTTTTAAATCCTTAAGGTTGGGCATTAACTAAAGTTTTGACAAAAGTCAGTTAAAAACTCTCCTATTTTCTTATCAGATTCATCGCTGAAATTACCTGAGTCATTGATCTCATTAAAAATGTCAGCGTGTTTAGCTTTAAAGGCTTCTAAAAACTTTTGCTGAAATTCCGTTACTTTAGGAGTATCAATTTTATCGAGAAATCCTCTAACACCAGAATACAAACTTAAAACCTGATCAGCGACAGTCATTGGGACATACTGATCTTGTTTTAGAAGTTCAGTTAGTCTTTCACCTCTCGATAAAAGCTGTTTTGTAGATGCATCAAGGTCTGAAGCAAATTGAGAAAAAGCTGCCATCTCACGATACTGAGCCAGTTCAAGCTTAATTTTTCCTGCAACTTTTTTCATAGCTTTTGTTTGTGCGGCTGATCCAACTCGACTAACTGACAAACCGACATTAATAGCAGGTCTAATACCTGAAAAAAATAATTCTGTTTCTAAAAAAATCTGTCCGTCTGTGATTGAAATAACATTCGTAGGAATGAAGGCAGAAACGTCACCGCCTTGAGTTTCAATAACCGGCAAGGCAGTCAAACTTCCACCACCACTTGCCTTATTGAGTTTACAAGCTCTTTCAAGTAGACGTGAGTGTAAATAGAAAACGTCACCAGGGAAAGCTTCTCTTCCTGGAGGTCTTCTTAAAAGTAATGACATTTGTCTGTAAGCAACAGCTTGTTTTGATAAATCATCATAAACAATTAATCCATGCATTCCATTATCTCTAAAAAATTCTCCCATTGAACAGCCAGTGTATGGTGCTAAGAATTGTAAAGGGGCTGGATCTGAAGCAGTTGCAGCAACAACAATTGTATATTCAAGAGCTCCATTTTCTTCTAAGGTTTTAACCACTTGAGCAACAGTTGATCTTTTTTGACCAATCGCAACATAAATGCAATAGAGTTTCTTTGATTCATCTTCAGACTTATTAATTTCTTTTTGATTTATAATTGCGTCGATGGCAACAGCAGTTTTACCAGTTTGACGATCTCCAATAATGAGTTCTCTTTGACCTCTTCCCACTGGGACTAAAGCATCTAAAGCTTTCAATCCTGTTTGCATGGGCTCATTAACACTTTGTCTTGGGATAATACCTGGAGCTTTTACTTCAATTCTTCTTGACTCACTACTTTGAATTGGTCCTTTACCATCAATTGGATTTCCAAGACCATCAACTACTCGACCAAGTAATCCTTTTCCAACAGGTACTTCAACAATGCTCTTGGTTCTTTTAACAGTGTCGCCTTCTTTAATATCTCTGTCATCTCCAAAGAGAACTATACCGACATTGTCTTCTTGAAGGTTAAGAGCCATACCTTTAATGCCTCCTGAGAATTCTACCATTTCACCAGCTTGGACATTATCTAGCCCATAGACTTGAGCAACACCGTCACCAACTTTTAAAACTGTACCTACTTCGGATATATCTGCTTTGCTATCGAAGTCTTTTATTTGATCTCTTATAATGGAAGAGATTTCAGATGCTTTAATCGACATTAAATGTCTCCTTTCACGTTATTTGTAAATTTTGAAACTTGGCTACGCACACTTAGATCAATCATTTTAGATCCAACAACAACTGTCATACCTCCAAGCAATGATTCATTAGTCTTAAATTCAATATTTATCTTTGATCCATATTGAGAATTTAGTAATTCCGAAATATTTTTTTTAGTATCATCATCTATATCGCTTGCAGTTGTGACATTGGCTGATTTGTAGCCGCGTTTTGACAGTAGTACTTCTCCAAAACTCGATAGCACTAAAGCTAAAATAGAAAGTCTCTTATTTTTATATAAAGTATCGAGCAGTCCTTTTAAAATTTTATTAGAAGACATGTCTTTGATTAATGAGGAGACTATATTTAACTTTAGTTCTCCTTTAGATAATGGTGACTTTAAAGTTTGTATTAGATCATCACTTGAGTGAATCATTTCGAGTAAAGCTTTTGTATCTGAAAAAAGAGAGTCTAAATCATCGTTTTTAGCAGTGCTAAAAAGTGCTATTGCATATCTTTGGGCTATTATTTTATTGCTCATTTTTTACTTAAACAGAAGCATTTTCTATCATATTGAGTGTTTTTTAAAGACTTAACAAATGACGCATCAGGATATGCTGATAGGATCAATGTCTATACTAAGAAAACGTTGATTTTTAGGGTCAATTAGAGATCTCAACTGACTAATTTTCCTCTCGAGCTCTTTATAGGACTTTTCCTTGAGGAAAAAAATTTGATGAAAATGAGATTTTTTATAGGGAATCAGAGCCGGTGTTGGTCCATATATATGAATAGAGAGATCTTTAGATTTTTGTAAGATATCTGAAGTTATGTTTCTCAAATGAGATTGATTTTTGTGAAGAATATTCAATACCCCAATTTTAAAATAAGGAGGAAGAGCAGATTGTTCTCTTCTAAGTAATTCTTTTTCAATGAATAAATTACGATCTTGATCCATAAGACTTTGAAATAAGGGATGTGCCATATTATATGTTTGAATCAATACATCTCCTTGGGATCCCTCTCTACCAGATCTACCCGCGACCTGCTGAAATAATTGATAGGTTTTTTCAATAGCTCTGAAATCAGGACTATGCAAAGTTGAGTCACCATCAATAATATTGACTAATTTAAGATTAGGAAAATGAAATGATTTGCCTACAATTTGTGAGCCAATAAGTATTTTAATTTGATTTTGATGGACTTCTTCAAAAAATATTTTTTTATTTTTTTTATTTCTCAAAGTATCACTTGAAAAAATCTGAACTTTATTACCTGAAAAAAGTCTAATTACTTCTTCTTGCAATCTCTCTAAACCTATACCGAGAGAAATAAAATTAGAACTTGAGCACTGCGTGCAAATTTGATTATTCTCATACATCTTAGCACAATGATGACAAATTAATCTGCCTAGTGACTTATGATAAACTAAATTTGTAGAACAATTCTTACATTGCACAACGGAATGGCATTGAACACACATTTTAGTTGGCGCATAACCTCTTCTATTGAGAAAAAAAAGAACCTGTCCTTCATTTTTTAAAACGACTTTAGTTTTTTCAAACATTGTTTTAGAAATCCAAGACGAAGAACTAGGTTTAAATTTATTCATATCAATAAGTTTTATCTGAGGAAGAGACGTCTTAAAAAATTGTGAATTTAATTCGTATTGTTTAATTTTATCATTTTTAACATTATATAAAGTTTCTAGAGATGGAGAAGCGCTAACAAGGAGGCACATTGCCTTTTCCTTACTTGCTTTTAGAATAGACATGTCTCTTGCGTGGTATTTAGGACCATCATCTTGCTTATAAGAACTGTCGTGCTCTTCATCACAAATAATTAGTTTTAAATTTTGAAATGGGAGTAAAACTGCAGACCTAGCACCAACTACAACACAAGGTTCTCCTAACATTAGGGATTTTAATATTCTGGCTTTTTGACTAACTGTTTGTTTGGAGTGCCAAACGTATGGAGAACAGCCAAAATATTTATCAAATCTCTTTGACCAATCTTCTGTTAGTGCGATTTCAGGCAATAAAACTAAGACCTGTTTATTATTTTTAAGTGCTTGATATATAAATTTAAAATATAATTCTGTTTTACCAGAACCTGTTACTCCGTTGATCAAGTGACAGGAATATTTTAAATAACTGTCATCTTTTATTTTTTGAAAAATAGCATCCTGCTCTATATTTAATTCAATATTATCTTTCTTATTATAAAATTTAAATCCTAGCTCTGTTTCAACAATTTGTTTTTCATTTTGGAGAACTAAAAACTTCTTAGGTGAAAGTTTATTATGTTCAATTAATTTTTTTTTGTTTTCGTAAATATGATGATTCAATAATAAATAGTTCTTTAATTGTTTTTTTAAATTTGCATCAGAACCAATCGAAATTTTGAAGGACATTCCCAGCTCAATAAAATAATGCTTAGATAAGTATTCGATAAACTCTATGTGTGTAGACTTAAAACTATAAAAATTTAATTTTGATATTTCTAAAATTTTTTTTTTATCAAATGTAATTTCTGATGATACTATTTCAGATAAAACGACTCCTATTAATTCTTTCTTTCTAACAGATATTTCAACTATTTTTCCTCTTTTAATTTTTTCCTTACATTTATAGATTAATGGTCTGTCTATGAGGGCAAAAGGAATAATTTTAAAATAATACATGTTCTTAAATTGGGATTCTCATTTATAATATCATGAAATGAACTTTTTAGATTTACTAGAAGGCAAGCAAATTGATCAATCTTTAATTCAAAATTATAAAGACTGGGCTGTATACCTTAAAGATATTAAAGGATTTTCTCAAAATACTTACAACTCCTATTCTTATGATCTTGCTGATTTTTTAATATTTTTAAATCATTACAAAGCTTCTATTATTACAAATAACGATATTATAAAATTAGAACTCAAAACTCTAAGAGCTTGGTTGTCTGATTTGACTTTAGAGAGAAACTATTTAAATATTTATAAAAAACCATTATCCGCAAGATCAAGAAGAAGAACTATAAGTTCGTTAAAAAATTTTCTCAAATTCATGAAAACTCGATCCGATGCTTATGATAAACCGTTTAGCCAAATTATCCTTTTGAAAAGTCCTAAAATACCAAAATCGCTTCCAAAATCTATTCAAGAAAATCAAATCGCTTTACTTCTATCTGAATTAGAAGCTGTATCTAAAAAGAGTTGGATTAAAAAGAGGAACAAAGCCCTATTTTATCTTCTCTATGGATGTGGCCTTAGAATTAATGAAGCTCTTTCGTTAACTTTACTCCAGACTAAAAATTTATCCTCATTGATTATTATGGGTAAAGGGGGGAAAGAAAGATTAGTTCCTGTATTAGAGATTGTACAATCGGCAATACGTGAGTATGTAATTTCTTTGCCCTACAAAATAGCAGAGAGTCAATCGATTTTTATTGGAGATAGAGGCTCACCAATGCAAGCAAGAACATTTCAAAGAGATCTTAAAGAAGCTAGGATTAATTTAGGACTTCCTAAAACATCAACACCACATTCACTTCGCCATAGTTTTGCAACTCATCTATTAAAAAATGGTGGCGACCTTAGAACTATTCAAGAATTATTAGGTCACTCTTCTTTGTCAACAACGGAAATATATACTGAAGTAGATGAAGTAAATTTAGAAAAAACTTATAGAAAAAGTAATCCTTCTATAAATGAAGATTAGAGATTTAAAGTATTTTTACCCCTTACAACAAAATATGGATTTCGAATATTATTTTTTTGATAACACAATCTTCCACCTTCTAGAGTTAAGACACTTCCACCCGCACCTTCAACTACAGCTTGAGCGGCAGCTGTATCCCATTCAGATGTAGGGCCTAATCGAGGATAAATATCTGCCATACCATCAGCAATTAAACAGAACTTCAAAGAGCTTCCCGCTTGAATAGTTTTGACTGAACCCAAACTGTTAATAAAAGTTGTCGTCAAGTCATTTAAATGACTTCTGCTGGCTACGACTCTAATAGGAGTTGTAGGCTGAGAAACCAAAATATTTTTTTGATCATTAGAGGAGTCGATTTTAACAGATCCAAAATTACTGCCACCAATGTAAGCAACACTTTTTAAAGGATGATAAACAATTCCTATTGTCGGAAATTGATTTTCAATGAGAGCAATATTAACAGTAAATTCACCATTTTTATTTATAAACTCTTTAGTGCCGTCTAGAGGGTCAATTAACCAGTATTTTTCAGATTTTGTATAAATCGATTTAGACTCTTCAGAAATAATTGGCAAATTACTAATTGCCATTAATTCACTTGATATAATTTTATGAGAATTAATATCTGCATCAGTTAAGGGTGACTCGTCATTTTTATAAGTAATTTCAAGATGTTGGTTATGATAATAGTCAAGAATTTTAGCACCTGCCCGTCTCGCAATATCGATTAAGGCCGTGAAATACATATTTTGTCGTAATTTGCTATTATTTGTTTTTTTATTCATTTAATACAAAATAACTATATACAATTTGAATTAAAATACTATTTTATTCAGAATACGACATTATGATAAAAACTATAAATAACTCAATATTTTACTCCACTAACAAAATTAGTCGAAAAATTGCATGGGATAGTGAGTCCCATTTTGACTTACTCTCTCATAAGAAATACTTTAATACAAAAAGAAGCTACGAAAGATGGATAGAAAAAAATAAATTTTTTCCTCCTATTATAAAGCTTGAAAATTATATTATTGATAACAAAGAAAAAATTAAACTTCAATTTTTTAAGCGAACACTTAAACAATATGAGGATAAGAGGACTTTGATATTATTTATTCAACTTCATAAAATTGATAAACAATTTATTTTGTTTGCAAACGATAGAAGAGGTGGAAGAAGATGGGCTTTAATCACATCAGACAGTAAAAGTGAGATATTAAAAGGTCTAGAGTCTTTATCATTAAGATTAAAAAAAAGCTTTGTATGTATTCCTGACACAAAGATTAGTGAAAAATTTTTTTTAATTACTGAAGAAAATAAAAAATTTGATATAAAATTTAAATCAAAATTTATTTGTCATATTCCTATTTATCTTTTCTACAACTCCCTTCCCTCACAAAATAAAATAAAATATTCAAATAAAAATATTTCTAATAATTCATATTTAAATGACTTAGAGTCTGAAAGTATTCAAATAATGAGAGAGGTTGTAAGTGAAGCTGAAAATCCTGTCATGCTGTACTCTATTGGCAAAGATAGTTCAGTTATGCTTCATTTGGCAAAAAAAGCTTTTTATCCTAGTCTGCCGCCATTTCCACTTATGCATGTTGATACGAGATGGAAGTTTAAAGAAATGTATTCATTTAGAAAACTTATTGTGGAAGAGACAGGTATGAAATTGATCACACATATAAATCCTGAGGGAGTAAAAAAAAATATTAATCCTTTAACTCATGGCTCATCTGTTCATACAGATATTATGAAAACACAGGGACTTAAACAGGCAATGGATAAATATAAGTTTGATGTAGCCTTTGGTGGGGCAAGAAGAGATGAAGAAAAATCAAGAGCTAAAGAGAGAATTTTCTCATTTAGAACTCCAAATCATCAATGGGATCCCAAGAATCAAAGGCCCGAGTTATGGAATCTTTATAATTCTTCAATAAATAAGGATGAAAGTATAAGGGTTTTTCCTCTTTCCAATTGGACTGAGCTAGATATTTGGCAATACATATATCAAGAAAACATTCCTATTGTACCTCTTTATTATGCAAAAATGAGGCCAGTTATAGAGCGTAACAAAATGCTTATAATGGTAGACGACGACAGACTTGATATTAAAAAAGAAGAAAAAATACTTCTAAAGAAAATAAGATTTAGAACGTTAGGCTGCTATCCACTTACCGGTGCAATTGAATCAGATGCAGACACTTTAGAAACAATAGTTTTAGAATTACTGAAATCAAAAACTTCTGAAAGAGAAGGTAGAGCTATAGATAATGACTCCTCAAGTTCAATGGAAAAAAAGAAATTAGAAGGATATTTCTGATGTCTAAAGAAAAAAAAATCGATCTTTATCTTGAAAATCAATCGAAGTTAAGCCTCCTAAGATTTATAACATGTGGAAGTGTAGATGATGGTAAAAGTACTTTAATTGGAAGAATGCTCTATGAATCTCAAATGATATTTGATGATCAAATAGCTTCATTGAAGAAGGAATCAAATTTACATGGTACTCAAGGAAAAGAAATAGATTTTGCCTTACTAGTCGATGGCTTAAGTGCTGAAAGGGAACAGGGCATCACTATAGATGTTGCCTACCGTTTTTTTTCAAGTAGTAAGAGAAAATTTATTGTAGCTGATACACCAGGTCATGAGCAGTATACCAGAAATATGACCACTGGAGCATCAACAGCTGATTTAGCAATTATTCTTGTTGATGCTAGACATGGTGTTGTTACTCAAACAAAACGTCATTCGTTTATTGTTTCTCTACTAGGTATTAAAAATATTGTTGTCGCAATTAATAAAATGGATTTGATCGGGTATGATAAAAATGCATTTATAAAAATATCTGAAGAATATAAAAAATTCTCAAAGAAACTTAATTTTGAAACAATTAAAATAATTCCTATATCAGCATTAAATGGAGATAATATTTATCAAAAATCTTCAAAGATTAAATGGTACAAGTCATCAACTTTATTTCATTATTTAGAAAATATAAATATAGAAAAAGATAAAAAAGCTGGTTTTGTGATGCCAGTTCAATGGGTCAATAGACCTAATTTAAATTTTAGAGGTTACAGTGGAACAATAAGTTCAGGTAACGTTAAGAAAGGTAATGAGATATTAGTACTTCCTTCAAATAAAAAGGCAAAAATTAAAGATATTATCTTATATAAAGAAAATCTGAAAAAGGCTTCAAAGGGAAATAGTATTACAATCACTCTTGATAGAGAGATAGATATTTCAAGAGGAGATATTATTTGTGATAGTAAAAAAGTTATAGATTGTGCGGATCAATTTAACGTTAATATGATTTGGATGTCTAATAATCCCGGATTAAATGGGAGAACTTATATTGGAAAAATTAACACACAAAAAATATCTATTAAAATTTTAGAAATTAAAAAAATTTATGATGTCAATACACTTGAAAATTATTCTGGGAAAGAACTTCTTTTAAATAGTGTTAGCGAATGCGCTATTGCATTTAACAAAGCTGTTCCGTTTAAAAACTATACAGAAGATAAGCAATTAGGATCGATGATTTTAATTGATCCTATTACTAATGAAACAGTTGGATGTGCTATGATAAATTTTGCGTTAAGAAGATCTAAAAATATTCACATACAAAATTTAATAATTAATAAAAAACTTAGAGAGAAATTAAGCGGTCATAAAGGTTTAGCTATTTGGTTAACGGGAATTTCAGGCTCAGGCAAATCAACTATAGCTAATGCTTTGGAGAAAGATTTATATAGTAAAGGCAATAGAACCTACTTATTGGATGGTGATAATATAAGACATGGCTTAAATAAAGATTTAGGTTTTACAGATAAAGATAGAGTTGAAAATATCAGAAGAGTTGCTGAAGTAGCAAAACTAATGGTTGATGCTGGTATAATTGTAATTGTATCTTTTATTTCACCTTTTAGAATAGAGCGTCAAATGGCAAGGTCACTTTTTGAAAAAAATGATTTTAAAGAAATTTATATTTCAACTCCTCTAAAAGTTGCTGAAAAAAGAGATCCTAAGGGACTCTATAAAAAAGCAAGGGCTGGTAAAATTCCAAACTTTACTGGGATTTCTAGTCCTTATGAAGAGCCACTTGATCCCGATTTAATAATTGAGACAGACAAAATAAATGTAAATAAAGCTGTTCAGAAAATCTTAGAAACTCTCAATCATTAAAAGTTTTCTTCATTTATAAAAATTTCTAAAATCTCTTTAATAGATGAAGTGTCAAATACTAAATCTTCATACTTAATATCTTGATAATTTTTTTTTGGATTTAGGGAAAAGCCATATGGTTCAGTGGGATCTCCTTTAAAATCAAGAGAAAATTTCTTATTGCCGTCCAAATCAACAAAAGCAAAAAGACCAATGTATGTGTGTGGAATAGAATTTAAGTTTATTAATGAATTGATGTCACTAAAATCTCTTTTAACAATGAACAATGGAGCTGTTTTGCTTTCAAACAAATGTTTACGATCATATCCCTCTATTATGACTTGGCCTTTATAAGAGTTATCAACAATAATATTGACTTTAAGATGGCTAGAGAATGCTTTGTTTATAAAAAAAGATTGAAAAATAAAGATTATTAAAAAAATAATTGATAACTTATTAACCTTGTGCATAACTTTGGAATTTAACACCTTATTCTGACAAAAATAATCAATAAATTTGTCCATCAGATAAAGAAAAGATCAAGATTCATGAAAAATATATAAAAATCAATATTTCTGGGAGTTATCTATACATGAGTTCAAAAAAAAAAAAATCATTCATATATGTACAAACTACATATATGTGGATAAGTCTGTGAGAAAAGTATAAGTTTGGTCGCATATTATGAAAAAGGGATATGTTTTGCTTCAAGTTAATGTAAATGATCCTGAAGTTTTTAAGAAATACCCAGAATTAAGTGAAAAAATAATATCAAAATTTGGAGGAAAATACCTATTTAGGGGTGGAGAATTTGAAGTTTTAGAAGGTAGTTGGGATTTCAAAAGAAATGTGCTTCTAGAATTTGATAATATTATCAGAGCTAAAGAGTGGTACCACTCATCTGAATATCAAGAAGCTTTAAAGATAAGGTCGAATTCCACTACAAGTAATTTGATAATCATTGAAGGTTATTAATACTTTTCGTAATTTCTAGAATTATCCATGGTCAAAAGATTTGAAGTTATTATTATTGGTGCTGGTGCAGCAGGAATGTTATGCGCAATTGAAGCTGGAAAAAGAGGAAAAAAAGTTTTAATCATCGATCATTCCAAGAAGATTGGAGAAAAAATTAGAATATCTGGTGGTGGAAGATGTAATTTTACAAATATAAATACAAATCCAAGTAAATTTATTTCATCAAATCCTAATTTCTGTATTTCAGCTTTAAAACAATATACGCAAAATGATTTTATTAATTTGGTTAAAAAATATGATATTAAATTTCATGAAAAAAAATTAGGTCAACTATTTTGTGATAATAGTTCTCAACAAATTATAGACATGCTCCTAGAGGAGTGTAAATCGGCAAATGTAATGTTGAAAAATGAAACTTCAGTATCATCAGTTACTAAAATAGAAAATGAGTACTTTATTCAAACTAATTTAGAAGATTATGTTTGCGACTCACTGGTAATTGCTTCAGGAGGTCTTTCAATACCAAAAATTGGTGCCACTAATTTTGGATACCAAATTGCAAAACAATTTAATATAAATGTCATAGAGCAAAATCCAGGTCTGGTACCTTTGACTTTCCAAGATATATTTTTAAAAAATTGCCAAAAATTAGCTGGATTATCTCTTGAGGCAATCGTCTCTTTTCAAAAAATGTATTTTGAAGAAGGTATGCTTTTTACTCATAGAGGGCTAAGTGGTCCTTCAATTCTTCAAATATCTTCTTACTGGAAGTTAGGAGAAAAAATTTCAATTAACTTAGCTCCTGGCTTTAATATATTTAACTTGTTAGAAGAAAGTAAGCTATCTAATCCAAGACAAGATATTAGTTCTATAATATCAGAATTTCTTCCAAAACGATTTGCAATGAGCCTCTGTGAAGATTTAAAAATTTCAGGAAGAATTGCGGATTTATCAAAAAAGATGATTAAAGAAATTAGCAATTCTATTAATAATTGGGAGGTAAAGCCTATTGGAACTGAAGGGTATAGGACCGCTGAGGTAACATTAGGAGGTATTGATACAAAAGAATTATCATCAAAAACAATGATGAGTAATAAAAACCAAGGATTATATTTTATTGGCGAAGTAGTTGATGTAACAGGTCACTTAGGTGGTTATAATTTCCAATGGGCTTGGTCATCAGGATATGTTGCAGGTCAACACGTTTGACATTTTTACTGAATTAATAATAATACTCATATGTTAAATACTAAGAAAATTCTTATAACTTTATTTGCCTGCTTATTTATATTATCTAGTTGCGCTACTGTTAACGAGACAATATCTACTGGTTATGACTCTCTTATTGAGGGCACTGAGTCTGTTAAAGACTCTCTAGCTTCAGGATATGAAAAAGCAAAATCCACAATTAGAGATTTATAAATAATTGAATACGGTTCTGTGGTGAAATGGATATCACTTCTGACTACGGATCAGACGTTTAGGGTTCGAATCCTTACAGGACCGCCAACCACTATCTTAACTTATTATCATCACTATAAAATCTTGGGTCTAAATCATTACAAACGATATCGTTAATGATCAATTCAGGCTTATCAAAATCACATCCTGTAATTACTTTTTCCAGAGGTGTGTCTAGTACTATTTTTTTAGCTTCTTGAATTGAGTTAGCTTCTATTTTAATTTCAAAATTATAAGATTTGCTTAATTTCAAAGTAAAGTTTCTCATTTATTCATTCTCCTTTAACAAAAAAAATATTAAATAAATTTTAGGGAAAAATATAGTTAAGAAACAAATTGGTATATTGTATTAGTTATACCAGATTATTAATTAAATAAGTTGATTTAAAATGTTAGTAAGAGAAGTAAAATAATAATTCTTAAGGAAATTAATTTTGAATGCGACTATATGTATTTAGAAGTTAAGCTTTTAAATTGTCAATTAGTCTAGTGCCAAGAATATAGAAAGCGGTAAATAGTCTAGAATTTTTTACTTTGCCATTGATGGACATATCTTGAATTGATCTAAATTCACAGTATTCCAATTTCTTAATTTGATCAATGTTCTCTTTTATGAATTTATCTAATTTTTGATTAGCATCTTTTATTTCGGTCTCAGGGTCAATACTCAAAATAAATTTATTCAAAGTATTAATAAAATTAATATATATTAATCTATTAGGTTTATTAATGAACTTATTCCTAGACGAAAGTGCTAATCCATCTTGGTCTCTTACAGTCTCTACTCCATAGATTTGGATATTAGAAAAACTTTTATCAATTAATTTTTCAATTATTTTGAATTGTTGATAGTCTTTTAATCCAAAATATACTTTATTTGGAGAAGTGAGATTTAAAAGTTCATTCACTACAGTTATTACTCCATCAAAATGGCCAGGCCTGTATAAATCACATAAAATATTTTTGTAAAAAGAGTTTTTGATAGATTGGAAGTTTTTAGGATAAATTTTTTTTTGATCTGGCTCAAAAACTATATCCACATTATTTTTAATTGCATAATCATAATCACTGCCTTTATTAATAGGATATGAGGATAAATCATCTTTATTGTTAAATTGCTTAGGATTAATAAATATGCTCATGATCGTCTTATCATTGTGTTCTTTGGAAGATTTTATCAAAGCTCCATGACCATCGTGCAATGCTCCCATAGTGGGAATCATTCCAATTGAACGATTTTCAGACTTATATTGATTAATATAGTTTTTTAAATTATTTATGTCTTTAATTATGAGCATATTTGATAATAGTGGTTGACTTAATATCAATAATTGTTAAATGTAAAAACCTATTTTTAAAGGAAGCATAGTAATATGAAAAGAACTTATCAACCAAGCCAACTTGTTAGAAAAAGACGTCATGGATTTAGATCTAGAATGTCTACTGTAGGCGGTAGAAGAGTGATTAATGCAAGAAGAGCTAAAGGCAGAACAAAACTATCTGCTTAATTTTTGAGACTGCCCACTTTAAACAAATCTTCTGAATTTCAAAAAGTAAAAAAAACAGGAAAATTCTACCCTTCTAAGTCCTTTAATGGCTACTTTTTGCATGACAGTGAAATATCTGAAAATATATATGGGATTGTAGTAAGTAAAAGAGTAGGAAATGCTGTTAAAAGAAATCATACAAAAAGAAGAGTTCGTGAGGCAATTCGTAACTCTTTGGTTGTAAAATCAACTAAAAAGCTAAAATTAGTCCTAATTATGAAAAAAAATGTTTTAGATCTAGCATTTATTGATTTAAAAAGTGATATTGATAAATTCTTAACTAAAGCAAATGAAATATATAAATAAAATTTTAACTGTTATCTTTTTATCATTTGTGAAAGCTTATCAATTATTTATATCACCTCTTTTACCAAAAACGTGCAGGCATCTACCGACATGTAGTGAGTATACAGTTGAAGCTATTAAAACGCTTGGACCTTTAAGAGGAAGTTTAAAATCTATATTAAGAATTATAAAGTGTAATCCTTTAGGCAGTCAAGGCTATGATCCTGTTATAAAAAGAAAGTAGAAAATGGAAAATCAAAAAAATTTATTTTTAGCAATCGCAATTTCAATGGCAATAATATTTGGCTTTCAATTAATAATGCCTCAACCTGATCCAATAGAAAGAAATGCAAGTGACATAGTTACCGATACGGGCATTGATCTTTCCCAGACAACACCTCAAACTATTATAACATTTGAAGACAAAGAAAAAGTGCTATCAACTTCTAAAAGAGTAACTTTTAACAATGGTAAAATTTCAGGATCAATAAATTTATCAGGAGCAATAATTGATGATTTAGTTCTTTTAGAATATCGAAAATTATTAGATATAAATTCTGAAAAAATTAATTTTTTAAATCCCGTAGGGTCAAAGGATGCCTACTCTCTTGATACCGGATGGGTAACTACAGATACCAACATACATTTACCTGACTCTGCCTCGGTATGGTCCACATCAGGCAGTTACCTTGATGGAAAAAATTCTGTGATATTAACTTGGTCTAATGATCAAAATATGACTTTTGAAAAAACAATTTCTCTTGATGAAAACTACTTATTTCAAGTTGAACAAAAAATTGTTAATAAATCTGAGTTAATGTTTGAGGCTTTTCCTTATGGTCTTTCAAAAAGAAAAGGCGAACCTGAAATGCAAGAATTTTTTATTCTTCACGAAGGGCCTATGTCAGTCACTGATAGTGTATTAAAAGAATACAGCTATGAAGATTTAAGAGAAGACAAGAAAATAAAATTTTCTAGCTTGGGTGGCTGGATTGGAATAACTGATAAATATTGGCAAACAGCAATTATTCCAGATCAAAATGAAGCAATCCAACAAACGTTTAGTTATAACTCTGCAAATAATGAAGACTCGTATCAAACTGATGTTGTAGGCTCAAAAATTAGTGTTGGAAGCAACAGTCAAGTTAGTCATAATTTTAAATTATTTGCTGGGCCGAAAATAGTTAGAGTTATTGATGGATATATGAAGGAATTTGGAATTAAAGAATTTGATCGTTCTGTTGATTTTGGTTGGTTGTATTTTCTAACTAAGCCGATCTTTAACGTTCTTATTTTTATTCATGGGTATGTCGGAAACTTTGGCTATGCCATTATGCTTTTCACATTATTAATGAGAATTTGTTTTTTTCCTTTAGCTCAACAATCATTTAAGTCCATGGCAAAAATGAAAAAATTAGCACCTGAAATGAAGAGATTAAAGGAACAATACGGAGATGATAAATCTGGCCTTCAAAAAGAAATGATGGCACTTTATAAAAAAGAAAAAGCTAATCCTATTGCTGGATGTCTTCCAATTCTACTCCAGATACCTGTCTTCTTCGCACTCTACAAAGTCTTATTTGTGACTATTGAAATGAGGCATGCACCATTTATAGGCTGGATACACGACTTATCAGCTCCTGATCCACTAGGACTTCTGACTGCTTTTGGGCTTTTTGATTGGAATGTCCCGGGTCTTCTTCAAATATTAAACGTTGGAATATGGCCGATACTTATGGGTATATCTATGTTTTTACAGCAAAAACTCAACCCACAACCGGTAGATAAAGTTCAAGCTAAAATTTTTATGTTCTTACCAATTGTCTTTACATTTGTATTAGGTGGATTTGCAGCTGGGTTAGTAATTTATTGGACAACAAACAATGTTCTATCTATGGCTCAACAGTACGTAATACAAAGACAAGTTAATAAATCAAGCTGATATGAGCAATGTTGCTAGTTTTTTCAAACAGCCAACTAAATTTGTTTTAAGCGCAGTTCAAAAAGCACAATATCCAAATATTGCTTTTCCTGAAATTGCTTTTATAGGAAGATCCAATGTTGGTAAATCAAGCATGATTAATGCTTTGTTTACAAAAAAAATAGCATTAACTAGTAATACTCCTGGAAAAACTCGGCAAATTAATTTTTTTAATCACTCTGATAAATTGATGGTGGTTGATCTTCCTGGTTATGGTTATGCAAAAGTTTCAAAGAAAGAAGCTGGAGAAATTTCTCAACTCGTTTCAAACTATCTATCATCACGATTAAGTCTCAAAAAATTATTTGTACTTATTGATAATACTCTTGGTCCAAAAGATATAGATTTAGAAATATTAGAATATATGGAGTCTATAAAAGATAGAATTGTTATTGTATTTACTAAAAAAGATAAAAAAGTTAAAGAAACTTCTGAAAAAACTGAAAAACTCAAAAATAATTATGAAAATTTTACAATCAGTTCAAAAAACAATGATGGCATCTTTGATGTTCAAAAAATAATCTATAACCTTCTATAAATTTAAATTTTTATTTTCTTTCTTTTTAACTTGAGAAGAATTACTTTGTATCTCCATGGATCATATAAAAAATTGGGTTTTTGACCTAGACAATACATTGTATAAAGCTGAATGCGGCCTATTTGATAAAGTACATATTTTAATGGGTAGATTTATAGAAGAGAAACTTGGTATTGACTCAGGTTCAGCTCAAGCACTTAGGACACAATACTACCATAAATATGGTACAACTTTGAGAGGACTGATGTCTGAACATCAAATTGATCCAGATGAATACCTAGAATATGTCCATCAAATAAATTATGATGTTGTTTTACCTAATGTAGAACTAGCAAAAACTATAAAAAATTTAAATGGTAAAAAGTATATATTCACAAATGCAAATCTTGGTCATGCTGAAAGAGTTCTTGATAAATTAAAAATGAACGGTGTTTTTGATGGATACTTTGATATTTCTGAAAGTGATTATTTGCCAAAACCTCATATGCCTATTTATGATGCATTTCAAAAGAAGTTTAATTTACCAAATAATGAAACTGCAATGTTTGAAGATTTACATATTAATCTTAAGTGTCCTCATGAGCTTGGATGGACGACTGTTTGGATAACTAATAATTTGGAATACAATCTCAATAGAGATATTAAAGCTCAAAACGATATTGAAAGAATCATGAAAGAAAAAGATTACATTGACCATTCAACTGACCAATTGGAAAATTTTTTAAATACCGTATAATTAAATAATGAGTAACAAAGAAATAATTGAAAATCTCTGGGAGCTAAAAGATACGATTGACTTTATTAAGGATAATAATGCCAAAAATGCTGTAGATACTATTTTAGATCAACTAGATGGCGGAACTATTAGAGTTTGTGAAAAGATTGAAGATAAATGGAATGTTAATCAATGGATTAAAAAAGCTATTCTCTTAAGCTTCAAAACAAAAGACATGGCCCTTATTAAAGGCGGTCCTTCATTTAGTAAAGAAGACAGTTATTGGTGGGATAAAATACCATCTAAATTTGAAAGATGGGGAGAAGCTGAATTTAAAAACGCTGGATTTAGAGCTGTTCCTAACTGCATCGTCAGGCGTTCTGCTTTTATAGCAAAAAGTGCCGTTTTAATGCCTTGCTTTGTTAATTTAGGGGCTTATGTAGATGAAGGCACAATGATCGATACGTGGTCTACTGTAGGTTCTTGCGCCCAAATTGGCAAAAATTGCCATATTTCTGGTGGTGCTGGTATAGGCGGTGTTCTTGAGCCACTTCAGGCAAACCCTGTTGTTATTGAAGATAACTGTTTTATCGGAGCTCGTTCGGAGGTTGCTGAAGGAGTTATCGTAGGAGAAGGTTCTGTTCTCTCCATGGGAGTTTTTATAGGTGCTTCCACCAAAATTTTAGACAGAGAAACTGGTGAGATTTTTATGGGCCAAGTCCCCCCATATTCTGTAGTTGTTCCAGGAAGTATGCCCTCTTCAAAAGGTAATGTTTCTCTTTACTGCGCTGTGATTGTTAAAACTGTCGATGAGAAAACAAGATCCAAAACTTCAGTTAACGAACTTTTAAGAGATTAAAATGATTGAAACTATTGAACTTGCTAAAAAGCTAATAGCTTTTGAATCTGTAACACCTGCTAAACAGGATATTTTTGATTATCTTATTAAATTATTTCAAAATCAAGGATTTGAGACTAAGCAATTAAATTTTAATGGTGATGGGAGCTATGAAGTAATCAATCTGTTTGCAACTTATGGAATGTCAAATGCAGGATCAAACGCAAAGCATTTTATCTTTGCTTGTCATGTAGATGTTGTACCTGCTGGAAATATTGAAGACTGGACTTAAAATCCATTTAGTCCCGTCTTAAAAGA
>JAQWMI010000028.1 GCA_029246865.1 Alphaproteobacteria bacterium
GATGCTCATGTTCAAGCCCCAACTAGTGGTTCTGTAATATTAGCTGGTGTTTTATTAAAATTAGGGGCTTACGGTTTCCTAAGATTATCAATTCCTTTTTTTGATTTCGCTTCTATTTATTTTCAGCCTTTAATTTTTACATTAAGTTGTATTGCAATCATTTACACCTCTATTGTAGCTCTAAGACAAGAAGATATGAAAAAAATGATCGCCTATTCATCGGTAGCCCATATGGGCTTTGTAACAATTGGTTTATTTACTTTGACTAATGATGGTATTAACGGTGCCTATTTTCAAATGATCAGCCATGGATTAGTTTCAGCCGCTTTATTCTTAATTGTTGGAGTTATTTATGATCGACAACATACCAGATTAATCAAAGAATATAGTGGATTATCCAATGTCATGCCTAAATACTCTTTTTTCTTTATGATTTTTATGTTGGCTTCTGTTGGATTACCTGGCACTAGTGGATTTATTGGTGAATTTCTTGTGATTATATCCACAATTAGTATCAACATTTATCTGACAATATTTACTGCTATAGGAGTAGTATTAGGAGCAGCTTATATGCTTCTTTTGTTTAAAAATGTTAATTTCGGAGAATTAAAAGAAACATTATCTGAAATCAAAGATCTTGAGTTTATTGAAATTATATATTTCTCATTGTTAGGTTTTTTTGTAATTCTACTCGGAGTTTACCCAAAAATACTTTTCAATTTAATAGATAAGAGTGTAGGTCTTATAATTATATAATGATTAATTTATTTAGCTTCATACCTGAGATCTTAATATTATCATTAATATTGATTTCTTTATTAATCGGCCTTTTCTACAAATCATCTAAAAATATTCTAACCGGTATTAATTCCATAGGTTTCTTATTTATAGCTTATTTATTTATTTCCTTTGGTGACAGCTTTGAAGGTACAGAAAGTTTGTTAAAAGATTTTAATGTTATTATTTTATCTAAAATAATAATTGCATTATTTACTAGTATTTATTTATTACTGATTAATAAATCATTAGTAAATGAATCTATCTATAGATATGAATTTTTACTCTTTATTTTATTTGCAACTCTTGGTTCTTTCGTTCTAATTTCAAGTGATAATTTTCTTACAGCTTTTATTGGTATTGAACTCCAATCTTTATCACTCTATCTTATAGCTGCATTTAACACAAAAAATTCTCAGTCCAATGAGGCTGGAATTAAATACTTTTCACTTGGAGCACTTTCCTCTGGTTTTTTACTCTTTGGAATATCTATGGTCTATTTTGATAATGCTTCTATTCAGTTTTCTGATATTAAAAATGTTACTTATTTTACTGAAATAGGTTTAACTTTAATAGTTATTGCATTATTCTTTAAAGTCTCAGCAGCACCATTTCATATTTGGACACCAGATGTTTATGAAGGTTCTCCAACAATTTCTGTACTGTTTTTTGCGACCCTTCCCAAATTTGCATCACTTATTTTTTTATTTAGGTTTTTCATTGAAATGGACATAAGTTCCTACAGTTCTCTTATTTTTATATTTAAATTTGTTTGTGTTCTATCACTACTAATTGGAGCATATGGCGCTATGACTCAAACTGTCATAAAAAGATTACTGGCTTTTAGCTCTATAAATCATATTGGCTTCATTTTACTTTCAATCTTAAGTTTTCAATTTTTATCACAGGGAATATTTTTCTTTTACTTAATCATTTATTTGGTAACTAGTTTTGGTGTTTTTTCTATTTTGCTCACATTAAGAAATAATTTAGGGGAGATAAAATTAATTACTGATTTATCTGGCTTAAAGACTCATAATAAATCAAAAGCAATTGCTCTTCTTGTTTTATTTTTTTCTTTAGCTGGAATTCCACCCTTTGCAGGCTTCTTTGCGAAGTTTTTTATACTAACCGCTTCCATGAATGAAGGATTGATCTATCTATCACTTATTGCTGTTCTTAGTTCAGTAATTGCTGCTTTTTATTATTTAAGAATAATAAAAACTATGTTTTTTAACGAGGGTGAAGATACACTTCAAGAAAATTCTATGTTTTACCATAATGTTACCTACATTCTAAGTGCATTGTTTGTTACCTTTTTTGCATTTTATCCTGACCCTATAATTTTTATTATAAACAATTATTTTAGTTAGATTGATTAGTGTCTTATTCAATAATGTCCAAAGTACGCAAGACATTCCTAATTATCTGTTAAATAAAGTTAATTATAAAAATATCTTATTAATACAATCTTTTAACCAGACTAAGGGAGTTGGACGATATAATCGTAAATGGCATAGTCCAAAAGGTAATCTTTATTTTACTATGATTTTTAATTATAAAAAAAAATATATTACATCTATGAATACGTTTATTTGTTATTTATTGCATTCATATTTTAAGAGAAAATTTAATATAAAATTTGATTATAAATGGCCTAATGATTTATATTTTAAAGATCAAAAAGTATTGGGAATATTGACACAAAATATAATTATTGGATCTTTATGCACATTTAAAATAGGTATTGGTATCAATGTTAATAACAAAATTATTAATACAAATTTTCGCTCAACATCCCTTAGTTTAATACTAGGTAAGAAGATTAATTTATTAGATCTATCAGGCTCTTTACAAAAATATCTAAATAGTAATATTTTTATTGAATTTAATAATCTCTCTATTTCTAATTATTTGAATAAAAATCTTATTAAAAATTCAACTTCTTATAGTCATCATTTTAATAATAGTATAACAGAGCAGGTAAAAGTATTGTCACTAAATAAAGATTTTTCTTTAAAAATAAGACAGGATAATTTAATTAAAAACATTAGTTATGGGGAAATACGTTGACTATACTTATCGATATTGGAAATACTTCTATAAAAAAGTGTAAGTTAAATAAAGGTAAGCTTTATTCTTTTAAATATATTGATTATTCTAAAAATCTAACTAATCCTATTATTAATTTTTTTTTAGAGGATCTTAAGAGTGATGAAAATTTTTTAATTTGTTCCGTCGTACCAGAAGTTACAAAAATTATCATTAGCAAATTTATCTCTGAAAATGTTGAGTATAAGATAATTAATAAAAATAATTTTAAAAAGATTGTTAGTCCAAAGGTTAATATAAATGAATTGGGTGCAGATAGAATCATAAATTATCTTGGTTTAAAATATTATTATCCATTAAGAAAAAATTTTTTAGTAATTGACTTTGGAACAGCTACTACAATTGATATCATTGTTAATAATACTTATACAGGAGGCGTAATATTGCCAGGTTTGACTACATCCTATAAGAATCTTGTCAATTCAGCTTCTCTGATCAATAACTTTCAAATTAAACCTACTAAATTAGTTTATGGTACTAATACAAAAAATGCTTTACTGTCAGGCTCTTTTAATGGATATTCTCATATGATAAATGGATATGCAGACCAATTACAAAAACTCTTTAAAAAGAAATTTAAAAAAGTAGTTACAGGTGGTCACGGTTTTATCTTTTCAAAAAATACTAAAGATATGGAATTTCATAAGAACTTAACTTTTTCTGGCCTCAAATATTATTATGAGAACTTTTAATGAATTTATCTAAGCATTTAAATAATAAAAAAAAGGATTTTTTCTTTTCCATAGGTGGAATTGGCGAAATTGGTGGTAATAACTACCTTTATTCTTTTGGTGGTGAGCAATTAATTATTGATGCTGGTATTTCTTTTGCTGGTGATGAGCTTCCTGGTGTTGACATAAGTATTCCAGATCCATCTTATTTTCTTGATAAAGATATAAAACCAAAAGCTCTAATTCTTACTCATGCCCATGAAGATCATGTTGGTGGTCTTGAGTATTATTTTGATAAAATTAATTTTACCATCTATTGTACAGAATTTACTTTTGCCTACATAAGACATAAATTTAATAGAGTTCAAAACTTTGAAAATAAATTTAAAATAATTAAACCTTATGAAGAAATAAAATTTAATAATTTTTCTTTTTCTTTAGTGCCAACTACACACTCAATTCCCGATCCATGCGGCGTCTTAATTAAATCCAAAAATGGTAATATTTACCATACAGGAGACTGGAAAATTGATGCCAACCCTGTTGTTGGTAAAAAATTTGATATTAAAAATTATGATATTTTAAAAGATCAACAATTAGATTTATTAGTTGGCGACTCTACAAACGCTAATGTCACTACTTCCTCAAGATCAGAGTCTGAATTGGTAAAAAGTTTTGATAAAATATTCAAAGAACTTAAAGGAAGAATAGTAGTAACCTGTTTTTCCTCAAATATTGCTAGACTAAAAACTATAATTACAACTGCACAATCTCTAAATAAAAATATTTTTGTTATTGGTAGAAGTGTTAAACGTGCTGTCCAGACAGCTATCGAACAAGGTCTAATTGATAATTTTGAAATCATTAATGAAAAACGATTTAAAGATTTTAAAAAAGATAATACTCTATTAATTTGTACGGGTAGTCAGGGTGAAAAAAATTCTGCTTTGATGAAAATTGCTACTGAAACTCATAACAACATTAAGTTAAGTAAAAAAGACAATGTTATTTTTTCATCTAAAGAAATTCCAGGCAATGAAAAGTCTATATCCTTTTTAAAAAACTCTTTTGCTTCACTCGGTCTCAAAATTATTGATGATCAGGACGAATTTATTCATGTTTCCGGTCATCCTAGTAGAACAGAAATTATTGAACTCTATAAGTACGTTAAACCTAAGTCCTTCATACCTATGCACGGAGAATATATGCATTTAACATCCCATATGGAAATTGCTGATAATTTAGGCATTACTAATTCAATAATATCTATGAGTGGTGATTTATGTGAGTTAGATCTTAAAGAAAAAAAGCATAAAATTATTGATCAATACATCATTTCTAAATTACCTATTGTTCAGAGTAATATCATACAAGACTCCTTATTTCTTAATGAGAGGTCTAAAATGATTTTTAACGGTGCGGCTAGTGTTAACTTAATAATTAATAAAAAATTAGAAATTTTAGATATGCAAATCAAAAAAAAAGGGTTCCCATTTGATGATAGTTCAGAACTTCTTGTTGAAGAAATAAAAGAAAATTTATTAAATAAATTATTGTTTTTAAAAAGTGATCTTAATGAATCAACTCTTAATGAATTTTTATTGGATTTTACAAAAAAGGCTTTTGGTAAATTTTATGGCTTAAAGCCAGAAATTATGGCACACACCTCAATAATATGAGGTTTCTTTTTTTTCTATTTATTATTTGGTGGGTTATTTTTATGATAATTTTACCTATTAAAAGAAAAAATTTTGTTATGGGAATACCTGGAAAATCATATTTATTAGTAAAAGCTATTTTTTCATTACTTGGCTCTCTAATTATTTCTTTAATATTAATTGATAATGAGGCATTCTTATTTAACTTAATTAAATGAAATTTTCTAATTATATAATAAACACTTTAAAAGAGTCACCGAAAGAAGCTCAAATCATTTCACATAAGTTGATGCTGAGAACTTCTATGATCAAACAGCATACATCTGGAATTTATATTTGGCTTCCATTGGGTCTAAGAGTACTTAGAAATATAGAAAATATAGTAAGAAAAAATCAAAATGAAATTAATTGCCAAGAATTATTAATGCCAACAATTCAGTCATCTGAATTATGGAAAAAAAGTGGACGATATGATGACTATGGTAAAGAAATGCTCAGAATAGTGGATAGGCATGACAATGAACTTCTCTATGGTCCAACTAATGAAGAAATTATAACAGACTTATTTAATGATTATGTTAATAGTTACAAAAATATTCCCAAATACCTCTATCACATACAATGGAAATTTAGAGATGAAATTAGACCTCGATTTGGTGTGATGAGAGGTAGAGAATTTCTTATGAAAGATGCTTACAGTTTTGACTTAAATGAAAGCGATGCTGTTAAAACTTATCAAACCTTTTTTAAAAATTATTTAAAAACATTTATTGAATTAGGTCTAAAACCAATACCCGTTAAGGCTGACTCAGGGGCTATTGGTGGTAATTTATCACATGAATTTCAAATTCTTGCTAACACAGGCGAAAGTGAAATTGCCTATGATCCTAATTTAACATCAGACAATTTACTTGATCTATCATATGA
>JAQWMI010000029.1 GCA_029246865.1 Alphaproteobacteria bacterium
AAAACTAACTCAAGGACTATTTCACATTGGATTAATGGATACAAATGGCAGAAATGAAAGGGTTGTTGTTAAAGATTTCTCTTTAGAATCTCCTGCATGGTCACCAAATGGCAGGTATTTAATCTATCACAGACAGCAGAGGTCTAATGAAGATGGAACAGGAGGTCAAACCTCAATACATTTTATTGATATTACTGGTTATAATGAGAGAAAAATTAATACTCCAAGGGACGCCTCAGACCCAGCCTGGTCACCATTATTATAGCTATTTACAAAAAAAAGACTAATAAAATGGGTAATAAATATCTTGATTAAGGAACTAATTGATGATTAACCTATTATAACTATAGTTTAAATACGCGGAGAATAACAAAATGTTAAAAAAACTTTTTATAATACTAGTTTCTGGCTTGATTCTTACTTCTTGTGCAGGTACTCAAAAAAATGTCAATAGTGGTGGCAGTATAACCGCTGGATCTCAAGAGGATTTAATAGTTAACGTAGGAGATAGAGTATTCTTCGAATTTGATAGTTTTGAACTTACTGTTGATGGTCAATCTACATTAGATGCTCAAGCTGCATGGTTAAAACAATACTCAGATGTAAATGTGACTATTGAAGGTCATGCTGATGAAAGAGGTACTAGAGAATACAACTTAGCTTTAGGAGAAAAAAGAGCGAATGCCGTATTTACATACTTGATGGATGCTGGAATATCTAATTCAAGAATGAATACAGTTAGCTTTGGAAAAGAAAGACCTGAAGTTGTTGGATCTACTGACTCAGCTTGGAGTCAAAATAGAAGATCAGTTACTACTGTATCAAATTAAATAATTTTATTAGCCTCACTCACTATAACGAGTGAGGCTAAAATGAAATGAAATTCTTTTACTCAATAATATTATCAATATTATCAATCAATCTTTTAATCTCTGATGAATTAAATTCTAAGATCGCAAATGATCTAGATAGACTAACTAATGATTTACAAGATTTACAAAGTTTTGTTTATAATAACCTTAATCCAGATAACCAAAATAATAATTCTTCTAATATTAAAAAAGTTGTGTCGTCTGATAAAATATCAGACCTCGAAGAGGTTTTAAAAAATATTAATTTTAGGCTAGAAGAATTAGAGATTAAAATAAGTGATTTATACTCTCTTTATTTAGATAAAAATGAAGTTACTCTCTCTAATATAAGTGACTCGGACGGAATTATTACTCAACAGGACTCATCTTCCATTATTACGGAAACTAATGACAATAATCAGCTAGGTCAAATTAGCCTTAATAATCTTGAAGAAGAAACAAAATCTACTTCTGAAAACAAAAATACATTAAGTGTTGATGATCTTACAATTGAGGAAAAGCAAAATGAAATTATTGAATTAGAACCAGAAATAATTCCTTTAGATATTGAAAAGGAGCTTGGAGCAGCTAAAAACTTCATGGCCTCTTTGGATAACCCTAGTGCTATTGAGAGTCTGTTGAAGATAATTCAATCAAATTCAGACAATAAGGAAATTATTGCTGAATCCTATTATTGGTTAGGAAGAACTTATTTTATTAATAGCGAATTTATTGAAGCTATTAAATATTTTGGAATAAGGCATAGAGATTTTCAAAATATATCCTCTTTTAAGGCTGATAATTATTATTGGTTAGCTAAGTCATTAGTAAAAATTGGTGACAAAGAAAATGCATGCCTTGTTATGGAAGATATAATTTTTTCAGAGGACTATATTGATAGTTTAGGCATAATTGAAGATTCTAAAAATTTGCAAGAGGAGCAAAGCTGCGGTTTAATTATTGATTAAAAAAGAAGCTCTTAATCAAAAATTCATTAATAATTTTTGCTCTAAAAATCTTATTTACAAGAAAGACCAGATTATTATCTCCTTATCTGGAGGAGTTGACAGCACTGTTTTATTTTTTTTATTAAAAAATTACTTCTCTTATAAGAAACAAATTCATATTTTAATTTTTGATCACCAATCAAGGCCTGAAAGTAGTATAGAAATTGAAAATCTTTTAAATTTTTACAAAATTAAGAAATTATATTCCTATAAAATTTTTAAAATTGGTTCAAAACTAAAAGGAAAAAATTTTCAAGAAAAATCAAGAAATTTAAGAATTAAAAAAATCATTAGTTATGCTAAAAATAAAAAAATAAAAAATATTTTTTTTGGCCATCATTATGACGATTTACTTGAAACCCTTTTGTTAAGAAAAATACAACTATCTGGCATCAAGGGTAATTTAAATATTTTTTCAGAGTTGTATGAGGGATTTTACTTTCAAAGACCTTTAAAAATATTTAAAAAAAAAGATATTTTAGATTTTGCAAATCAAAATCAAATTAGATGGTATGAAGACCGAACGAACATTGAAAATATATATACCAGAAATAAAATTAGAAATTATTTAATTAAAAAGAAAAATTATTTTGACTTAAATAATTACTATAAATCTTTGGGCAATATTTTCAGTCTTGATTCTTTTTTGATGTCTTTTATAACAATCACAAAAGACTCAATATCTATTGAAAAAGGCTTATATAATGAATTACCTTTAATTATTAAGAAATATTTGCTCCATAAGGTTTTTTTAATGATGTCACCAATTGACACAATTAGATCATCAAATATTGAAAATGCCTTATCAATAATTTCAAAATCTAGCAATTTGAATAAAAAAAGATCAGTTAAGGCAGGTTTTATACATATATCTCATACGTTAATTAAATTTATTCAAATTCAGCCCTTTAAACAAAAAAAACTTTAACTATATTATTACTATATGAAAAATTTCTCGAAAAACATATTTGTGTGGGTTGTTATAAGCTTAATACTTTTAGCCCTTTTTAACATTTTTAAGAATTCTCAAATCGACTCTGGTTCTATCGAATATTCTTATTCTTCTTTCCTTGAAAAAACTAGTCAAGGACAAATTAAATCTGTTGAAATTCAAGGAAGTAATATCTACGGTGAAACAATTGATGGTCTTAAGTTTTCCACTTACTCTCCTAGAGATCCTAACTTAATTCAAAAATTATCAGAATCGAATGTATCTATTGTTGCAAGTGCTGAGCAAAGCGGTATGCATCCTCTTTTAAGTATATTTTTATCATGGTTTCCAATGTTATTACTTATAGGCGTATGGATTTTCTTTATGAAACAAATGCAGTCAGGCAAAGGTGGTGGTGCGCTTGGATTTGGAAGATCCAAAGCTAAGTTGCTAAATGAAAATAAACAAAAGGTTACTTTTAACGATGTTGCTGGAATTGATGAAGCTAAACAGGACTTAGAAGAAGTTGTTGAGTTTTTAAAAGACCCACATAAATTTCAAA
Source organism: Alphaproteobacteria bacterium (assembly GCA_029246865.1). Classification (GTDB taxonomy): domain Bacteria; phylum Pseudomonadota; class Alphaproteobacteria; order HIMB59; family HIMB59; genus HIMB59. The sequence goes on from JAQWMI010000029.1 coordinate 3,352, forward strand.
AACTAGGTGCTAAAATACCAAAGGGAGCATTATTGGTAGGATCCCCAGGTACGGGTAAAACTCTTCTAGCAAGAGCTATTGCTGGTGAAGCAGGTGTTCCGTTTTTCTCAATATCTGGATCAGATTTTGTAGAAATGTTCGTTGGTGTTGGTGCGAGCAGAGTAAGAGACATGTTTGAACAAGCCAAAAAAAGTGCACCTTGTATTATTTTTATTGATGAAATTGATGCTGTCGGAAGACATAGGGGAGCCGGCCTAGGTGGTGGAAATGATGAGAGAGAACAGACTCTTAACCAGCTACTTGTCGAAATGGATGGATTTGAGACTAATGAAGGAATTATAATTGTTGCTGCAACTAATAGACCAGATGTTCTAGACCCAGCACTATTAAGGCCCGGTAGATTTGATAGACAAGTTGTAGTTCCGGCTCCAGATATTATTGGAAGAGATAAAATTTTAAGAGTGCACACAAAAAAGATCAAAATGGATAACTCAGTAAAAACAATTGCCATTGCAAAATCTACTCCCGGTTTTTCTGGAGCAGATTTAGCTAATATCGTTAATGAAGCAGCTCTGACGGCTGCTAGAAAAAATAAAAAAATGGTAACGATGATTGACTTCGAAGAGGCAAAAGACAAAGTAATGCTCGGCACTCAAAATAAATCGAAAATAATTTCTGAAGATGAGAAAGAGGTTATCGCTTATCATGAAGCTGGACATGCATTGGCGAATCTTCATTGCACTCATGCTGACCCCATTTATAAGTCTTCCATTATTCCAACTGGAAGAGCGTTAGGTTTTGTAATGAGCGTTCCCGATCATGACAAAGTAATTCACAGAAAAGATGAATTTTTAGACAAATTAGTCATTACAGTTGCCGCAAGAATAGCTGAAGACATAATATTTGGACCTGAAAAAATAGGTTCTGGTGCTGCCGGTGATATTCAGCAAGTAACAAGTTTAGCAAGAAAAATGGTAACTGAGTTTGGTTATAGTGAAAAATTGGGCAGAGTGAGATATAGTGGAAATCAAGAGGAAGTATTCCTAGGTCATTCAGTAGCTCAATCTAAAAATATTTCAGAACAAACTGCTAGAATTATTGATGAAGAAGTTATCAAAATTGTTGCTGATGCGGAAAAAAGAGCTCGTACAATTTTAGAAGAAAATATTAAAGATCTGCATATCATTGCAAAAGGTTTATTAGAGTATGAAACTTTAAGTGGTGAAGAAATTAAAAATCTTATTAAAGGTATTAAGCCAAATAGAGACGACGATTTAGGTAGTAGTTCTGACAATTCTGATAAAAACAATGAACAATCAAAAGGTAAGAAGAGCCCTTTACCAACATTTACAAAAGATCAAAATTTTCCGCTTCCAAATTAATTTTACTTTCTTATATTCTTACACCTTATGAGATTATTTGGGACAGATGGAATCAGGGGTAAAGTAAATGAATACCCGCTTACTGCTGAAAGTGTTTTAAAATTAGCAAAAGCTGCATCAATAGTTCTTAAAAAAAAAACTTCTATAAATAGAGTAGTAATTAATAAAGATACAAGACTTTCGGGTTACATATTTGAGCCTGCTATAACTGCAGGTTTAATATCAATGGGTATGGATGTTATATTAGTAGGACCATTACCTACTCCAGCCTTAAGTCTTTTAGGAAAATCTTTAAGAGCTGACTTTTCTATAATGATTACAGCTTCTCATAATCCATATCAAGACAATGGATTAAAGTTTTTTAACTCTAATGGCTTTAAAATTTCATTAGAAGAGGAAATTAAAATTGAAGAATTATTTTTTAACTATGACTTTGAAAATCACAAAATTAAATCTAATTCTTTAGGGAAAGCTGAGAGACTGAGTGATGCTATAGGAAGATATTCTGAAGCTCTCAAACAAACGGTTGAAAAAAATATAATTTTTAATGATTTCAAAGTTGTTTTGGATACAGCAAATGGAGCCGCATATAAAGTTGCACCTCAAATTCTTTATGAACTTGGAGCAGATTTAAAAACAATTAATAATAAGCCAAATGGAACAAATATTAATTTAGGTTGCGGTTCATTGTATCCAAAAAAAGCAACTAAAGAGCTTTTAAAAAGAAAAGCAGATATTGCGATTTGTCTAGATGGAGATGCTGACAGAGTCGTTTTAATAGATGAAAAAGGTATAACTTTAAGTGGGGAGGAAATTCTGTATATTATTGCTAATCACTATGTAAAAAAGAAATTACTAAAAAAAGGTTCAACTATTGTGAGTAATGAAATTGCCAATTATGGGTTTGAGGAGTCTTTAAAAAAAATAGGTATAAAATTATTAAGGGTTAAGGTGGGAGATAAAAATATCATTGAAGCCATCAATAAAAATGGATATTTACTTGGAGGAGAGCCTTCAGGCCATTTTATTTTTAAGAATCATAACCTAGTTGGAGATGGACTGGTGACTGCTATAAAAGTCATGAATATTATGAAATTAGAAAATAAAAAATTAAGTCAATTGAAAAAAGATATTAATATGTTTGAGGTTGTCGAAATTAATCAAAATATAGACAGAGAGCTTTTTTTAGTAAAACAAGAAAAACTCTATAAAGATTTAGTTAAAATTATTAATAATAAGAAAATACTTTATTCTATAAGGCCTTCGGGAACTGAACCACTTCTTAGAGTTAACTTGCAATACGATAAAAGAAGTATAAAAGTAAATTTGATTAAAAATTTAAAATTTAAAATTATTAAAACTATTTCTGATGCTTGTTAATTCATTTGATACAAAATTTTCCAAAACTGCTGAAAAATATGAAAATCTTGACAACTCATTTGTCAGCCTTTTAAAAAAAAAGAAATCTTTTAACAGAATTTTTACCTCTGTTGTTACAAATAAAAAAGTATCTGAAGAGGTAATTTTAAGATCAGATATAACTGGTCAAGTGTTGAATTCTGTCATAAGCCGAGAAGCATCTTCTAAACAAAACTTATATTATATGGGGGATGTTTTTAAGAGAGATCTTGTTACTTCTCAAATAAAACAGTTTAGAGAGCATGGTATAGAGATAATAAATCAGTTAGACTCCAAATCATTTCTTCTCACTACTGATCTTTTGATTGAATACCTTAATTCTGTTCTCAAAAAAAATTTTTGCTTTGTTTTTACTGATCCAAAACTATCAAATCAAAACAGTTTCATTTTAGATAAAAAATCATCTAAGAATGATACGTCAAAATTTATTAAAATTTTTTCTATAAAAAATAAGAAAGTCCCCTTCGTTACAAATAATGAAAAAAATTTCTTTTCTAAAGATTATCACAGAGAGATTTTTTTCTATGTTTATTCTGATTTATCAAAAAAAGTATTAGCTCAAGGTGGCGGATATAAATATAAAAAAAATAATAAAGTTCTTAATGGTTTTGGTTTTTCTTGTAACATAGACAATTGGGTGGAGTTAATTTAATGAATAAAGCTATAATTGGTCTTCAATGGGGAGATGAAGGTAAAGGTAAAATTGTTGATTATTTATCAGAAAATTATGATTTAGTTGTGCGCTATCAAGGTGGCAATAATGCTGGTCATACTGTTATTGTCGATGATCTAACCTATAAATTAAATCTTATACCTTCTGGAGCGATACGAGGTAAAGTATGTTTTTTAGGCCAAGGAGTTGTTCTTGATCCTGATCATTTTGTTACCGAATTAAAATCCTTTAAAGAAAAAATTCCTAATCCAACTATTTACCTATCATCAAATATTTCCTTAATTTTAGATTACCATAAAAAATTAGATAAAATTAATGAATCTATTTTAGAAGGAAATTCTAAAATTGGCACAACAGCAAAGGGAATTGGGCCTGCGTATCAAGACAAAGTTGGAAGAAAAAGTATTAAGCTCTCTGATTTATCCAGTACAGATATTTTAGATAGCAAATTAAATAATATTAAAAGCTTCTATGATCCTATTTTAGTCAAATATAATGAACAACCTATTGACTTAGATGAATATAAGAAATTTCTTTCAGAAAAATATAAAGATTTGCAGGATTTAATTATTGATAATAACTTCATCAATAATACATATGAAAATAAAAAAATACTCTTTGAGGGCGCACAAGGAGCTATGCTAGATTTAGATTACGGTTCTTATCCCTTTGTTACTTCATCTAATACAATTTCTTCTTATATTCCAATTGGCTCTGCAATAAATAAATCTTATGAAACCTTAGGTATATTTAAGGCTTATGCGACAAGAGTAGGTAATGGACCTTTTCCATCTGAACTCTCAAATGAAATTGGTGATTACATGGCAGAAAAAGGTTTTGAGTATGGAACTGTAACAAAAAGGAAAAGAAGGTGTGGCTGGCTAGACTTAGTGGCGTTAAAATATAGTTGTGTTGCAAATAACACCAAAGAGCTATGTATAACAAAAGTAGATGTTCTAAACGACCTTGAAGAAATTCGAATATGTAAAAGCTATAATGGAAAGCTTTATGACCAAATAAATTTTGCTTCCAGCAACATCCTTGAAAATATTGATCTTGATGACAGTGATTTTAAAAAATTTAAAAAATGGGGAGACCTGACTCCAATGAAAGATTATAAATCAGCCCCTGACGCTCTTAGAAATTTTATTGATTATATTGAAAACTATTTAGATATCCCAATAACTATTATTTCTTTTGGTCCTGACAGAAATGAAACGATCCTAAAATAATTTAAGCATTCCCTATCATTTTATTTTCAGAAATATTTTTAATTTCTTCTTGAAGCTTTTTAATAGCTTTGTTTTCTATTTGCCTCACTCTTTCCCTGCTAATAGAAAATTTCTGACTTAGTTCTTCTAATGTTTTAGCTGGTTCTTTTAGTCTTCTAGCTTCTAGAATTTCTAATTCTCTTGACTCAAGTGTTTTGACTGCAACATTAAAAAGCTCTTTACGTTTATCTAATTCATCGCTTTTTTCTGTTCTATTTTCAATATCCATATTCTCGTCCTCGATCTGATCAATCCATTCACTCTGATTTTCATCATTTAATGGAGTATTGAGTGAAAAATCTTGGTTAAAAACTCTTCCTTCCATCTGTTTTACCTCATCTTCAGTAACACCTAAATCTTGAGATATGGACTTAATTTGATCGTTATTTAAGTACCCTTCTTCATATTTTTTCAATTGGTTCCGTAGTTTTCTTAAATTAAAAAATAATTTTTTTTGTGCAGCTGTTGTTCCAATTTTAACAAGTGACCAAGAATGCAGTACATATTCTTGAATTGAAGCTCTTATCCACCAAATTGCATATGTTGCTAATCTAAACCCTTTGTCAGGATCATATTTTTTAACGGCTTGCATTAATCCTAAATTTCCCTCTGAAATTAAATCAAATAAAGGAAGTCCATAGCCTTTATAGCCCATAGCTATTTTAGCAACTAATCTTAAATGGCTTGTCACTAATTTTTGCGCGGCATCTATATCGCCATCTTTAACCCACTTATAGGCCAAATTTTTCTCTTCCTCATCAGACAATAATGGAAATTGACTTATTTTTTTTAAATAAGGATAAACATCGTTTTCAGAGGTTATAACAGGGAGTAAATTTCTTTTTTTATCAACCATTTCTCAATACCTTATCTAAATGTTTTAGATCTTCAGGTAATAAACATAGTACATCAATTAAATCATTAGTAACAGGGTGTTTGAAGTTAATTCTAGATGAATGAAGTGCCTGTCTTGAGAAATTATCAATGAATAACTTGATATGATTGGGAAGGTTTTTTAGCATAAATTTTTGCTCTAAGTTTTTTTTATAATCCCTATCTCCAATTAATGGATAGCCGATATTAGATAAATGCACTCTTATTTGATGTGTTCTACCAGTGATAATTTTACATTCCAATAAGCTAACAGAACCGAAAAATGTCTCTAAATGCTTAACTATAGTTAAAGAGTCTTTACCACCATCATCAGTCATTTTAAATTTAGTTCTTTGCTTATCTTGCCTTGCTATATTGCCGCTGATTTCCATTTCTTTTTCCAAAAAATTACCAATCACATAAGTTGTATAATATTTATTTATATTTCTATTTTTAAATAATTTTTTTAATTCCTCTTTGATATAAATTGTTTTTGCAATAATGATAATTCCACTTGTGAACTTATCTAAACGATGAACGATACCCTCTTTTAGGGGTTCATCATCTGTAATGTCAAAGTTAATTTTTAAGCTTTCACAAAGTGAGGGCTCCTCATCATTTAAATTTTTTTTATGAGTTAAAAGACCAAATGGCTTATTTAATATTGCTAATTGGTCATCCTCATATAAGATTTCAATTTTGAAAGATTTATAATTATAAGATTTCATTAGATATTATATGAACAAAAAAAAATTATTAATGACACTCATCATATTACAAGGTGTTCTAATAGTTGTAGGACTGTTAGTTATCGTATACACAATTTTTATAAAAGTACAAGATACTAACGTTAAAACCTATATAGTGCCTGAATCTGCGAAAATAAATGACATACAGTTAATAAATGAAAATCAATTTCAAATAAAAAGAATTGAAAATAACCAAATAATATTTGATATTTATGACTTAGAAAATTCCAATATTGTAAATACAATCATACTAAATGAAAATTGATTATATAGTTATTGCCGGATCGTCTGGTGGCCATATATTGCCATCAATTAGTCTAATCAATCAATTGGCAAAACTTAAAAAAAAAATCATATTTATTACTAATTCGGCTGGTCAAAACTATATCAGATTGATAACAAACTCTAATTGTGAAATTAGAATATTTAATCAGACTAGCAAATTAAATTTATTTCTTGCGCAATTTATTTTTTTATCAAAAACACTAATTATAAATAATCAAATCAAGGTTATTGGTTTCGGAGGATATCTTTCAGTATTACCGATATGTTTAAGCAAAGTTTTTAATATATTTTTGAAAAAAAATAAGACTTATATACATGAACAAAACTTTATCTATGGATTAGCTAATAAAATAAATTATTTGTTTTCTAATTTCTCTTTTATTTCATTTCCTAAAGTAGGTTTAAAATCAAAAGAAATTTATGTTGGTAACTTTTTTAAAAAAGTACTCCATACGAACGGTAAACCAGAAGTAGGAAAAAATAAAATCTTATTAATTGGTGGTAGCGCAGGGTCTATTGAGCTGAATAACCAGCTTATTGATTATATTAAAAAAATTCCAATAAAAGAAATAGATAAATTTGAATTTAATATTCAAATCCCGTCTTCTCAAACTTCAATTAAAGATCAATATAAAAAACTTTCCGAAAATATTAATTTTTTTGATTTTATTGATGATTTAAAATTTTATGATTATAACTTAATTTTCTCTCGATGTGGTTCTGGCTCAATGTTTGAGATACTTTACTACACAGACAAAGTTTTTTTTGTTCCTCACTTGCATTCAAGAGATTTACATCAAAAATTTAACAAAATGTTTTTTATTAATAAGCTTAAAATAAAAGATGAAATTCCAAATCACGATAATTTTAAAATATTATCAAATTTTTATTTTAATCAATTTATTAATCCCTATTCAATTCATAAAATTTCCTCATTTATAAGTAATTAATGGATATTCATTTTCTTAAATCTAAATCTGTACATATTGTAGGTATTAATGGAATTGGTATGAGCGCGCTTGCAATATATTTAAAAAACAAAGGTGTCAAAGTTACTGGAAGTGATATTACTGAAAATAATAATACAAAAATTTTAAATAAGTATGGAATTAAAGTTATTATTGGTCATAAAAAAACTAATGTTATAAAAAAGGATATCATTTTCTACTCTTCAGCAATAAAAAATAATCCTGAATTAATCCATGCTAAAGAGTTAAATATCCCTCTTTATAGTAGAGCTAAATTACTCCAAATTATTTGTAAGAATAAATTCGTTATAGCAGTTTCTGGATCACACGGCAAAACTACTACAACTTCTTTATTGGGTTATATTCTTGATAAAATGGGCTTAAATCCAATAATAATTTCTGGAGGTGTAATGAAAAATTATGGTCAAAATATTCATTTAACTGATAGTGAATTTGTTGTAGTGGAAGCTGATGAGAGTGATGGAACTGTATTTAAATTAATCCCTAATTATTTAATTTATTTAAATGTAGATAAAGAGCATTTAGACTATTATAAATCTTTATCTAATTTACAAAATAAAGTTGAATCTTATATTAAAAAATTAATTAAAAAAAATACTAAAATATTTCTCAATGGAGATGACAAATTTTTAAAAAAGATTAAATCTAAAAATATTAATAAATTTGGTTTTGATTCTTCTAATCAAACAATAATAAAGAATATAAAAGTTACAGATAAAAAAACTATCTTTGATTTAGTTAGTAGTCACCATAGTACCTTAAAAAATATTACCTCAAATTTATTAGGTCATCATAATGCTTATAACATCGCATCAGTATGTTGTATCCTAAATGAGCTTGGTATTAGGCTTAAATCAAAAGATCTTTTGTCTTTTCAAGGCGTCGAGAGAAGAATGAACTCTATTGGCACAATTCAATCTTCTACTTTTATTGATGATTATGCTCATCATCCTTTAGAAATTGAAAAACTAATATCTGTTATAATGCTATTTACACAACAAAATAAGTTTCTTATTATTGAGCCTCATAGATATAGTAGATTAAATTTATTATATAAAGATTATTTAAGAGTTTTATCTGATTTTGAAAATGTAATTATTCTAGACACATATACAGCAGGCGAATCTCTTAAAAAGAACTGGAAAAATTCAAAAGATTTAGTGAATGATCTTAATACTGTGAAGTCGAAAAAAGCACTCTATATTAATGATTATCAGGATCTTTTTGAATTTTTAGATAATATGATGAAAAAATCTAAAAATAATTTATTTGTTTTTGCTGGTGCAGGATCTATATCAAGTGAATTAAAAACTTATTATGCAAGAAGAATTTAAAAAATTTAATATTAAAACTAATTACGATACTTCTAAAGTCTCATGGCTAAAATCTGGTGGTATTGCAAAATATTTCTGTAATATTAAAAATGTCATCCAATTAACTGAATTGTTTGAATTTTTGAATAAAAACAAAATACCTTTTCTTACTATAGGAAACTTTTCAAATACTTTAATAAAGTCGTCAGGATTTGATGGTTTGCTTTTAAAACTATCTGGAGATTTTTCCAATATTAATCTTAATCAAGAAACTGTTACTGTTGGTTCATCAGTTCTTGACTTAAAGTTTTCAATGTTTTGTTACGAAAAATCAATTTGTGATTATGAATATCTTTATACAATACCTGGAACTATTGGTGGTAATATTTTTATGAATGCTGGCTGTTATGGATTTGAAATTAAAGATCAAATACATAAAATTAAAACTTTTGATACATTAACTTTGAAAATTCAAGAACTATCAGGTGATGAAATTAATTTTTCATATCGTAAGGGTTTCCAAGAAAAAAATAAAATTATCCTTAGCGTAGAATTAATAGCTAAACTAGGATCTCGCGATAATATTAAAAGAAGAATGAAAGATCTAGATCAAAAAAGAAATGAAACTCAACCTAGACGAGCAAATTGCTGTGGAAGTATTTTTAAAAATCCTAGATCTTTAAAAAAATCAGATGATTTTGATAATAAATTAAGTGCTTGGAAGCTCATTCAATCATCTGTTGATGATAGTTTCTACAGCGGAGAAGTTAAACTATCAAAAAAGCATAGTAATTTTTTTGAAAATGAACCTTATATTGATCCTGATAAATTAGAATCATTTTTAAAAAATATTGAAGAAAAAGTAATGTTAAAGCACAATATTAAATTAGAGAAAGAATTGAGAATTATTGGAGTCTAGTTATTATAAATAATACTGTTGTAGTGGTATGTGGTGGCTGGTCTTCTGAAAGATCGGTTTCTCTTTTAACAGGACAGAACGTATATAAGTCTTTAAAGCAAAACAAATATAATGTTCATCTCTTTGATTTAAAAAAAAATAATATTAATAAAATATTATCATTTAAGCCTACTATTTTATTTAATGCGTTACATGGTGAATTTGGCGAAGATGGAGGTCTAACTTGTTTTGCTGAGAAAAATAAAATAACTATTACCCATTCCAATCAAGTCTCATCTAGTCTTTGCTTAGATAAAACATTAACAAAAATTTTCTTAAAAAAATCTCTTAATATCAATATACCTAAAACATATAAAAAATTTAATAACATCAATTATCCTGTAATCGTTAAACCAAATACAGGAGGATCTTCTAATGGAGTTTTAATAGTTAATAATAAAAAACAACTATCTGAAATTATCAAAGATAATAATATAGTTGAACAAAAAATTCCAATTTACAAAGAGCTTACCGTAACTGTAATTGAGGATAAGAAATCAGTGAGAGCGCTTGGTGTTACGGATATTAAGTTCAATTCTGATATCTATGATTTTAAAGCCAAGTACACCAAAGGGTTTAGCCAGCATGTGCTACCTGCATTAATTCCAAAGAAAGAATATAACCATCTTTTAAAATTATCTGAGAAAATTTTTAAATTAACCGGCTGTAAATCAATTGCTAGGATAGACTTCATTATGGAAAAGAGAACTAAAACTAATAAGTATTTTTTTTTAGAAATTAATACTCATCCTGGCCTAACTCATATCTCTTTAGCACCAGAGCAAGCTTTATACAATAAAATATCCTACTTTAGTTTAATCAAATTAATTTTAGATACAGCTGATGATTTTTAAAATATTAAAAATATTTAATTATATAATTTTAGTATCTGTAATTATCTTATTTATTTTTTTGTATATGATTAATAATGATTACAACAAATCAAAAAAAATAACATTTTTAAATTTGTCAATTGCAGAAACATTTTATGCAAAATTACCTAAAGATCTTAGTTTATTAAAAGCAAATTTAAATAATATGACATTTATTAATCAATTCTCAATTGATATCAGAAAAGATGAAATTTTTATTAATATTTTACTTCATGTTCCTTTTGCTTTTAATGATAATGACAATACAGTCATATTTCAAAATGGCACTCTAGCTAAAAGTATTTTTTTTGATAAAGCATTTATTAGTAAAATAAAATTAAAAGATATTTCTCCAAGTACAGTGCAAATTAGTAAATCTTTTATTAGTTTATTGAGTCAATTAAATATTTTCCAAGCTTTAAGAGAAATAGAGTTAATAGACAATAGGCGTTACAATGTTTACTTTATGGATGGAAGAAAAATAATGTTACCTAAAATTGTTAACGCTAAATTGATCAATTTTTTAAATGACAATCTGGATGTTATGATAAATGATCAAAACTTCCTAAATTATTTAGATTTGAGAAACTTTGCTACTAATTCAATTAGAATGAAATGACTTATAAAGATATTGCTATTATAGATATAGGCTCAAGCTCTATTAAAACCTTTGTCATAGATAAAGAAAATAGTATCTCAAAGATTATCAGTGTTGCAAAATCCAATACAATTGGTTTCGACGGTAAAACAGTAACTAATTTTGATAATTTTGTTGAGTCAATAAAAATTTCTATTGATAAAGCGCAAAGACAATTACCCCGTAAGATAAAAAATGTTATCTTAATTGTTCCTACTAGTCTTAATAAAAATTTACTTATATCTGAAAAAATTATATTAAAAGGCTCTCAAGTTGAAAATAACCATTTGAGAAACCTTTTAAGTTCAATTAACAAAAAATATTATTCGCAATTTTCACACTGTTTTAGATCGAATTTTACAACTGATCAAAACATTATTACAGACAACCCTATAGGTATTGCTTGCGATACTTTAACTTTAAATGCTATTGGAACATTAATTGATTCCTCACAAATAAATATGTACAAAAATATTTTTAATAGAGTCGGTGTAAATATTCACTCACTTTATGACTCCAACGTAATTTACTATCTATATTTAAAATCACTTAATTTAGATAAAAAAAATATTATTTTTATTGATATCGGATACAGGTCCACAAAAGTTCTTATGATAAAAAATGAAAATATATCCTTAATCAAAACATTACCCATCGGTAGTTACTTTATTACCAATGACCTAGTTAAAATTTTAAATGTCAGTTATGATTTTGCAGATAAATTAAAGATTAGTCATATAAATCTTGGCTTAAATGAAAAAAAAATGATTGAAATTCCTGTCTGGGAAGAATTAGGAAAAAATTTAAAAAGAAAAATTGACCATGAATATCTTAAATCAATTATAGCATCAAGGATTGATGAAATTTTTAACATGATTTTGGGAATGGTTCCGAAGTCAAAGTTTTTTTATTCTTATTTAGTTACAGGTGGTGGATCAATGCAGATAAATCTCAAACCTTATTTGAAGAACAAATTTGGAATTGAGGTAGAAATATTCGAACCCAAGCAAGTTAAAGGAATACCAACCTTTTGGAATAACCCTTCAATTATGTCACTTTTTGCTATGAATGAGCTAATTGCAAATAATTCCCTTGAAAGTCTGAATCTATTAAAAAAAAATGATTCTTTTTCTAACAAAATATGGTACAAAAGATTCGTAGACCTACTATAGGTAGAAATTCGCGGGGTAACATGACACTAGATATAGAGCCGATTTTAGACCAAAAAAACTTAAAACCATCAATTACTGTGATGGGTGTAGGTGGAGCTGGAAGTAATGCTGTAAATAATATGATCCAGTCAAATTTAAACAACGTCGAGTTTATCGTTGCAAATACCGACGCACAAGCATTAGAAAATTCTCTTTGCTTTAATAGAATTCAATTAGGACTTAGTAAAACTCAAGGTCTGGGAGCGGGCGCTGACCCAAGTGTTGGTAAGGAAGCTGCAGAAGAAAGTGCAGAAGAGTTAAATGAGGAACTGCGAAATACAAATATGTTATTTTTAACTGCTGGTCTTGGGGGCGGTACTGGTACTGGCGCTCTTCCTGTAATTGCAAGTATGGCTAAAAAAGCAAATATAGTGACGGTTGCTATTGTATCAACTCCTTTTAATTTTGAAGGCACAAAAAGAATGAATCTTGCGAATGAAGGTCTAGAGGAACTTAAAAAAAGTGTAGATACATTACTAATTATACCAAATCAAAACCTATTTAAAGTTTCGAACGAACAAACTTCTTTTTCTGACGCTTTCAAAAAAGCAGATAATGTTTTATTTGACGGTGTTAAAGGTTTGACAGATCTTATAACTCAACCAGGTCTTATAAACTTAGATTTTGCTGATGTCAGAACTGTCATCAAAGAGATGGGTTTTGCAATGATGGGAACAGCAATTGCTGAAGGTGAAAATAAACATGTCGAAGCTGCAAATTTAGCGTTAACAAATCCATTAATTGAAAATGTTGATATGAATACCGCTAAGGGAGTAATTGTGAATATTTCTGGAGGCAGTGATATGACTCTTATGGAAGTTGATCATGCTGCAAACATTATTAGACAAAGCGTTAATCCTGAAGCGAACATTATTTTTGGATCTTTAATTGATGAGAGTTTAGTTGGAAAGCTTAAAATTAGTATATTCGCTACTGGAATAGAAGAAACTACTAAAAGTATATTAATGTACCCACAAGTAGATAAAGATATTAACAATAAACCTTTTTCTTCAGATGAAAGTCATATTTCAAATTCTGAAGAAGAAAAAAAAGAAAATATAGATGCTGTTGATACAATGAACTTAGGAACAATTGTTGATGAGGGTATAACGCAAGAGGGATTTGAATTAACTCCTCAATTAGCACCTGATAACGACAACAATGAACAGATTGAAAATGTAAATTACGATAATTTGCATGAAAAAAAGAAAACTAGTTTTTTTGATAAATTGACAAGCTTAATGTCAGCTGAAAAAAAAAATGATGTAAACATCAAAGATTCCAAAAAAACAAAGAAAAATAAAACAAAAACAGACCCAAATCTTTTTCTTTTTGGTGATAATGATGAACAAAAAGACATTCTAGATTCACCTGATATTGTTGAACTTTCTCATCCAGTTGAGAACACTGACAACGAAGATCTAGAAGTTCCTTCTTATCTAAGAAAAGGAAATATTTAGATTTAAGTTAATACAATAATTTACAAATCTAAACTTATATTTCTCAACGTTTTCACAATAATATAGATAATGGATCAAAATACTTTATCAGACACCATTCATTTTGATGGAATAGGTTTGCATACGGGATTGAAAGTCAATTTAGAACTTCGTCCCGCTAAAGAAAACTCAGGGATCACTTTTTATAGAAAAGATTTAAATAAAAAAATTAAAGCAAATTGGAAAAATGTTATGTCGACAAAGTTTTCAACTAACCTAGGAACTAACAATTGCTCTGTGAAAACTGTTGAGCATCTTTTAAGTGCTTTTGCTGGACTTCATATTTCTAATTGTGACGTCATTGTTGATAATGAAGAAATCCCTATCATGGACGGAAGTTCAAAATTATTCGTAGATGAGATTTTAAAAGTCGGAATTAAAAATCAAAATATTAAACAAAAAGCCATTGAAATAAAAAAAAAGGTTCGTTTTGATTGTGATTATGGTTTTGGAGAATTACTTCCTAATACACAAAATGAAGAGGGCCTTAACATCTTCCTTCAATCAAGTTTTGATGGTAAATATGAAGATCAAACTATTAACATTGAAAATTTAAATGGAGGTTATCCTTCAAAAATTTCACACGCTAGAACCTTTGGTTTTTTCAATGAGATTGAATATTTAAAATCACAAAATTTAATTAAGGGTGGATCTTTGGATAATGCTATTGTTATAAAAGATCTTAAGCCGATTAACCCAGAGGGATTGAGATACAAGAACGAGCTTATGAGACATAAAGTTCTAGACGTAGTTGGTGATTTATATTTATCAGGCCTTCCTATTATTGGTAAGTATAATGGTTTTAAAACGGGTCATTATATAACATATAATCTTCTTAAAGAACTTTTTAAGAATGAGAATAATTATAAAATAATTAACTCTAATTAAATCAGACCATTTTCTTTGGGTCCGTTAAAGTATCAAATTCTTTTGAAGTTAAATCAGTAAGTTCCAAGCAAGACTCTTTGAGAGTTATACCTTTTTTATGAGCATTCAGAGCAACTTTGGAAGACAAATCATAACCAATAACCTTAGTCAAAGGTGTTACAAGCATTAAAGAGTTATTTAAAAGTTCATCAATTCTTTTCTTATTAGCCTGTAATCCTTTTAGACAATTCAGATTAAAAGATCTTATACTGTCGCTAAGTAAATTAATTGAGTCAAGTGTGTTATGAATAATCACAGGATTGTATACATTCAGTTGAAAATGACCCTGGCTACATGAGAACATGATTGAAGACTTAAGACCTATGACGTGAGCACAAACCATTGAAAGAGCTTCGCATTGGGTTGGGTTAATTTTACCAGGCATAATTGAGGAACCGGGTTCGTTTGCAGGTAAAATCAATTCAGCTATTCCGCTTCTAGGTCCAGAGGATAAAACTCTTATATCATTTGCCATTTTAAATACGGTGGAAGTTAGAATCTCTAAACCACTCATTACCTCAATAAAACAATCATGAGAAGACAAAGACTCAAATTTATTAGGGGCAGTTTTGAAAGGAAATTTAGTTAATTTTCTTAAATTTTTTGCAAATAACTTTCCAAAATTTTTGTGCGCATTTATTCCTGATCCAACAGCAGTACCACCTTGAGCAATTTCTAAAAGTTTTGAAAAAGATTTTTTAATAGTTTTTTCTGCGTATTCTAATTGGGCTAAATATGCACTAAATTCATCGGAGAGTCTTAGAGGTGTAGCATCTTGTGTATGAGTTCTTCCAATTTTAATAATATTTTTAAATTCTTTAATTTTACTTTTAATTGACATCTTTATATCTTTAATTTCAGGAAGTAATTTTTCATTTAGTGAAATTAATGTTGCTAAATGCATAGCTGTGGGAATTGTGTCATTTGAAGATTGAGATTTGTTAATGTCGTCATTTGGATGCAACGGTTTATTGGAAGGTAATTTTGAACCTAATAGCAAATTTGATTTATTGGCTATTACTTCGTTAAAATTCATATTTATCTGAGTTCCAGAACCTGTTTGCCAAATAACTAGTGGAAAGTGATCGTTAAGTTTTCCGTAAATAATTTCATCACAAACCTTTCCTATCATAAGGGCATGCTTATTATTCATTAACTTTAATTGTGCATTTGTTAAAGCAGCAGCTTTCTTTTGAAAAGCTAATGCCTTAATAAAATCTTCTTGAAAGTGAAATTTTCCTACTCCAATTTTAAAATTTTGAACTGACCTTTGAGTTTGAGCGCCCCAAAGCTTATCAGAAGGTACTTTGATGTTACCAAGACTATCTTTTTCGATACGAAATTTGACCATAAGTTATTAATAATATATATCAGATTTAATGAAAAACATTTTATTAATTAGGCATGGACAAAGTGAATGGAATAAATTGAACTTATTTACTGGTTTTAAAAATGTTGATTTATCGGAACAAGGCGTTGAAGAGGCAATAAAAGCTTCCGAAAACTTTAAAGAATTGGGTATAAAGTTTGATCTTGTATATACAAGTGTTCTTTCTAGAGCTCAAAGAACATCTGAAATTATTTTAAAAGAATTAGGTCAACAGGAAGATCTCAAAAAAAAATCAAAAATTATTGAACACATAGCTCTTAATGAAAGAGACTATGGTGATTTAACTGGTTTAGATAAAAAAGAAACTGCTGATAAATATGGCGATGAACAGGTTCATAAATGGAGAAGAGGATACAGCGATAGACCTCCAGGTGGCGAAAGCTTGGAAGATGTCGTTTCAAGAGTAAAAAGTTATTACGATTCAGAAATACTTCCTCAAATTTATTCTGAACTTAACAGTAATATACTTATTGCTGCTCATGGAAATTCTTTGAGAGCATTACTTTTAGTTATGAAAGTTTATAAAATTGAAGAAATTAATTCTGTTGAATTATCAACTGGAGTTCCTATTCATATCATTTATCAAGACTCCCAATTTCTTATTAAGAAATAAAACTTTATTCTCACTATGATTGATTTGCCTCTTATATTAGCATTATCAGCATACTATTTTGCTATGTTTATCACTCCAGGCCCTAACAATACAATGTTAACAATTTCTGGTATCAAATTTGGCTTCAAGGATACTATTCCTCATATATTTGGTATTTCATCAGGTCATGCAATTCAAATCTCTTTAGTATGTTTGGGGCTCGGTTCGCTATTTCAAAAATTCCCTCAAATTCAAGAGTATTTGAAATGGTTATGCTTAATTTATTTATTATATTTAGCTTGGAGCATGATTGGCTCAATCAAAGACCATGAAGTTCAATCGGGTAGACCTTTGAAGTTTTATGAAGCTTCTTTATTCCAATGGGTGAATCCAAAAGCTTGGACAATTGCAATTATGGCCGGTACAGCATTTTTTCCTAGAGAAGAAAATATACTCATAGCTGTTATGTTTGTTTGTATATCTGCATTTCTCATTAATCTTCCCTGTATAAGTGTATGGGCACTATTTGGAGCTTCTCTAAAAAAATATATTAAAAATCATTTATTAAAAAAAATAATCGAGTATTTTTTCTCAATTTTACTTGTTCTAACTGGGATTTATCTGGTTATCTAAGAATATTTTTCAATATAATCTGCTGAATGATTCTTAAAAATAAATATTACTAAGAGAATTATCAACAGAAACATTCCGTACTGAATTAGTCTTTTTATCGTTGGATTCATCTTGGAGCTAAGGTTTTTGTTAGTTAAAAACCAAAATATGGCTAAAAATATAAAGAATATGCCTGAAGCTTGTATTACAAAGTCATTAAAGATATTCATTAAATACTAATTTACCTGAATTAATTACAATAAAAAGTTGTTTTTTTGACTTGATATAATCCCAATTATAGGCACAATCCGACGCAGTAAACAACTTTGAATCAATTCTAGATTAGATTCTTAGTAATAAGCATAGAATAAGGAGTACTCATGTTTAAGTTTTTAAAACTATCAGTACCAGCATCAATTCTCGTGATGGCGCCGGCAATTGCCTCCGCTGCTGAGAATTTAGCACAAGACGATTTTGTTGGTATTTCTTTTTGGCTGATTTCAATGGCACTTGTTGCTTCAACAGCCTTCTTCTTCTTAGAAACTCAAAGAGTTTCTGCTAAGTGGAAAACATCTTTAACTGTATCTGGTTTAGTTACACTAGTTGCAGCTGTTCACTATTTCTACATGAGAGATGTGTGGATCGCTACAGGTGAAACACCAACAGTATACAGATATATTGACTGGTTAATTACAGTTCCTCTTTTAATGGTTGAATTCTACATTATCCTAAGAGCTATCGGAGCAGTTTCTGCAGGTATCTTCTGGAGATTAATGATTGGTACAATGGTTATGTTAATCGCAGGTTATATGGGTGAAGCTGGCTACATCAATGCATGGGCTGGATTTATCGTAGGTATGGCTGGTTGGGCTTACATCTTGTATGAAGTTTTTGCTGGTGAAGCTGGTAAACTTGCTGCAGATAAAGCTCCTGCATCAGTTCAGTCTGCTTTTAGCACAATGAGATGGATCGTTTCAATCGGTTGGGCTATTTATCCATTAGGTTACTTTTTTGGTTACCTAACAGGTTCAGCAGATGTTGAAATGTTAAATATCATTTACAACTTTGCTGATGTTTTAAATAAGATCGCTTTTGGTGTGATTATTTGGAACGTAGCTACATCTGAATCTAAAGCGTAAATTTAGATAAGTAACAATTTAAACCAGGCAAGTTTACTTGCCTGGTTTTTTTTTATCAAAAATTCTATATTCTCAAACTAAATTGAATAAGCATATTGCTATAATTGGAAGTGGTTTTGGCGGACTAGCTTCAGCGCTTAGAATGAAAAAATTAGGGTTCGAAGTCACTTTAATTGAAAGATTGGGAAGTTTGGGTGGCAGAGCTCGTGTATTCGAAAGAAAAGGATACAAACATGATGCAGGTCCTACAGTGATTACTGCCCCTTTCTTATTTGATGAATTATTTGAATTATTTCATTTAAAAACAAAAGATTATCTTGATTTCAAACCCCTAGACCCTTGGTATCGTTTCCACTTTCACAATGGTCAAGAATTTGACTATAGACCTTCAATTGAAGATACCATCAAAGAAATTGAGAGATTTTCAAAAGAAGACGCAGTTGGTTACCGTGAATTACTGAAGCATTCAGAGAGAATATTTAATATTGGCTATTTAAAACTTTCAGATAAGCCATTTAGCTCCTTCTGGGAGATGGTAAAGCAAATCCCATCTCTATTAAAATTGCAAAGCTATCTAACTGTAAGTGGTTTAGTTAACAAATATTTAAAAAACTCATTTATGAGAAAGGCTTTCTCTATCCATCCACTTTTAGTGGGAGGTGATCCTCATACAACAACATCTATATACGCTTTGATCCATTACTTAGAGAGAAAATGGGGTGTCTATTTTTGTATGGGAGGGACAGGCAAGATTATCCAAGAGCTTGAAAATTTAGCATTATCAAATGGTATAAACATCATGAAAAATACTGATGTAAATGAAATTATACTCGAGAATAATTCAGTTACAGGCCTAAGACTGAATAACAAAGAAATCGTTAATTTCAATGCTGTCATTTGTAATGCAGATCCGCCAACTGTTTACGCTGAAATGATCAAAGGGAAGAGATTAAAAAGAACATTTAAGCCAGAACCTCTAATTCAATATTCAATGGGGCTTTTTGTTTTATTTTTTGGAACAAAAAAACAATTTCCCTCTGTTGCACACCATACTATTTGGATGAGTGAGAGATTTAAAGATTTACTAAAAGATATTTTTCAAAATAAGAAACTATCAGAAGATTTTTCCTTATACCTTCATCGTCCAACTGCGACTGACCCTTCTTTTGCCCCACAAGGTTGCGATAGTTTTTATGTTTTATGTCCAGTGCCAAATTTACTAGGTAATATTAATTGGGAAATAGAAGGACCAAAGTTAAAAGATAAAATCATCAAAGAACTGTCGAATACTATAATGCCAAATTTAGAAGATGTAGTCGAAGAAGTTTTTTGGATGGATCCAAATGATTTTAAAAAAGACTATAGGTCCATGCATGGTGCTGGTTTTTCAATTGCTCCTATCTTTTCTCAATCTGCTTGGTTTAGATACCATAATAAAGATCCTCAAATTAAAAATTTATACTTTGCTGCCGCAGGATCACATCCTGGAGCAGGAATTCCCGGAGTTCTTTGCTCAGCAAAGATTGTAGAAAAAGTGATTAAAGAGGATTTTAAATTAAATTAAACCTTATGATTGATTACCAAGATCTTTCATTAAAAGAATCAATATCTCTAATAAAATTAAATGGAAAATCATTTTACTGGGCTAGTTTATTTTTAACAAAAAGCACAACTGAAGAAGCCGTTATTTTGTATTCTTTCTGTAGGCTATTAGATGACTTAGCCGATCAAAAAGGTAATAAATTATTAGAGCTTCAAAATTATCAATCCTCTATAAACAGTATACCAATTAAAGTAGCAGGCTATACTTTGATGAGTTTTTTAAAAAAACACAAAGTAAATCAATTGGTAATAAAAGACCTGATTGACGGATTTATTTTTGATCAAGGATTAGTGAGGATTGTAAATAAAAAACAATTAATAATTTATTGCTATCAAGTAGCAGGAACAGTGGGTTTAATGATGAGTTCCATTTTAAAACCCTCTAGCACGTATGCAAATAAATTTGCAATAGATCTTGGTATTGCGATGCAACTTACAAATATAGCAAGAGATGTAAAAGAGGATGCCTTAGATCATAATAGACAATACTTGCCATCTGAAATATTTGATGGAGTAAATTTTGAAAAATTACACTCAATTTGTATTGGTAAAAACAATGAAAAAGAAAATTTAAAAATTAAAAATGCAATTATAGAAATTTTAAAAATTTCAGATGAATATTATAAAAGTGGTATGAACGGACTTAGATACCTTCCCATAAGATCTCATTTGTCTTTAGGAATAGCTGCATTGGTTTATAGGCAAATTGGTGTCAAAATTATCAAGAATAATATTTTATGGCATAAAGACAGAGTTTACCTTTCTTCAATTGAAAAATTTTTTAC
Source organism: Alphaproteobacteria bacterium (assembly GCA_029246865.1). Classification (GTDB taxonomy): domain Bacteria; phylum Pseudomonadota; class Alphaproteobacteria; order HIMB59; family HIMB59; genus HIMB59. The sequence continues at coordinate 24,530 of JAQWMI010000029.1, forward strand.
TAGTATAAAAATTATACCACACCTTTTTAGGAGATTTTTGCAAAATCCTATTCATAATGAGGGCTTACATGAAGATTTGAAGGAAGTCGTAAATGCAAACTATTTTTGATTATGCAGTAATAGGAGTAGGTGCTGCTGGTTTAAGTTTCCTTAAAGAAAGACATCAATTAATAAATAAAAAATTCATAGCTATAGACAAAAATATTCACACTCAAAAAAACCATATATTTGGGTTTTGGAATATGCCTTGGACAAAGGAGTTGACTAGACACTCTCATAAAAAGTGGAATGCTTGGTCAATTATAAGTCAAGACGAGGAAATAAGCTTTTATTCAGAAAAGCACAAATATGAAATTCTCTATTTAGATAAATGGAAAAATGAGTCTTTGAAAAGTGAGAGAGATCTGGTTATTTGTCAAAATAACGTAAGAACAATCTATAAGAAAAATAAAATTTTTGAAATTACTCTTGATAATGATGATGTTTGTTATGCTCATAATATTGTTGATTCAAGAAGCACAAAATTAGATAGAAAATACTTAAAACAACATTTTTTGGGTCAAACTATAAAGGTAAAAAATGATATTTTTGACGAAAACAAACTTGTATTAATGGATTTTAGAGTTGATCAATCAAAAGGTATCCATTTTATCTACCTAGTTCCTTTTGCTAAAAATAAAGCTTTAATCGAATCTACAATGTTTTCTTTCAATGAAGAAAATGACGAATGGTATATAAAAGCTATAGAGAATTATTTATATAAGTTTTATAATTTAAAAGAATGGACTGTATTAGATGAAGAAAAAGGTTCAATTCCTATGACCGTAATTGATGAACCTAAAAATGATTTTATTAATATCGGAACAATGTCTGGAGCAATGAAACCGTCTAGCGGTTATGCAATGAGCTTTATTCAAAAACAAATTTCTGATTTATTTCAGAATGATTTAATAATAAATAAAAACATTACAAACCCTCATAAAAAAATAGATTTATGGATGGATAAGGTATTTTTAAAAGTATTAGAGGCGGACTCTATTATGGCTATAGATATTTTTATAAAATTAGGAAAAATCCTTAATGGCGATGAATTTGCCCTTTTTATGTCAGGGCAGGCAAATATGCTAATTAGACTTAAAATCATCTTTAAAATGCCTAAAAAGCCATTTTTAAAGGCATTATTCCATTAATTAATGGATGCTCTTATTCTTAGTCCAATAACTTATTCCGCGTTATTTGCTATAGCGGTTATTGGTTTACCTCATGGATCATTGGACGGAGCAATTGCAAGCTTTTTGGGTTTTAAAAATATAAAAAGTTTTTCGAAGTTTTTAATCTTTTATGTGTGTATTAGTATTGGAGTCATTTTTTTTTGGTTCTACTTTCCCGTCATAAGTCTTTTATTATTTCTCCTCATTAGTATTTATCATTTTGGAAGTTGTGATGCTAATAGCATTAATAATAAAATTCATAGACTGATCATATCTATTGCTCATGGAGGAAGCGTAGTTATTGGTGTCATTTTTTTTCAAACATTTATTTCCTTTAAAATTTTTGAATATCTTTCAGGACCAGATGTGTATGCATATGTTAATTTTGTTGATTATTTTTTTTATGTTATCTTGTTTTTTATCGGTTTTTATTTTTATTTATGCTTAAAAAATAAAAATTTATTTATAAAGTTTATTGAAATACCATTTATTTTATTAATTGCTTATATAGCTCATCCTTTAGTCACCTTTAGTATTTATTTTTGCTGTATTCACACTCCTAGACATACTGTTGATGTGATACGAAACCTAAAACGAAATAATTTTCATTATAAAAAAATTATATACACAACGATGATATTTACGGTGTTGTCTTGGATTTTAGGTTTAATTGGATATTTATACCTGTTACCAATATTAGGTAATTCAGAGTCAGTATTAAAAGTTATATTTATTGGTCTAGCAGCCTTAACCTTACCTCATATGATTTTAGTGGATGGTTTTTATAAACCTAAAACCAGAAAATTAAATTAAGTAATCAATTAAATGCATATAACGGTGGTTTAAATAACCCTTTTTTATTATAAAATTTTCTTCAATCATATCTTCATGTATGTTCTTAATAATTTTAGGTAAGATTGTTGACAGTTTTTTGCTTATCACAATTGACTCTTTTGATGCTTCTGTGCTTTTTTCAATATTTAAAAATATATTCTTTCCTTTAGAGTTTTTAGTTAACTCTAGATCAATTAAACTACATTGCTTATCAATAATTTTTTTAAGCAATTCTATATTTAATGGTTTTTTTTGGATTACTTCAGAAAAAAATAGATAAGCACATCCTCTTTTAAGAAATTTTTTTTTTATGCTTTTGAGTGAGAGAAAAAAATCAATACTTTGATTAGTATATTTTTTACACCCAATTGCATTATAGTGTTTGTCTTCAATAATTCTGTGTGTGGATGACTCATAATAAAAATTTAATTTTTTATTTTTTTTTTTTATATTTTCTATATCTAATGGCAGTAAGGGTGTTCGATGATCATTTTTATTTGTTTCAGCTAATATACAAATATTCATTTCCTTATGTTTATTTTAGTTTTTATTGCATTACTAATGAATTTTATTAGCATTTTATGTTTTAACTAATTAGAATTATTTCAAATGAAATTGATACCTGAATGGTTGCCCCATAAGTTCTGTTGTATAGCATGGCCCTGTAATCGTGAGTTATATGGTAATGTTTTAAGTGAAGCTAAAATTGAAATAGCCAACCTAATTAACGAGATCAGTTCAGATGAGAAGGTTCTTTTATTTTGCAATCCATCAGATCTAATGGAATGTAGAAAAATTGTTGGAAATAGCGAAGTAGACTTTATTGAAGTGCCTTTAGATGACTCTTGGATGAGAGACATTGCTCCTATTTTTATTAAAAACTTAAATCAATTAGAGTCTATTTGTTTTGAATTCAATGGTTATGGAAAATATTCCAATTATTCTAAAGATAATGAAATCGCTAATTTTATAAGTAAAAAATTAAATATTAATTATTTATCTTCTAGTTTTGTACTAGAAGGAGGAGCGATTACATATGATGACGAAGAGAACCTCTTCACAACAGAGAGTGTATTGTTAAATAAAAATAGAGATAATAACTTATCTAAAATTCAATATGAAAAAGAATTAATTAAACTATTTGATATTAAAAATATTGTCTGGCTTCCTGAAGGATTAGTAGGTGATGATACTGATGGTCATATAGATAATCTCTTGTGTCCGATTGGAAATAAAAAATATCTCTTAGCTTCCACAGATAACAAAGAAGATGTTAATTATCATATTTTAAAAAAAAACAGCCTAATAATTAAAGACCATTTCATTGATAGGGTTGAAATAATAGATGTACCTATTCCAGATCCGATAATTTTAGAAGATAAAAAATTAGTGTCTTCTTACATCAATTTTTATTTTACAGAAAACAAAATTATACTTCCAAAGTTTATGGTTTATCAGGATGCAATAGTGAGAGAATTATTTTCTTCATTATTTCCAAATAAATCTATTATAATGTTAGATACGAGAAGTATTAATTATGGAGGTGGTAATATTCATTGCGTGACTATGAATGTACCAAAAGTTTAAATGATTAAAGTTGCCAGTTCACAATTTGCGTCCTCAAAAAATAATTTTGATGGCAATATGAACAAAGCTTTAGAGATAGCAAAAAAAGCTTCAGATGAAAATGTGAACATATTATTATTTCAAGAATTATTTCAGTCAGAATATTTTTGTTCAACTAAAAATGAAGATTTTTTTGAATTAGCTATTGAATTTCCTACCCATAACATATTTCAAATATTTTCAAATTTTTGTAAATCCAATAATATAGTCGTGCCAATAAGTTTTTTTGAAAAGTATCAGGGTAAATATTTTAATTCCTTAGTTGTAATTGATGCCGATGGCTCTTTAAGTGATATTTATAGAAAATCACACATACCAGAAGGTCCTGGATATAATGAAAAATTTTATTTTTCTCCTGGAGATACTGGATTTAAGGTTTTTAATACTAAATTTGCAACAATTGGTTGTGCTATCTGTTGGGATCAGTGGTTTCCTGAATGCGCTAGAATTTTAACTATGCAAGGCGCTGAAATTTTATTCTATCCTACAGCTATTGGTTCTGAACCTCAAGATCCTGATTTAGACTCACGAAAACATTGGAGAAATGTAATGATTGGTCATGCGGCTGCAAATCAAATTCCTATTGTTGCCTCAAATAGAGTAGGAATTGAAAATGAAAAAGATATTACAATTAAATTTTATGGTAATTCATTAATCATTGACCACGTAGGAGATGTTGTTTCTCAAATGAATGAAGAGGAAGAGGGATTAAGATCTCACGATTTTAATATCGAAGAAATAAGAAATTATAGACAATCTTGGGGTAATTTCCGAGATAGAAGACCTGATTTGTACAAAAAAATTTGTGATTTTTGAAAAAAAGTAGACTACTATTGATTACTAACTATTAAGGGGGAAGTGCTATGAAAAAATTATATATTATTCTGATTAGCTTAATTATTCCTTTTGCTTTAAATGCAAAAGAAGAGCTATTCATTTACAATTGGTCTGATTATATCGCAGAGGATACAATCGCAAACTTTGAGGCAGAGACGGGCATTGACGTTACCTATGATGTATTTGATTCCAACGAAGTACTGGAAGCAAAGTTATTAGCTGGAAATAGCGGATATGATATTGTTGTTCCATCCGGATCATTTTTAGAAAATCAAATTAAAGCTGGCGTATTTCAGAAATTAGATAAATCTAAAATTTCAAACTTATCTAATCTAGATCCAAAAGTTTTAGAAAAAACTGATGCTCATGATCCTGGGGGTCTTTATTCAGTTAATTATATGTATGGTACAACAGGTATTGGATATAATGTTGAAGCAGTAGAAGAAAGAGGCGGAGATGTTGAAAGTTGGGATTTAATTTTTAATCCAGAAGAAATCTCTAAATATGCTGATTGTGGAGTTGCTATGCTTGATGCGCCAAGTGAAATTATGGAAATAGCTCTTAACTATTTGGGTCACGATCCAAATACTGAAAATACTAAAGCTAATGAAGAAGCATTAGAAATGCTCCAAAAAATTCGACCCTTCATTAAATATTTTGACTCTTCACAATATATTGATGATTTAGCTAATGGAGAAATTTGTTTAGCTGTAGGATGGTCAGGTGATGTTTTCTTAGCTGCAGATGAAGCTGCCGATGACGTTGAGGCCTGGTATTCAATTCCTAGTGAGGGAACTGTTATTTGGTTTGACATGATGGGTATTCCTTCAGATGCTTCAAATGTCGAGAATGCTCATAAGTTCATTAACTACATATTAAGACCAGAAGTTGTTGCAGAAATTACAAACTATGTTTGGTATTCAAATCCAAATTTAGTAGCAAATACAACTGAGGGCCTTATAGAAGCAGAGATATTAGAGGATCCGGCTATATATCCCACAGATGAAACTCTAAAGATGTTATTTGCTGATGTTGCTGATACGCCACAAAAAGCTAGAATATCATCTAGAGTCTTTAATAATTTTAAAGCTTCTAATTAATTATTAATTTGCTAAAGCACTTCACATATATTTTGTGGAGTGCTTTAGTTTCTCAGTTATGAAAGATTCTTTTCTATATATCGAAAACGTTTCTAAATCATTTGATGATGTTAAGGCTCTCGACAATGTTTCTTTAGCGATAAACAAATCTGAGTTATTTAGTCTTTTAGGCTCATCAGGTTGCGGAAAATCAACTTTATTAAGAATTATAGCCGGATTTGAAAAACCCGACTCAGGAAAGATATTTCTTGATGGCGAAGATATTACTGATTTACCAGCCTATAAAAGACCTCTTAATATAATGTTTCAAAGTTATGCTTTATTCCCTCATCTAAATGTTTCTAACAACATCGCTTTTGGATTGAAAGAAGATCGTTTAGACAAAAAGGAAATAGAAAATAGAACAAGTGAAATAATTAATCTCTTAGAGTTAAATGGTTTAGAAAAAAGAAAAATAGATGAAATCTCAGGAGGGCAACAGCAAAGAGTAGCTCTTGCTAGATGTCTTGTTAAAAAACCTAAATTATTGTTACTAGATGAGCCTCTGGCCGCTTTAGATAAAAAACTTAGAATTCAGACACAATTTGAGTTAGTTAATCTTCAGTACAAGTTAGGAATTACTTTTATTATTGTTACCCATGATCAAGAAGAAGCTATGTCATTATCAGACAGAATGGCAATTATGCAGGAGGGTAGTATTTTACAAATAGGTAATCCTGTAGAAGTTTATGAGAAACCTAATAATGAATATATTGCAAAATTTATAGGCACAGCAAATATTATTAACATCCAAAAACATCAAACTAAAAATAACTTTTTTTTATCTTCTGAACTGGGGATTGAAATTGAAAGCTCTGAAAATAAATTATCTTCTAAATGCTTAATTAGGCCTGAAAAAATTAATATTACTAAATCAACGATGGATAAAAAAATAAATCAAGAAAATTCCTGTAAAGGAATAGTTAAAGAAGTCGCTTACCTTGGGAGTTATACTAAATATTTAATACAAAGTAAGAGTTATCAATTTTACGTATTTCAAACTAATAATTTTATCTCCGAAAATTTGAATATTAAATGGGATGATGTTGTTGATTGTTCTTGGAACAAGGAAGCTATCTTTCTACTATAAATGCTCAGTAAATTAAAAAATTATAAATTTTGGTTTGTTTTTACTCCCTATTTTTGGCTAGTAGCTTTTTTCTTTATTCCTCTCGCTATCATTTTAAAAATTTCTTTCTCAGTTTCTGAATGGGGAATGCCTCCTTATAAAGATATTTTAGAAATTAATAATTCTGGAGATTTTATTTTAAACATTACTTCTGGTAATTATGCTTTTATTTTTTCTGATTTCTTTTATCTAAAATCCTATCTTAATTCTTTATCTCTTGCTTTTACTTCTACATTAATATGCCTGATTATTGGTTATCCTATTGCTTTCTATGTGGCTAAATCAAAACCAAAGATAAGAAATCTACTTTTAATATTATTAATTATCCCTTTTTGGACCTCGTTCCTGTTAAGGGTTTATGCCTGGAAAGTATTACTTCAAGGCAACGGTATTTTAAATTTGATGCTGATAAAACTTGGATTTATCTCAGAACCTTTGTCTCTACTTTATAATCATTATGCTGTGATACTTGGTGTTGTTTATACCTATCTGCCCTTTATGATATTACCCCTTTATGGGTATTTGGTTAAATTTGATTTGCGGTTAATTGATGCTGCAAATGATTTAGGTTCAAGAAAAATCAATACTTTTTTTAAAGTAATACTACCTCTGTCTCTTCCGGGAATTATTGCTGGATGTATGTTGGTCTTTATTCCAGTTGTTGGAGAATTTGTTATTCCAGAACTCTTGGGTGGAAGTGATAAACTCTATTTTGGAAAAATCATTTGGGATGAATTTTTTGTAAATCGTGATTGGCCGGTGGCTAGTGCACTAGCAATGTCTGGAATATTATTTTTAATAGTTCCTATTGTGATTTTTCAAATGTCTTATTCAAAATATAATTTTAAAAATGAATAAATCTTTTCTTAAATACACTTTATTAGGAATTGGTTTTTCTTTTCTTTATTTTCCAATTTTTGCTTTAATTATTTACTCTTTTAATGAAAGCAAAAGAGTAATGGTGTGGAAAGGTTTTTCACTGAAATGGTATGGAGAACTTTTTAAAAATGAGCAAATTCTTGAGTCATTTTATATCAGTTTAAAAATTGCGTCTATGTCCGCAACTTTTGCAACAATTTTGGGAGTAATGGCAGGTTATTCCTTAGCAAGAATATCAAAAATTCCATTTCGACCTTTTTTTATTTTTATTAGCACAGCTCCTTTGGTCATGCCTGAAATTATTTTAGGATTATCACTTCTTTTATTTTTTATTTCATCAAATAATTTATTTGGACTTCCTTCTTCAAAAGGTCAATTGACCGTATTAATCTCTCACATGACATTTTCTGTGGCTTTTGTTGCAGTTATAATTCAGGCAAGACTATTTGGTTTTAACAAGAGTATTGAAGAGGCTGCACAAGATTTGGGGGCTGTCCCCAATAGTGTAATTTGGAAGGTTACACTTCCTGTAATTTTACCCTCCATCATATCCGGCTGGCTCCTAGCCTTTACTCTCTCACTTGACGACTTAGTTGTTGCAAGTTTTACTACAGGGCCTGGCGCTAATACTCTACCAATTGTTGTTTTTTCAAAAGTGAGATTGGGACTTAGTCCTGAAGTGAATGCTCTTTCTGCTGTGATTATGTTGGTAATTGTCTCTATTGCAGTTGGATACTACATAAAGATCCGAAACAAATCAGACGTTAATTAAAAGATACTCTCTCTCCCAAGCAGTAACAATTTTATTATATTCGCCCACTTCAAGTTCCTTGATTGCTCGAAATAATTCTACAAATACGTCTCCATAAATTTCTTTTATTTCTTTTGATCTGGAAAATAAATCTAGTGCTATTGTCATACTTTCAGGTAGGGATAAATTTACGTTATAAGCATTTTTTTTGGTCTCAGCTGTTGGTTCTATTTTATGATTGATGCCAAGTAATCCAGCAGTCAGTGTAGCTGCTATAGCTAGGTAAGGATTAACATCAGATCCCGGTAGGCGATTTTCAATTCTTAATTGACTTGCCACGCTGTAGCTCGGAATTCTAAAACCACAAGTCCGATTTTCGAAACCCCAATTCAAGTTAAAAGGTGTTCCTTCTTCAAAGTATCCCATCAATCTTTTATACGAGTTAACATTGGGTGCTATGAGAGGCATCAATAGCTTTGTAAACTTTTGCAAACCACCCACATAATTATTAAAGATCTTAGATGGTTTTAAATTGGCATCAGCAAAAACTGATTTTCCTTTTTTATCTAAAATTGATTGATGAATATGCATTGAGTTACCAGGTGCATTTTGCATTGGTTTGGCCATAAAAGTTGCAAACAAATTATGCTTGAGAGCTGCTTGCCTTAATGTTCTTTTGAATAAAAAAACTTGATCAGCTAACTCTAAAGGATCACCATGTTTAAAATTGATTTCCATTTGTGCAGGACCTTCTTCATGATTGATTGTTTCAGCATCAAGGTTTTGAGCTTCACAGTAGTCATACAAGTCCTCAATAATGTGATCAAAATCATTTACTGCATCAATACCATAAGATTGATTGCCTTTTTCAACTCTTCCAGACAGACCTGCGGGCGACTCAAGAGGAATATCAGGATCATTATTTTTTTTAACAAGATAAAATTCAATTTCAGGCGCTACAATTGGTTGTAATCCCTTTTTTTTATAGAGATTTAAAACTCTTTTAAGAATACCCCTTGAGTAAACTTCAATTTCTACGCCTTTACTATCAACTGCATCACAAATGATTTGAGCTGTAGGTTCTGTGTACCATGGGACTTTTCTGAGAGTAGTAAAGTCTGGTTTCAAAATAAAATCACCATCTGTTGGATTCAATAATTGATCATCAATAGAATAAGAAACACTTCTTGAAACTGACATTTTAAAAAGACCAAGTGGCAATCTCAGCCCATTATTACTTACCGCATTTAAAAACTTACTTGTTGGTAAAATTTTTCCACGTGGTATGCCTGAATTATCAGGTATCATGCACTCAACTTCAGTTATTTTATTTTTTTTTAGCCAGTCAATATATTTTTTCATATCTATTCCTATTTTAGATAAATTTGTTAGTTTATGTATTAGATGAATTATTCAGATAATTATTACACACGTACAAAATCATATAAGGTAGATTCTAGCAAATTAAATGAATCTATACAATGTGATGTTTGTATAGTGGGTGCTGGATTAACAGGTATTTCAACCGCATATTACCTCAGCGAGCTTGACCCAGCACTAAAAATTGTAGTTTTGGAGAAAAATAAAATTGGTTGGGGAGCTTCAGGTAGGAATGGAGGGCAGCTGTTACATGGTTATTCATCTGACACATTTAACGGTCAAAAAAATATTTCCCAAGATGAAGAGAAGATTTTGTGGAATTTTTCAGTTGATGCAGTTAAAGAGGTGAAGAGAAATATTAAAAAACACCATATCGACTGTGATTTAATTGAGGGTTTTTTGTTAACGGCAGCTTCTGATCGACAAGAAAAATCTCTTCTCAAACATCAAAGAGAATTAGAACAAAAATACAATTATAAAAATTCAGAATTTTTAAATAAAAATAATTTAAATAAATATTTTAGATCTCCTTTTTATCAATCCGCAGTTTACGATAGCGAATGCTCTCAAATCCATCCTCTCAATTATTGCTTAGGACTCACTAAAGAAGCTCTTAAAAATAAAAATTTGTCTATTTATGAAGATGTGGAAGTGAGCTCTTATAAATCTGATAAAAATGTTAAAGTTATAACTTCAAACAATATTATTATTACTGCTAACAATCTTATTTTAAGTTGTAATGCTTATATTGAAAACTTAAGTAAAATTCTAAGGCCTAAAATCATGCCAGTTAAAACATATGTTACGGCACTTGAAGCTTTACCGGATGAAACCTTAAAAAAGTTTTTTGAAAAACCTATAGCTGTTTCAGATATGTTTTTTGTCTTGAATTATTTTAGATTAAATTCTCATAATAATCTAATTTTTGGAGGTGGTGTTAGTTATTCAAATGTCGATCCTATTGATATTGAAAAGTCCTTAAAAAATATTATTAAAAAAGTGATGCCAGGATTAGAGAAATATAATTCCATATCCACTTGGAGTGGTCATGTAGCTATTACTCAAAATAGATTACCGCATATTGGAAGAATTGATTCTAATATAATTTTTGCTCAAGGCTATTCTGGACATGGCGTGGCTTTGACAACTTTAGTTGGCAAAACTTTGGCGCAAACTATTTATGGTGAGTCGTCAAATTTTGACCTTTTCTCAAAAATTACACATTCTAAATTTCCTGGTGGAGGAATTTTAGATACACCACTTTTAGTTTTAGCAATGAGTTATTACAAGTTAAGAGATAAGCTAGGACTTTATTAGTTTGTTTCTATTAAGTAATTTATCTTTATCAAATAAAGATTTTATTTTATTTAAAATCTCAAAATGCTCCCTGCTTTTATATTTTTTGATTAAATGATTTTTACTGTAACCAAGACCGTGTTCAGCAGCAATGCTTCCACCTAATTTAATTACTAGTTGATATATAGAATTTTCTAATTTTTGATATTTTTTCTGATTTGAATTATTGATTTTATAATTGCAATGTAAGTTACCATCTCCTAAATGCCCAAAGAAATAAGGCTCATACGATGCATTGTCTTTATGAAATATTTTGACTGCATTTAAAAAGATTGACCAATTATTTAGTGGTAATGATATATCGAATTTATAGAGGTATGAATTTTCTGCTTGTTGAGTGACTACTTTTGTACGAAGAGGCCAAATCTGAGACTGGATCTTATTTTTTTCAAATTTGATAACTTTAAACTTTTCAAAATCATTATTGAAACTCTTATTTTCATTTGAATTGAATTCCACAATTATATTAAATTTTTTTGTATATTTTTGATTCAAAATACTAACGGGTTCAGGAAAAATGACTTCATAGGATGTTAATTGATCAAAATATTTCGATCTCAATTGTTTAAATAGTTTAAAGAGGGCAGTGAATTTTGAAATTTCTATTAAATATGTGTATGTATAATTTTTTTTTGGTAATAAATTTAAACTTGCTTGAGTAATAATCCCATAAGTTCCCTCTGAGCCACAAAATAATTTCCAAATCTTAGGACCAAAATTATCTTTTTTTAAAATACTTAGTTGATTGATTATTGTGCCGTCCATTAGGACAATTTCTAGTCCATTGATATTATTTTCAATATTGCCATATTTTAAAACTTGTAGTCCTCCAACATTAGTTGAAATATTTCCCCCAATATTACACTCTTTATGAGAGGCAACATGAACAGGAAACAAATATGCTTTACTCAGAGCCTTCTGTTGAACTCTTTCCAGAGTTACTCCTGCCTCAACAGTCATTATGAGATTATCTTCATCTATTGTTTTAATTTTATTCATTTGTTTAAGGGACATTAAGATAGATTTTGTTTTATCTGTTTGAAATGTTCCTTTTACCCGATTGGTATTACCGCCAATTGGGACTACTTCAATCTTTCTTTTGTTGCATAATTTGAGTAGCTTTGACACTTCAAGAGTGTTTTTTGGAAAAACAATTGTTGATCCGTTGTTATTTTGAGTTTTTAATTTTAGCAAATTAATATGTTTTATTTCTTTTAACATTTATTTCTTACTAGCTCTCTCTAACCGATCATTAATCGCAATCCCTATACCCTTATTTGGAATGGGCGCAACACTGATAGTCTCAAAACTATCATTATTATCAGCTAGATAAAAATAGTAGTAGAGTCTACTAGCAGCTTCCTTTAAATTTTTTTTTGAACTTAAATTTTTGAATTCACTTTTTTTCATATTTCCAAAACCTATAAATGCACTTTTTTTTCTAATTTTTTTTTGATTTATGTACAACTCTTTTACTGGAGAGTAGTGCTTGTTACTTGTTCCAGGGAAATACTCATTATTAACTTTTTTTAATTCAAAGTTATTTAGCATCCCCATTATTTCAAATACATCAATTAAGCCATATCTTATGACTTCAATTTTCTTATTAATAATCTTAAACATTGTCGACTCTATCCCGATTGTACTTTTTCCATCATCTATAATTGTTAAATCTGATGTTTCAAAATTTCGATATGCCATTTTTGCTGTGACAGGACTTAATTGTTTAAATTTATTTGCACTAGGCATGACTAGTGGTTTATTAATAGTCTTAATAATTTTTAGCAAAAATTTATTTGAAGGTATCCTAACAGCACAGTAATGTTTTTGAGTAAGAATATCGGGTATAGATTTACTTTTTTTTCTTAGAATTAATGTTAGCGGACCTGGCCAATATTTCTGAGCTACTTTTAAATTATCTTGGTCTAATTCAAAGTATTTTTGAACCATCGCTATAGAACTACAATGAAGAATAAGCTTTTTCTTAATTGGTCTATTTTTGATTTGATATATGGACTTAATTGCTTTTAGAGAGAGTCCATTACCTGCTAGGCCATATACTGTCTCTGTGGGAAGAATAATCAATTGATCATTATTTAGTTTTTCAGATATTTTCTCATAAAAGCGAGTATTAAATTTTGTTTTTATAATTTCTGGCATTAAGGCTTTACATATTATGATATATTTTTAGTATCAAAAGATACTTAATCTAAGTTATTTATACATTTTTATGAAAATTTCTGCCATCATTCTTTCAGCCGGTAATAGCACGAGATACCTCTCTTCTAAACCAAAAGTTTTTCATGAGCTATCAGGTCAAAAACTCATTGATTTCAATATTAGCTTATTAAATAAATATAAAGAGATTAAGTCTTGTCATATAATAACCAATACTGCTCTTAAAGAAAACTTTATCAATCTTGGATATAAAAATATATCCATTCAAAGTCCTATTAATGGAACTGGTGGTGCCATTGCTCAGTTTGTGTCAAAAAATAACATCAAAGCTGATTACTACCTTATATGTCTAGGTGATACTCCAATTTTTAATAAAAAAACTATAGATGCTTTGATTAAAAAAACTAAAAACCAAAAACTGGATATTAACGTGCTGGGTCAAAATCTAGATAATCCATTTGGATACGGAAGATTAATTATTGAAAATAAAAATCTTAAAGCGATTGTTGAGGAGAAAAATTGTAATATAGAGCAAAAAAAGATTTCAACTATTAATACAGGCATTTTCCTCTTATCAAAAAGAGCTTTATTGCTCTCTAAAAAAATTAAAAAAGATGTTCAAAAAAAAGAATACTTACTAACGGATTTAATTAAAATCGGTTTAGAACATAAATATAAAGTTTCTTATTCATTAAATGCTTATGAAAAAATAATGGGCGCGAATACAATTGAAGAAATGCAGCATTTACAAAATCAATTACAAACTAGCATTATTCAATCATTAATGAGCAAAGGTGTTCAATTTGAAAATCCACTTACTACATTTATTAGCCATGACGCCGTTATAGACAAAGATGTTTATATTGAATCAAATGTGGTAATAAAAAATCATGTTAAGATTAAGCAAGGAAGTTTAATTAAATCGTTTTCTTATTTAGAAGATTGTATTATCGGAAAGGATTGTAACATTGGGCCTTTTGCAAGAATTAGACCAGGTACATTATTGGAAGATGATGTCAAAATTGGTAACTTTGTTGAAATCAAAAAATCCAATTTAAAGAAGGGTGTGAAGGTTAATCATTTGAGCTATGTAGGAGATAGTAAAATAGGGGTAAATACCAACATTGGTGCAGGGACAATAACTTGTAATTATGATGGTAAAAAAAAGTTCAAGACTACAATTGGTGATAATTGTTTTATTGGTTCAAATTCATCTATTGTGGCTCCTGTTACGATAGCAAATAAGGCTTATGTTGGTGCTGGTTCGGTGATTACAAAAAATGTACCATCAAATTCATTAGCTATTGCAAGAGTTAAACAAAAACATTTTAAAATTTAAATATCATGTGTGGAATCGTAGGAATAATAAACTCAGACAATCTTAAGATTAAAGCTATAAATGTTTTAAGTAAATTGGAATACAGAGGGTATGACTCTGCAGGAGTGTCATTTTTAGCTAAAAATAACATCAAAACTATAACAGAAGTTGGAAAAATTTCTCAACTTTCAAAATCCCTCACCTCAACTGGATATAATGCATTTGACTCTGTCATAGGTCACACAAGATGGGCTACACATGGTATTGTTTCGAAAAATAATGCTCATCCTTTTTCAAATCAAAAAATATCCTTGGTATGTAATGGAATTATAGAAAATTACAGTGAACTGAAATTAAAATATTTAAAAAATTATAAAAAAAATATTGAGTCAGACACAGAAACAATATTTTTAGTTTTAAATGAATTGTCAAAAAAAATAAAAGATCATAATAAATTAATACAAAAATTAGTTTCTATTATTAAAGGGCATTATGCGTTTTTAATTTATTTTTCGGACACTCAAGAAATTTTTTCATTAAAGTCTGGAAGTCCTTTGTCAGTTGGAAAAAATGCTGATGGTATTTATTTTTCTTCTGACCCTTCCGCTTTGACAGAGTACGTCAATAATATTTACCATCTTCAAGATGGTGATATTATAAAAGTTTCTGTAAATACTATTTCTCATTTAAATGGAAAAAAAGTCATTTTTGAAAATCAAGCTAAAGTAGTAAATGAATTCAGCAAAGGCGACTTTAAGCATTTTATGATTAAAGAAATTTATGAACAGCCTCACGTCATTAAAAAAACTCAGAAATATTATGATGCAGATTATTTTTTAGACTTTAGAAATAAACTTAAAGATCTTACCAATAATTTAGACTCTTTCGTTTTTGTTGGTTGTGGAACTGCTTACCATGCATGCTTAGTTGCAAAATATTATTTTGAACAATTTACAGACATAGATGTTAGTTGCGAATATGCATCAGAATTAAGATATAAAAATATATCAACAAAAAAAAATTCTATTTATGTTTTTATATCTCAATCAGGAGAAACAATGGACACCTTAATGGCCTTAAAATATGTCAAAAGTAAAGGTTATACAACGATCGTGGTTACTAATTCTCTGGAAAGCACCATGGTTAGAGAAGCTAATATAACTCTTCCCACTTTTGCCATGAAAGAAATTGGTGTTGCCTCCACTAAGGCGTTTACTTGTCAATTACTAGCATTAGCAAATCTTTGTATCGAAATTGGAAATATTAGAAAAAATATTAGTAAAAAAGAATATATACAACTTAAGCAAGACTTAAAAAATATTCCTACTAAAATTACCAAAATTCTAAAAAATTCTTCCTATATTGATAAGGTTGTTAGTCTACTTAGCTCATCTAAAGCGTGTTATTTTATTGCAAGAAATATCGTTTTTCCTATTGCTCTTGAGGGTTCTTTAAAGCTAAAAGAAATTTCTTATATGCACAGCGAAGGTTTTGCAGGTGGGGAAATGAAACACGGCCCTATTGCTCTGATTGATAAGAATGTACTTTCCATATGCCTTAATCCTAAAAATAAATTGTATGAAAAATCCTCTTCTAATTGTGAAGAAATACTTGCACGAGGGGGAAAAGTTGTGGTGTTTAGCAGTAAAAAATCATCATCAAAAAAAAATCTTCTACAAATTATTATGCCTAAAGAAAACTATATTGACACACCTTTTATTTATACTATTCCCCTTCAGCTAATTTCATATTATTTTGCTTTAAATGAAGGTACAGATATTGATCAACCAAGAAATTTAGCAAAATCTGTGACAGTGGAATAAACAAAAATGAAGATAAAATCAAATAACACTTATTTAAAAGATTTATGTATGCCTTTAGGTTATGAGCCCGAATATAATCAAGATGAACTCGAAAATAATTCTTATGTTATATCAAATAGCATCAATACCTTCAGCTCAAAGTATCCATTGAATAGCTATGGGTTAATTTCTAAAAATAAACTCCTTTATCGTGAGCCATTAATTCTATCTAGCTTAAAAATCCATTCTAGAGATGAATTGCTGTCCAATAAATCTGAAATTTCTGCTAATGAAATTGAAATAAATTCATTAGATAACAAATTGTATTATTCCATGCTTTTAGAAAAAATTGATCACAAATATACAGGGACAATTATAAGAAATATTTCTTTTTCTAACTCGGTGAATATATTTTTCCCTACACCTAGCTCAATAGTTATTATCAGTGATAATGAAAAAGAACTTAATAAATACAAAAAAGTTTTTGATAAAAACAATATTAATAATTCTAAAATTGTAACAATTTCAATTCCTTCAAAAATTGAGATTAGCACCTCAAAAAACAGTAAGAAAATAGTAGAAATTAATAATTCATCTTTTATTAGTGCGAGTATTCAACTATCTGATCTTATTGAAGAAAATACTCTGAGTTCTGATACGTATGTGATTAGTAATAATCAGATTAATTTTATTACAAAAATTAATCTTATCTTACTTAATTTTATTCCCAGCTTCATTGCTCCAAAACTCCTGAAATTTTTTCAATCTTATGAAGGAAGTCAGCAATTCTATAAACAAGTCCTAGAGATTAATTATCTTATATCTAGAGATAACTTTAAATTTGCCGATGTTTTTGAATACCAAAATCAATTAAATTACCTGACTGGATCAAAAATATTAAATTTGAAAATTACAAAAAATACTAAAAAATACCTTTTAAAAGATCTCCTAACTTCTGAAAAAAACCTTTTAACATTTAATGCTGATCACAGTTCGAACTTTAATGGTAATAAGATTTTCATATCTAACAAAGACTTTAGTATTAATCAGCATACGTTTGATCTTTTAAAACTTAATACCTTTTCTATTCTTTTATCTAAAACGGGTCTTATTTTAGAAATGTTTGATAATAATTTAAAAAATCCATTTTTAGAGAATGAAATTGAGTCATCTGCCTATACTGATGATAAGCAATTGGCATATGATGCGTTTAATCTCAACAAATTTAAACCTGAATTACCTAAGATTCCGAAATTGAAAGTCCCTAAGATCTCTAAATTTTTTAAAAAAGCTTAAATAGTCTTTTAATTTTTGATTTAAAAATCTATAATCCTGACCTCATGAACTGGAACATAGATAGTTGGAAGTCATTTGAGGCAAAACAAATGCCTACTTATAAAGATAAAGCAAAGCTTGAGTCTGTATTGAATGAGCTTTCCAAATATCCTCCACTAATTTTTGCTGGTGAAACTAGATCTCTTAAAAAAAAGATTAGTGAAGTACAAAAAGGCAAATCTTTCTATTTACAAGGTGGCGATTGTGCGGAAAGTTTTCAAGAACTAAGTCCAAATACAATCAGAGATACATTTAAGCTTCTGCTTCAAATGTCTGTTGTTCTAACTTATGCAACAAATTCTCCTGTTGTAAAATTAGGCAGAATAGCCGGTCAATTTGCTAAACCTCGAAGTGCCGATATGGAAGAAAAAGACGGGCTGACTCTTCCAAGTTATAGAGGTGATATTATTAACTCATATGAATTTTCAAAAGAATCAAGGGAACCTGATCCAGAGAGGATGATTAAAGCTTATAATCATTCTGCTTCAACACTTAATCTTTTGCGTGCTTTTGCTCAAGGCGGTTTTGCTAGCTTATCTCAGTTAAGTAAATGGAACTTAGACTTTGCAGAAAATTTTTCTGCAATGAAAAAATATTCAGAAATTTCAAAAAAAATTGAGGACTCTATTAATTTTATGAAAGCTTGTGGAATAAATGAAGAAAATACAAGAGAGTTGAGAGAAACAGATTTTTACACAAGTCATGAGTCTCTTCTCCTTCCTTATGAGCAGGCGTTTACAAGAATAGATAGCACAACAGGTGATTGGTATAATGTTAGTTCACATTTTTTATGGGTAGGCGATAGAACCAGAGACCCAGATGGAGCTCACATACATTATTTAAGTGGGATCAAAAACCCTATTGGTTTAAAAGTTGGTCCATCTACTGATATAGATCAGTTAAAAAAAAATATTGAAATTTTAAACCCTGATAATGAAGAGGGCAGATTAACTCTTATTGTTAGAATGGGTGCAAATAAAATTTCTGACTCTTTTCCTAAGCTTTTAAAAGAAATTAAAACTCTTGGTCAGAATATTACTTGGATATGTGACCCTATGCATGGCAATACCGTATCTAGCTCTAGTGGCTATAAGACAAGAAACTCTAAAGATGTCCTTGCGGAAATTAAAAGCTTTTTCGATATTAACCATTCTGAAGGGACTATACCAGGTGGAGTGCATTTAGAGTTAACAGGTTTGAATGTAACGGAATGTGTTGGTGGTCCTGAAGATATTAAAGATGAAAATCTCGGTGATCGTTATCATACTTTCTGTGACCCTAGACTTAATGTAAATCAATCTTTAGAACTATGTTTTTTACTTGCTGACTTATTTCCTAAAGGCGGCATTACAAGTAAAAAATAAATGGCTTTTAAAGACGATTATCTAAAAATCAATTCACAAACAGATAATTATTTTCTAAAAACAAAGAAGATCATCACAAAATTTGGTGACAAAGATGTAACTTATGCAGTCTTTCTGAGAAGACCGGGTATCCTAGCAATCAAAATGGCAATCGATTGGATTAAGTTTGTTGCCAAAAAGAGAAAAATTAAAATTACTATTAATTCTCCATATAAAGAGGGAGATTGGTTTGGTGCAGGGGAGCCTATTCTCTATATTAGAGGATCAATGAAAAACTTAGTAGATTTGGAAACCCTTTATTTACAAAAAATAGGACCTTCATGTATCGCAGCTGCAAATGCCTTTCAAATGTGTGTGGACCTTCCTATGTCCTCTTTTATTGCCATGGAAGCTAGACACTGTGCAGGAACGGAAATGTCTAATATGATGTCTTATGCTGCTTCAGTTGGCTCAAAGTCAGCCAAAAAGAAAAAAGCAAAAGGCTTTATAGGCACTTCAGTAAGTGAGCCCTCTAAATATTTTAATTTAAATAGTGGATTAGGAACTATGCCTCATGCTTTAGTGGGATATGCAGGTTCAACTATTGAGTCTGTAAGAATGTTTCACGCCACTTTCCCTAAAGAAAATATTGTTATCTTGCCTGATTATTTCGGTAAAGAAATATCAGACTCCATAAGTGTTTGCAGGGAATATAATCACTTGGCTGTGAAGAGTAAGGTTTTGGTCAGGCTAGATACTCCAAGTGGAAGATATATAGAAGGTTTGGATTTAGCTAAGTCTTATAATATTTTAGAAAAATATGCTCCTCAATCTATCAGCGAGTACAGATCAGAAGAAGAATTAAAACATTTAGTGGGACCTGGAGTTTCAGCTGCAGCTCTATGGTATTTAAGAAGTAAATTGGATGATGCAGGTTATAAAAAGGTAAGAATTATCGCATCAAGTGGATTTACAAATAATAAATGTAAAGCTATGTCTTTGGCTGAGTCACCTATTGATATAGTTGGAACGGGAAGTTTTTTACCTGAAAAGTGGTCAGAGACTTATGCTACTGCCGATATTATTAAATATGGTAATGAAAAAAGAGTTAAAGTCAGTAGAGAGTATTTACTCAAAAAATTAAAATGATTACTACTAGATTTGCTCCTAGCCCAACAGGGCATCTTCATCTAGGAAATATTAGATCTTGTTTTTTAAATTGGCTTCTTGCTAAATCTCAAAAAGGAAAATTTATTTTAAGGTTTGATGATACGGATAGAGAAAGATCAGAGCAAATCTATATTGATGGCATTAAGTCAGATTTAGAATGGTTGGGAATGGAATATCAAGAAAGTTATTTTCAAAGCCAGAGGATAGATAAGTATAATACAAACTTTGATACATTATTAAAACTCAAATTGGTTTATCCATGCTTTGAGACTAATGAAGAGTTAGAAATTAAAAAAAAAATTACAATCTAAATCTGGTCAAGCTCCTGTATATGATAGATCTGCATTAAATCTAACTCAAACAGAAATAGAAAATTTCTATAGTAATGGCCTTCAACCATATTGGCGTTTTAAATTGTCTAGAAACAAAGTCCAATGGAATGATTTAGTTAAAGGGAATGTGGAAGTCAATTTAGCCTCTCAATCAGATCCTGTTTTAAAAAGAGCTGATGGTAGTTTCCTCTATCATTTTCCAAGCGTAGTAGATGATATAGATATGAATGTAACCGATATTGTGAGAGGTGAAGACCACTTAACTAATACAGCAATACATATTGAAATCTTTGAAGCTTTAGGAGCGTCTATTCCTCAATTTGGACACAATCCTTTGATGCTTAATGATGATGGAACTAAATTAAGTAAAAGAAATTTTGACTCTATATCTATTAAAAAATTTAGAGAAAAAAACTATTTAAAGGAAAGTTTACTCGCTTATCTGCACTCTATAGGACTCAATCACGAAATAAATTTTAAAGAAATCCAAGAGGGTATCTTTGAGAATTTTGACTTAAGTAAATTGTCACAAAACTTACCTAAGTTAGACATAGAAAAAATTAATCATTTTCAAAAAATAGCGCTGAGAGCGATGAGTCTGGAAGACTTAATTCAAAATTTCAGTTCATTATCTGATCTAAAGATGATGGAGCCTGAATGGAACTTAATAAAAAATAATATTGAAACACTAGAAGATATTCAATTATTCATCATGATCATAAGAGGTGAAAAAAATGAAAAGAAGGCTAACGAGGACTTTAGTGTTATGGTTAAAGCAGTATTTACAGAGTCTGATTCAAAATTACAATTTGACGATTATATCGCAATGATAAATAGTCATAGTAAGGATTTTAGTAAAAAAGATATTTTTATGAATACTAGGTTAATATTAACTGGAAATGTCAATGGCCCCTCAGTAAAAGAACTATTTAATTTTTTTGGTATTCAGGCTTTACTAGAAAAAGCAAATGTCTCTTAAACTCTACAATACACTTAGTAAAGAAAAAGAAATCTTTACACCGGTTGATGTAAATAATATCCGTATGTATGTATGCGGACCTACTTTATATAATAACCCCCACATAGGAAATTTTAGGCCAATTGTTATTTTTGATATCCTCTTTAGGTTGCTTCAAGATGTTTATGATGAAAATAAAGTAACGTATGTAAGAAACATAACAGATATTGACGATAAAATCATAAATACATCTAATGAATTGGATATCTCTGCAGAAGAACTTGTCAAAAAATATAAAAAAACATTTCGCAAAGATCTCATCTCTCTTAATATTTTAGAGCCAACAAAAGAACCCTCTGCTACAGAATATATTGATCAAATGGTAACGATGATCTCAGACTTAATCAGTAAGGGATTTGCTTATGAATCAAACAAGCATGTATTATTTGAAAGTAAAAAATTTCAAGATTACGGGAAATTATCTAGATTATCTCCAAAAGATATTATTAGTGGGGCTAGAGTTGAAATTGCTGATTACAAAAAAAATCCAGAAGACTTTGTACTATGGAAGCCATCTAAAGATAGTGAGCCTTTTTGGGAGAGCCCATGGGGCAAGGGAAGACCTGGATGGCATATGGAATGTTCTGCTATGTCCTATGAAATATTGGGATCAAACTTTGATATTCATGGAGGGGGAATAGATCTAATTTTTCCTCATCATGAAAACGAAATAGCACAATCGACATGTTTTCATGGTGAGCAGACAGCTCAGGTATGGATGCATAATGGCTTTGTGAATTTCTCAGGTGAAAAAATGTCAAAATCATTAGGTAATATCGCTACCGTAAATGATCTTTTAGGTACCTATAGTGGCGATGTCATTAAATACGCATTACTGACTTCTCATTACAGGCAGCCCCTTGAGTTCTCTGATGATTTGTTAAATTCTGCAGTCTCTATTCTAGAGAAATGGTCTGATTTTCAAAATTGGCAAATCGATAAATCACTAGGTTTTGATAAACAATTCATGGATTATCTCCTCGATGACCTTAATACTCCGGGCTGCTTAATGAGACTTCAGCAAATCTTTAATCTCATTAAAAAGGATCCTGAAAATCAAGAACTTAAAAGCTATTTCGTCAATGGCCTTAACTTAATTGGTTTAAAGCCTACTATAACTAAAAAAGAATTAAAAATAGATATAAACTATATAGAAAATATGATATCTCAGCGTTCTTCAGCAAAAGAGAATAAGGATTTTGCAAAAGCTGATGAGATAAGAAATGCATTACAAAAACAAGGAATTATACTAGAAGACTCAGTTGAGGGTACTAAATGGAAGCAAATATAGAAAACAAAATATTTTTTTTTGATACAACACTTCGTGATGGTCAGCAGACAACAGGTGTAGATTTTTCCGTTGAAGACAAAATCAAATTTTCCAAAGCACTCAATGAGTTAGGAGTAGATTATATTGAAGGTGGATGGCCAGGATCCAATCCAACTGATGATGCTTTCTTTAATCAATCTCACAAACTTGATCAATCAAAATTAGTAGCCTTTGGCATGACTAGAAGGCCATCGACGAGTGTAGAGAATGATCCGGGTTTAAATACTTTAGTAAATACTAAATTAAATACTATTTGTATTGTTGGAAAATCCTCTTCTTATCAAGTTGAAAAAGCTCTAGAAATTTCTCGTGAAGATAACTTAAAAATGATTTCTGACAGCATTGCTTATCTTGTTTCAAAAAATGTTGAGGCCTTATATGATGCAGAACATTTTTTTGATGGCTATAAATTAGATCCTGACTACGCATTAGATTGTCTCAAAGTTGCCTTAAAAGCTGGAGCAAGGTGGATTGTTTTATGTGATACAAATGGTGGAACTCTCCCAAATGAAGTCTACGATATTGTTAAAAAAGTTGCTGAAGTTATTCCTTCCAAAAATTTAGGAATTCATGCTCACAATGACACTGAAAATGCTGTAGCAAATTCTTTAGCTGCTGTTCAAGCAGGTGCGAGACATGTGCAAGGTACAATCAATGGACTAGGAGAGAGATGTGGCAACGCTAACTTAGTTTCCGTCATCCCTAACATCTTATTAAAAACAAATTTTGAAAGTAATATTAAAGAAGAAAATTTAGGTCTTTTGAAAAAAACTTCTATTCTTCTCAACGATATTTTAAACAGGCAACCCAATCAACATCAGGCTTATGTCGGTGAAAACGCCTTCGCTCATAAGGGGGGATTGCATGTTTCTGCAATCAATAAAGACCCTAAAACCTATGAGCATATTGATCCGAAAATCGTTGGAAATAAAAGAAAAATTGTCATATCCGATCAATCAGGCAAGTCCAATATCATATCTCTTCTTAATACAGTGGGTATCTCTCCTACCGAACATGAGTCAAAATTAGATTTTCTTTTGCAGGAAGTAAAAAATAAAGAGTATGAAGGTTTTTCTTTTGATGAGGCAATCGCTAGTTTTGAAATTCTTGCCCGTAAAACTTTATTTGGAATTCCAGATTTTTTTGAACTCATCAGATTTAAAGTCATTGATGATAGAAGATGGAACGCCAAAGGAGAGTTAGTGACTGAGTCTGAAGCTACAGTGAGAATAAAAGTGAAAGATGAAGAATTTATGAATGTTGAAATTGGTAACGGACCAGTGAATGCTCTTGATAAGGCTCTAAGAAAAACTCTTGTCAATTTCTATCCTTCTCTAGAACATTTAGAGCTAACAGATTTTAAAGTAAGAATTCTCTCCTCTGAAAAAGGTACAGACGCAATAGTGAGAGTGATTATTGAAACTAAAGATCAAGATGGTTCTATTTGGACGACAGTAGGTGTCTCAACTAATATTATTGATGCTTCCTATAATGCACTTCGTGAAGGTTTAATTTACAAGCTCATTAAATCCACTTGAGAAAAATCCAATTTATTTTAAATAAACCTCAGCTTACAGCCAACATAGGCATGTCAGTGAGATCGATTGGTTGTTTCGGTTTTAAAAATATATCTTTAGTTAATCCAAGACATCCTTGGCCTAATAAAGAGGGTATTAATGCTTCGAAGCATTTTTCATCGATAGCAAAAAAAATTAAAGTTTTTGATAACATCGAAAAGAGTATCAAAGACTCAGATTTAGTGATTGCAACATCAGTGAGACAAAGAGATTTCCATATTCCTTTCATCAAGTTAGAAGATATTAAAAAGAAACAATTTCAAAAATTAAGTATTTTGTTCGGACAAGAAAACAATGGTTTAAATAATGAAGAGATTTCTCATGCAAACTTTATTACCACAATCCCAACTCTCAGTTCCAAGTCTCTCAATCTGTCTCACTCCGTAAGCATTGTCGCTTACGCTCTGACAGAACTGACACTTAAGAAAGAAAAGATTCTCAACCAAACACAATCTCTTAAATCATTGGAAATTGAGGCTTTTATTGACTTTTTATTTAATCAATTGGATAAGAAAAACTTCACCTCCGTGAAGTCTAAGAGGGATAAATTGCAAATATCTATCAGAAACTACTTAAAAACATCCAATTTAAGCCAAAATGATCTTAAATCTGTTTATGGAATAACAAAGTTTTTAGCAAATTAGAATTGACTTCAATGATCTATTCTATATAAATCACCAACTTATGACAAAAAGAGCATCGTCCAAACACAAAATTGATAGAAGATTAGGCTTAAACCTATGGGGCAGACCCAAGAGTCCATTTAACAGAAGACCTTATGGTCCAGGACAACACGGACAGGCGAGAAAAAGAAAATTATCAGATTTCGGTATTCAATTAGCAGCCAAACAGAAGCTTAAGAAGTATTATGGCGATATAACTGAAAAACAATTTAAGAAAATATTTGTAGAAGCGGAACGTTTAAGGGGTGATACAAGTCAGTTACTGATTGAATTGCTTGAAAGACGTCTCGATGCCGTTGTGTTTAGATTAAAATTTGCGCCTACTGTATTTGCTGCAAGACAACTAGTTAATCACGGTCACGTCATGGTTAATGGTAGAGTTCTTGATAAAAAATCCTACCAAGTAAAAGACGGAGATGAAATTTCTCTCAAAGATGAAAGTCAAAACATTCCAATGATTATCCAAACTCTAAGTTCTAACGAAAGAGATGTTCCAGAATATCTTCAGTTAGAGTTAGCTAAGTGTTCAGGTAAATTTATCAGAGGACCTCAACTTACGGACGTTCCTTACGCGGTTCAAATGGAACCAAACCTCGTTATCGAATTCTATTCAAGATAATCTCTCAGCACAAGATAACTACAAGCAATTACTCCTACCCATAAGGTAATGGAAAAATAATTGACAATGGGATTGAGCCAAGAGAAAGATATGAGTAGATAGCTTAGAATTGTTTGAATAATAACAATATAAATAAAAGTCATCGTCACAAAATATTTATCCATGAATTATAAATGTAAATTGGAATAAAGATTAATTTCTAAGAGTACAAAACAAACAACAAGGGCTACAACAAATAGACCTACAATATAAGCACTATCTTTTTTCATTTTCATTTAACGACCTCTTTTCTTAAAACTTTGCATATTGAAATGATTAGGAAATTCAGCTCCCACCAGATAGGCGTATTGCCGTGAAAAAAAATAGTTAAGGGGGTATTGCACAAAACATACATTGCCTTTTTCAAGCTCTTCAACTGTTCTAGTTGGAAATTTTAATTTTTCCACAATTTGAGTGATATCTAGTTGTAAATCAGTTCTCTTTTGTCCGAGATGAATTAAATAATTAGAAATCTCTTCTTTTAAAAAAAACCCTTTTTTTTGTTGATCAATTGATCCTTTTATTGATTTACGTCTGTTGAACATGGTTCAATATCGCAAATAGTATGAAAAATATTAGTGTAAAGACTCATAAATTTTGGACATATAAAATGAGGATTAAATATTACTGTTTTCAGATTTTTTGCTATTGTAATGTGTGACTAAAACTAAAGAGATTATTAGCATTGAATATTCACTCAAAGAAATCCTTTCCAATTTAAGTGATCAAGACATTAAAGAAATCATAGGAAAAACAAAATCCTACTTATACAAATGTGCAGATCCAGATAACGATGTCCACCACATACACTTTAAAGATGTTTTAGAACTAGAAAAGGCCATGATCCATCTAAAAAATAAAACTCCCTTTTCAAATTTATTCAGAGATTATATCGCTGTAAGTCATAAAGAAGTTTCAAATCCAAAAGAAATTTTAAGCGAGGTTGTTGGCATTGGAGGCCGAATGGGAGACTTAATGGACTCCATCAGAGAATCGCAAGATGAAAAAAGTAGTGGGGGAGTGACGATAGTACCTCATGAAAAAGAAATTATTTATAATGAAATTCAAAAGCTTGACGAACAGTTAATGAAAATTAAATCCATCTTAAAATCTATATGATGTTGTGATTAGATTTCTTTTCATTTTCTTTTTCTTATTTCCAAGTTACCTTTCATCACAAGATCTTTGTTATAACCTTCTAAAAAGTGAATTTAGAGAAGAGTCTCGAGTAGTAACGTATAACGAAAATTCAAATGATTTAGAGATACCTACTATAAGAGCAAACTTACAATTGAAAGATATTGAAATCTCTAATCAAAGTAGTCTTACGGATCT
>JAQWMI010000030.1 GCA_029246865.1 Alphaproteobacteria bacterium
TGTTTTCAGGCATTCGTAAATATTTCTACTTCTATTGATTTGTTTGTTCCTACTGGAATGCCTTTACCATTTGTTAGTTCTGGAGGATCATCATTGCTTTCATATGCCATAATATTTGCTACAGTGTCTAACTTTACTAAAGATGAAAAAAGCACTTTTAATTAACCATCATAGGCCATTTGATTCCGGTCTAGTTTCTAAAGTATTATTTGAGTCTCATTTCCTTATTTCAACTATCAATTCTAATGATGTTAAATTCTTAAATTTATCTGATATTAAAAAATATAATTTAGTAATTTTTTTTGGTGGAAATGCTAGTGCTAACCACCGTTCTTTAGGTATAAAGTCTGAATTTAACTTAATTGAGATATTAGCTAAATATCAAATACCAACTATTGGTATATGTCTGGGTGCACAATTAATAGCTAAATTCTATGGATCTAAAATTATATTTAATAATGATAAAAAAGGTGAAATCGGATATCGCGAGATCTTTAATCCTGACTTAAATACTTTTAAAAAAAATAATGTAACTTTTATGCAATTTCATAACCAAGGTATTTGCCAAAATAAATTCATGAATGTTCTTGGTTTTGGGAGGTCTTTTGAAGTTGACGCATTTAAAATTAAAAAAATTCCTTTTTATGGTCTGCAATTTCACCCCGAAGTTGATAGTCCTACTATTATTAGATGGTATTCAACTAATAGTGAGCTAATTTCTAAATATAAAGATAGTTTGAAAAAATCTCTTATTAATTATAAGAAATTTAGCCCCGAAAATTATATTTGGTTAAAAAGTTTTTTATTAAGAGTATTAAAATAAATGAAAATTAATTTTATTATGGATGATGAGTACCTCAATCATGACACAGGTAAGTCTCACCCTGAAAATATCGAAAGGTATTTAATTGTAAAATCTCTTATTGAAGAGAAATATTCACAACATAATTTTATTAAACCTAGAGAAGTCTCTTTAGAAGAATTATATTCAATTCATCAAACTGAATATGTGCATAATATAATTAATTCTATTCCGGACAAAAATTTCTTTTATTATGACCCAGATACAATAGGAAGCTCAACAAGTTTGAAAAGCTATTTATTAGCTGCTGGTGGATCAATACTTGCTTTTGAAGAAATAATTAGAATGAATTATCTAAAAAAAAATAGTTCTTTTTTTTGTGCTCATAGACCTCCAGGCCATCATGCTGAAGCATCAAAAGCAATGGGATTTGGTGTTTTCAATAATGTGGCAGTGTCAGCTGCTAATGCTATTAAAAATCCTAATATAAATAATATCCTCATTATAGATTTCGACGTACATCATGGAAATGGTACACAGCATTCTTTTGAAAATAATCCAAATATTGTCTATGCATCAAGTCATCAATTTCCTTTTTATCCTGGTTCTGGGGACATAGCTGAGAAGGGGTGTGGTAATATTTACAATTGTCCTTTAGAGGCGGGTGTTAATTCAAAAGAATTTAGATATTTGTTTGAAAAGCATATAATTTCTCCAATTAATCTAGATTTTGATTTAATTTATTTTTCTGCAGGCTTTGATGCACATTATAAAGACCCTCTAGCTTCCATAAATTTAATTGACGAAGATTTTTATTGGGTTACAGATATAGTATTGAATAAATTTGGCGGTCAAACGCCTGTTATTTCTGTTCTTGAAGGAGGATATGACAAGGAGGGTTTAAAAAATGGCTTAGATGAACATTTAAAGGCTCTTTATGAATATAATAAAAATGAATAAAAAAAATGATGAATTAAATTTTGAAGATTCTTTAATGAGATTAGAGAAAATTGCAGAACTTTTAGAAAACGAAAATACCCCCCTTGAAGAGAGTATTTCTTTATTTGAGGAAGGAATTGCTCTTAAAGAAATATGTGACCTGAAACTTAAAAAAGCAAAATTAAAAATTGAAAAAATTATTAAATCTAAGAATACAATTACTACTGAAGACTTTGAATGAGATTTAATGAAAAACAATTATCTCAATTCAAAAAATCTTTTGAATTAAAAGCATCAAAAGAATTACAAAAATTAAAAAATCATGAAAAAAATATTTATGGTTCTATTCAATATTCATTTTCAACGGGAGGAAAAAGATTAAGACCTTTTCTAATATATTTTTTTGGTTCCTTTTTTAATCTAAATAAAAAAGCCTTAATTGATATGGGTATTACAGTAGAGCTAACTCATACATACTCCTTAATTCATGACGATTTACCCGCTATGGATGATGATGATATAAGAAGAGGTAAACCAACAATTCATAAAAAATTTAATGAGGCTACAGCAATTTTGTGTGGGGATGCACTTCAAGTAGTTGCTTTTCATAAAATTACTAAATCAGCTTATATCTCTGATAGTCATAAAGTTAAAATTATTGATCTATTATGTCAATGCAGTGGTTTAAATGGTCTTATCAGTGGCCAGAGTTTAGACTTGAATATGACAAAATCATCTCCAGTTATCAAAATTAATAAAATGCAAGATTTAAAAACTGGAGCCTTATTTAAATTTTGTTTTGTATCATTGGGTATTTTAAAAAATTTTAATGCCAAACAAATTTCTCATTTAGAAAAACTCTCATTTGAATTTGGTAAAATTTTTCAAATTACAGATGATTTGTTAGATTCTCATGGTTCCTTTGAAAAAGTTGGAAAAAAATTAAGAAAAGATGTTAATAAACCGAACATAGCATATAAAATTGGATACGAAAAATGTTTAAAAAAAATATCTATACACAAAAAAAATTTTATTAAGTATTGTGGTAAATTAGAAATTAAGAATAGTGATATAATAAATATTGACTTACTGTTAAGTTATATTATTAGAAGAGATTTTTAATGAAATTTATAAATAAAATTAACAACCCTAGAGACTTAAAAAAATACTCTATTAATGATTTAGAACAAATATGTGGGGAATTAAGAAATTTTACTATTGATGCTGTTTCAAAAACTGGAGGTCATCTTGGTGCTAGCTTGGGTGTGGTAGAATTGACCGTAGCATTGCATTATGTATTCAACACACCGCAAGATAAAATTATTTGGGATGTAGGACATCAAGCTTATCCTCATAAAATACTTACAGAACGTAAAAGTAAGATCCGTACGCTTAGAAAGAAAAATGGACTTTCGGGGTTCACTAAAAGATCTGAGAGTATTTACGATCCATTTGGTGCTGCTCATAGTTCTACTTCTCTAGCTGCAAATCTAGGTATGACTGTAGCCAGAGATATTTTGAAAAAAAAATTTGACGTAGTAAGTGTTATTGGTGATGGAGCAATTAGTGCTGGTATGGCATTTGAGGGTCTTAATAACATTGGTCATTTGAATAAAAACTCTCTCATCATTTTAAATGATAATGAAATGTCAATCGCTAAACCTGTTGGTGCCATGAGTAATTATCTAGTTAAGTTACTTAGTTCTAAAACTTATATAAATGTTAAGGATGCAATTAAAAAATTTACAAGTAATTTACCTACAGAAGTTGAAACTTTCGCAAAAAAAACTGAAGAATACTTAAAAGGTTATATAACTGGTAATACTTTATTTGAAGAACTTGGTTTAAATTATATTGGCCCGATTGATGGGCACAATACAACCTTACTTGTTGAGTTATTTAAAAAATTTAAGAATAAAGAACTAACTGGCCCTATTTTTTTACACCTTGTTACCGAAAAAGGTAAAGGTTATGCGCCAGCTGAACAGTCTTCTGATAAATTTCATGGTGTATCAAGTTTTGATATAAGTTCTGGCGCTCAAAAAAAATCTCAAGATATCACCTACACCAAAGTAGTTTCAAAAACTTTACTACAGATTGGAAAAATTGATAAAAAAGTTGTAGCTATTACTGCAGCCATGCCTGGTGGAACAGGTCTTAGCGATTTTCAAAATAAATTTCCTGAAAGGTGTTTCGATGTTGGTATTGCTGAACAGCATGCTGTTACATTTGCAGCAGGTTTATCAACTCAAGATATAAAACCTTTTACTGCAATTTACTCTACTTTTCTTCAAAGAGCCTATGATCAAGTAGTTCACGATGTTGCAATTCAATCGTTACCCGTTCGATTCTTAATAGATAGATCTGGATACGTTGGCGCAGATGGCGCCACTCATGCGGGCTCATTCGATTTAACTTACTTATCTTGTCTTCCTAATTTTATTGTCATGGCTCCTTCTGATGGGGATGATTTAAAAAATATGATTTATACATCACTTTTTATTAATAAAAATCCTTCAGCTATTAGGTACCCGAGAGATACAGTGATTAATTATAATGAAAAAACTAAATTTAAAAAAATTCCCATTGGAAAATGTAATATTATTCAAAAAGGTAAAAAAATAGCTCTTTTAAATCTTGGAACTCGAATAGCTTCCGTTAAAGGTGTATCTAAATTGCTTGAAAAAAATCATAAAATTAAACCAACAATTATTGATATGAGATTTGCAAAACCTATAGATACATCTATTTTAAAAATTTTAACAAAAAATCATGATTGTTTTGTAACTATTGAGGAAAATTCAATTGGTGGTTTTTCCTCTCAAGTTAACAATTGTTTCATTCAAATGAAAAAAACACCCATGCTTGTAAATTGTTTTATGCCTGATGAATTTCTTGATCATTCAGATATGAATGACCAGTATACTACTGCTAAATTAGACGCAGATAGTATTTATAAAAAAATATCCAAGAAATATTTTTAATTAATTTTTTTTGAATTATCGATCATAATGAAATCGGCTAACACAAAAGCTGTCATTGCGATTCCTACAGGTACAGCTCTAATTCCAACACAAGGATCGTGACGACCTTTCGTAGAAATTGTTGTGTTTTTTTTATTTTTGGAGATAGTCTCCTTTTTAGCTAAAACGGAACTAGTAGGTTTTACGACATAACGGAATACAATATCCTGTCCTGAAGATATACCTCCAAGAATTCCACCAGAATTATTAGTTAAAAAATTAATCTTATTTTTTTTTATTTCCATTTTATCTGAAGAGGTCAATCCGTCTTGTTCAACAATATTAAAACCTGCTCCAAATTCTATTCCTTTGACAGCATTGATGGACATGATCGCTTTTGATAATTCACTGTCTAATTTTTGGTAGATTGGTTCCCCGATATTTACTGGCATATTGGAAACTCTTACTTCAATAATCGCTCCTAATGAAGATCCCTTCTTTCTATGATCCAAAATCAATTTTTCCCAAATGGGTATCATTTTTTTATCAGGCGAAAAAAAAGGATTTTTATTTATTATTTTTGAGTCCCACATCGATCCATCGATTTTTTCTGATCCAATTTGTATTACAGCACTTTCAATCTTAATTTTTTTATATTTTGAATTTTGTATTAAAATCTCTGATATAGCTCCTGCAGCAACTCTCATAGCGGTTTCCCTAGCACTTGATCTACCTCCACCTCTATAATCATAATTCTTATACTTACTCCAGTATGTGTAATCAGCATGTCCTGGTCTAAATTTATTTTTAATATCACTATAATCTTTGCTTTTTTGATCTGTGTTATAAATTATAAAAGAAATTGGTGATCCGGTAGACTTACCTTCAAAAACACCTGATAAAATTTTAATTTTATCATCTTCATTTCTTTGAGTTGTAAATTTTGATTGACCAGGCTTTCTTAAATCAAGTTTTTTTTGAATATATTTAACATCTATTTTTATGTTTGCAGGAAATCCATCGACAACACAGCCAATAGCCTCTCCGTGACTTTCTCCCCAAGTAGTAAATTTTAATAAGTTTCCAAAAGTGTTATGAGACATAATTTTAATTATTTTTTATTTGAAAATTCCTCTAATAAATTAGCTACATTTTGAGATTCATCAACGGCCACCATGCCCACAGTATGATAACCGCAGTCAACATGATGAATTTCTCCTGTAACGCCAGATGATAAATCACTAAGTAGATAAACTCCTGTAGTTCCAACTTCTTCTTGGGATACATTTCTTTTCAAAGGTGCATTTAACTCATTCCATCTTAAGATAAATCTAAAGTCACCAATACCTGATGCTGCTAAAGTTTTAATTGGTCCAGCTGAAATAGCATTAACTCTTATATTTTTATCTCCCATATCAACTGCTAAGTATTTCACAGATGCTTCGAGTGCAGATTTTGCAACACCCATAACATTGTAATGGGGCATCACTTGTTCAGCTCCATAGTAAGTCAGGGTTATAATGCTTCCACCTTCATCCATTAAGTCGTAACAGTATTTACAAGACTCTGTAAAAGAATAACAGGATATGTTTAAAGAATTTAAGAAGTTCTCTTTTGAGGTCATTACGTACTTACCTCTTAATTCATTTTTATCAGCAAAAGCAACGCCATGAACAAAAAAATCTAATCTACCCCATTTTTCTTCAATTTGTTTAAAAGCTTCTTGAATTGATCCCTCTTTGTCAGCTTCACATTGAATAAGTGTATCTGATCCAACACTTCTTGCTAAAGGTTCTAATCTTTTCAATAGCATTTCATTTTGATAAGTGAACGCAAGATCTGCTCCATAATTAGCACA
Source organism: Alphaproteobacteria bacterium (assembly GCA_029246865.1). Taxonomy (GTDB): domain Bacteria; phylum Pseudomonadota; class Alphaproteobacteria; order HIMB59; family HIMB59; genus HIMB59. Next base: position 6,563 of record JAQWMI010000030.1, read on the forward strand.
TTGCTGTGCTATTCCCCAGGCTATAGACTTATCGTTAGCCACACCCATAATTAATCCTTTTTTATTTTTTAAATCCATATTATTAATTTCACTGTATATTATATTATTATTAAGAATTACTAAAATGTTAGATAAAAATAAAGAACCTTTTTTGCTTTTTGATGAATGGTTTAGTTTAGCCAAAAAAAAAGAGTTAAATGATCCTAATGCTATGAACTTAGCAACAATAAGTGAAGATAATAAACCACATTCTAGGATGGTTTTGCTTAAAGATCATTCTGCCGATGGTTTTATTTTTTATACAAATACAGAAAGTAATAAAGGCATACAAATTTCTCAAAATAATAATGTTGCTTTATGTTTTCATTGGAAATCTTTGCAAAGACAAATACGTATAGAAGGATCGGTAAAAAAAGTAGATGATTCGACAGCTGATAGTTATTTCAATTCAAGAGGTTATATGAGTAGAATAGGGGCCTTATCCTCTAAGCAGTCCTCTATACTTAAGTCTAGATCAGAATTAGAAGCCCTAATTGAGGATTTTAAAAAAAAATATCCCGATGAAAACAATGTACCAAGACCTAAGTATTGGACTGGCTTTCTTGTAACACCAATCAAAATTGAATTCTGGCAAGATATGCCTCACAGAATACACGACCGTTTAGTTTTTGAAAAATTAGATAATTCTAAATGGAAAAGTCAAAAACTATTTCCTTAAATACTCTCAAGTATATATTGTTTCCATCTTCCTAATAGATCTGAGCTAGATGACTCTTTGTGATTTCCACCAACTCCAAATTTTAGCTCAATTTTTAGTTTTTCAGCTATCTCTAATTCCCTAACTTTTGAAGGGTCAGATCTATCTCCTCCATTAGCAAAGACAGCTTTTGTACCAGGATATTTTTCTACAACTTTTTTTAAAAGATCTGATGCTGAGTTATCATCATCATTAAATTCCATAATTTCGTCAACTACTCTTAATCTAGAAACTACGTATGATCTATGTTTCATATCCATAAAAAAATTACCTTTTTTTCTAGTGAGCCAGATGTCTGAATTTAATCCTACAATCAGATAGTCTGAAAATTTCTTACATTCCTCCATCATCATAATATGTCCTGGGTGAATAGGGTCAAAACCTCCTGAAACAATTGCTATGGTTCGAATCATTAGTTTATACTTGAAATATAGTCCTCAAGTTTTTTTTGATCTTTTTGAGATAAATAATTATGACTAACTGAAACAATGTCATGCCAAGTTGCTAAGTAATTTAGATTTACATTCATTTTTTTCAAATTTAAGTCAGCATTTTTGTAAACACCGTAATAAAAAGCAACGTATATATCTTTAATAATTAATTTATTTGCTCTGAGAGATTTGACAAAATGAAGTTTACTTCCCGCATCTGTTGCCATATCCTCTATAAGTACTGATGTAGTATTTTTTATAAATTCACCCTCTATTAGCTTACCTTTTCCAAAACCTTTAGGTTGTTTTCTTATGTATATCATTGGCTGCTGAATTTTTTCAGATATTAAAGCTGCATAAGGAATTCCCGCTGTCTCCCCGCCTGCAACATATATATTTTTTTTATATTTTAATCGAATTTGTTTTATCATTTCATTAATAATAATTTTTCTTTCTTTTGGAAATGAAATTAATTTTCTACAATCAACATATACCGGACTAAGTTTTCCAGATGTGAGCAGGAATGGTTTTCTAAAATTAATATTAACACATCCAATATCGAGAAGTATTTTTGCTATTTTTTTGTTTTTTTGCATTTAACAGAACAATATTTAACATCATTCCAGACTTTTTCCCATTTTTTTCTCCAATTAAATGGTCTTTTGCAGACTAGGCAAATTTTAGAGTCCAGATTTTTTTTATTAGACAATACTTTCGAGTTCTTTATTAGACAGGTTACCAGATATAATAACTAAAGGGCATTTAAGTAAATTAGATTTCTCATACACTAACTTATCAATTAATGGGCCGGGTTTTCCTATTTCCGTACTACTAGCTAATACGATAGTAGAGTTAGATGAATAATCATTAAGATATTTTATAAAACCATCTAAATCGTCAGACATAAAAACTTTAGAGTCTGCATCAATTTTCAATTTTTCTTTCAAATAAGAATGAACCTTATTATGATTTAATTTTTCAATCTTTATTTGCTCTTCATGAATAATATTTTCAGCAGAATTCACTAGCATAATTTGATCTGAGATTGACTCAGCAAAACTAATTGTTGTTATTTTGGCTTTAATCGCTTTTGCCCTAATCATACAAAAATGCACAGCCTTCCACATCTCTTGACTATTATCAATAACAACAAAGTAATTTCTCTTAGTTAGATTTTTTTTCATTTTCTCCTTAAAATATAATTAAATATGAAGCTAAATAGAATTGCAAATAAAACTAATGCAAAAACATACGCAAGTGATTGAGCATATAGTAACTGTTCAATTTTTTGAATAAAACCTATTTTTTCAATT
>JAQWMI010000031.1 GCA_029246865.1 Alphaproteobacteria bacterium
CGAATTGCCGGCTGGAACTCCACAATCTAAAGGCAAAGCCATTATTAATTTAATACCTATTTCTAAAAATGAAAAAATATCAAGTATCTTGAGACTTCCAAAAGATATGGAAGAATTTGATAACTATAACTTAGTTTTTGCAACCACTCTTGGTAATATTAGAAAAAATAAAATGAAAGATGTAGCTATGAGTGGAACTAGAAAACTTGCAAGATCTGGTAAAACTGCAATTAAACTTAAAACAGGAGATAGATTAATAGGTGTGATTTCAGTAATTGAAAATGATGACGTCCAACTAGCAACAACTAATGGTAAGTCTATTCGTTTTGCAACAAAAGATTTAAGAGAATTTTCAGGTCTAGGTTCCTCGGGTGTAAGAGGTATTAAGTTATCTAAGGACGATAAAGTTGTTTCAATTTGTAGTCTTCTTCATAATAAAATTTCAATAGATGTACGAGAGTCTTATTTAAGAGCTAAAAGTGAAGCTAAAAAAGATTTATCAAAAATTAATAAAAAGTTTCAAGATTTATCAAACTCTGAAGAGTTTCTTTTGTGTATTACTGAAAATGGTTATGGAAAACTAAGTTCAGCTTATGAATATAGAATTACAAATAGAGGAGGTTCTGGTGTTACTAACATAACAGTTACTCCAAAAAATGGACGTGTTGTTCAATCATTAAAAGTTAGTTCTGATGATAATATAGCTCTTATATCGGATAATGGTAAATTATTGAGATGTAATGTTGGGGAAAATATTCGTGTTGTAGGTAGAGTCTCACAAGGTGTTTCTGTTTTCAAAGTTGATAAAAATGAAAAAATTGTTTCAGTAGCAAGATTAGAGGAAAGTGGAGATGATGATGAGTAAGGTTGGTATTTATCCTGGTTCCTTTGATCCGTTAACCCTTGGCCATCTTGATATTATTGAAAGAAGTCTCCATGTTGTTGAGAGGTTAATAATTGCCGTTTCAGATAATGATAAAAAGAATCATATGTTTGATGCTGACATAAGAGTTAGCCTCATTCAAGATACAATTAATTCATTTGATGTTAGTTTAAAAAAAAGGATTACTGTTGAAAAATTTGATCACTTACTTGTAGATTATGCTAAATCTAAAAATTCTAATATTATTATCAGAGGATTAAGGGCTGTTTCTGACTTTGAGTATGAATTTCTTATGACAGGAATGAATAGAACAATAGATAAAAATATTGAAACAATTTTTTTAATGTCGTCTGATAAATACCATTTTATTTCATCCAGATTTATTAAAGAGATTCATCGTCTTGGTGGAGATATTAGTAAAAGTGTACCAAAACCAGTTCTTGATTTTTTAAAGAAAATTTGAAATGTTCAGAACTTATTATATTAGGGCCCATAGCTCAGCAGGTAGAGCATCTGACTTTTAATCAGAGTGTCGCTGGTTCGAACCCAGCTGGGCTCACCACGATATAAACTTATATAAAGAATGTTTAAAAAAAAATATTTAAAAATTTTATTTTTTCTACTTTTTAGTTTTTTTTTCTTGATTATAACTATCAATTCAATTTTTCAGATTTACGAAGTAAGAACAAAAGTATTATATAAATTAGGACTTTCAGAAGATATACATCATATAAACCCTGAACATCATAATGCTCTAAATACAATTAAAATGAGCAACAGGCAGGAACCTCCCTTAAAATATGACGAACTTGTACTAAATGGTGATGAGCATCTAAAAGGTGCATGGACTGCGCCTTTTGATTGGAATGTCATAGCTATTCATTCTGTACTTTTGCCTAATGGAAAAGTTCTCACATACGGCTCTTATGCTGCTGAAGAAATTGAACAAGGTAAAGATATAAGGGAAGATAAAAAGATGACTCTTACCGATGGTTTAAAAGTTTCAAGAGACTGGGGTTTTAACCAATGGCATCACCACAATATAAATGGTGGTGTTGATTTTGATATATGGGATCCATCCAAAGGTGCTGGTTATGAAAGTCATAAACTTATAAAAGAACCTATAGTTTTAGATGCTTTTTGTTCAGCCGTTAAGATTTTTGACTCAGAAACTTTATTTATGCTAGGTGGAAATAAAGGTCCTAAAGCTAATTCACCTGATACTCAAAAAGCTACCACTTTTATGAATTTTAATAATGACGTTTTTACAAAAGGAAATGAAATGCATTATGCTAGATGGTATGGTTCGATTGTAAGACTTGCTGATGATCGTATTGTTATGGTTGGTGGAGAAAATATTGAAGGTCCTGTTGTAAGTCCTATTCCTGAAATTTTAGAAAAAGGCCAAGATAATGAATATCATTGGAAAGTGCTTTATGGAGCTGAGAGTAATGATTTATTTGGTGATAAAGATGCAGATGAATGGTCTTATCCTAAATCTTATTTGGCTTCTGATGGAAAGGTTGTTGGTATTTCTTATAATAAATTATGGGTCTTAGATCCGAGTGGAGAAGGCTCTGTCAAAAAAGTTGGCGAAATAGATCTTGAGACTGACGGCATAATGAAAATAGCTAAAAACGATTACAGAATGGAAACTGAAAATGATCACAATCAGGTATCAAGATTAATTATTGGCAAAATTGGTGCGGGTGTTGGATCAAGAGCCACGTCCGTTATGATTGATACAGATAAAATATTGTTGATTGGAGGTAAACAATGGGGCGAATATGGTGATGTAACCACAGATGAACCGGCTCATTATGAAAACATTGATCCAGATAGAACTTTTGAGGATTATCTTCCTTCTAATCATGTGAATTTAGTTGATTTTTCAAATTCAAGCAATCCAGTTGTAACGAAAATGAGATCAATGAAACATCCAAGAGCAGACAGTAATTCTACTATTTTACCTGATGGCACAGTTTTTGTTAATGGAGGTCACAGTTACAGAGAAACAGAGTTTTCTGTTTTAATACCTGAAATATACAACTATCAGAATAATGAATGGTATGAAATGTCACCAGGTACCTTGAGAAGAAATTATCATGCATCTTCTTTGTTATTGCCAAATGGCACAGTTTTAGTTGCTGGTGGCGATACTTGGAGTGCAGAAATTTATTACCCTCCTTATTTATTCGAAGAATCTAAAAATAACAAAACAGTTTTTGCTAAAAGACCAATAATAAAAAACTTAGATAAAAAAATCATGAACAGAAATAATATTAAATTACAATTAGACAATGCTGATGATATCTCAAATATAACACTAATTAGCACAGGTTCTGTTACGCATAGTCAGAATTCTGAATTAAAATTTCAAAATTTAAATTTTAAATATCTCGATAAAGAAAATATTTCATTCAATATACCTAAGAGTAAAAATATTATACAGAATGGATCGTATCTTATTTTTGCTATTAATAAAAATGGAACACCATCAATTGGTAAAATTGTTTACATTGAAACATGATAATTAGCTTTTAATCTTTTTTATAAAATATTTCTTACACCAAAAATAATTAATAAAACTATACCGACTACTATCAACAGTAATGCTTCATTCTTTCTAAGTTCTTTTTCGAGTACAATACAACTCCCTAAGCAGGATATTGAACAAAATAATAGAAAGTATTCACTGATTAGTTGCATTATTTTTAATTTAATAACTTTATCTATCTAATCAAACTATTTAAGTTACATATTTTATTTAGGTAAAAGTATCTAGGTAATTGTTATAATGTTTGTTATTTATTAACTTATGATTGGAGTTATTTTTTGTAGTGGTGTTTTTTTTTCTATTTATATATTAATTCATCCGATCCTCAGCTCATTAGGACTAAACTTCTTTTCAGTATCACTGCTTTGTATCATTATCGGTGTTTTATTAAATAATACTATTAATTTTACTGATACTTTTTCATCTGGCATTCAATTTTGCAAAAAAAATCTTCTCCAATTGGGTATAGTTTTATTAGGTTCTAGATTGAATTTTTATGAAGTTGGGAATTTTGGATTAATGGCTATACCATTTGTTCTTATTACTTTTATTACAGTAGCTATTTTCACTTATTTTTTAATAAAAATTTTTCTTGATAATAAAAATACAATAATGCTTATATCTATTGGAACAGCAATTTGTGGCATTACTGCCATATTAGCATGTGCTCCATTTACAAAAGCTAAGGATAATGAAATTGCCTACGCTACATTTGTTATATCTATAATAGGAACAATTGCTTTACTTACTTATCCTTATATTAGTTATGAATTATTTAATAACTATGCCAATCAAGTTGGAATATTTTTAGGGACTTCAATTTATGACACTGGTCAGGTCATAGCATCTAGTTTTATTTATAACTCTCATTATGAGAATAGTGATGTTATTACGATTTCTACAGTTACTAAATTATTAAGAAATTCTTTTTTAATTATTCTTATTCCATTGTTAGCTTGGAGATATTCCGATTCAGGTAAATTCAATTATTATCATAATATTAAAAATAGTTTTCCTTTATTTGTTATAGGTTTTTTATTTTTTAGTGTTGTGAGGAGTTTAGGTGATTATGTTTTCTTCAGTACGCAAAGTATGGAAACTTGGAACTCTGTGCTTCAAATTAATAATTTTCTATCATTTATATTATTAAACATAGCTTTAGTTGCATTAGGATTATCTGTTAATTTGAAGTCTTTAAAAATAATAGGTCTTAAGCCTCTTTTTATTGGACTTACTCTTTCAATAATAATTTTAATTGTAAATGTTTTCTCGATTAAAATTTTTCTCAATTAGTCAAATTTACAAATTGGAATAGGGACCATCTTATGAATATTTTTTTTTCTAATCTCTAAATATTTTTCTCTATTTTTAGAATTTTCATTAATCATAGCTTCTTCAATTTCGTGATATTTTAATCCTACTTGTGATTCATCAGTCCTTCCATCTTCCCATAATCCATCAGTAGGTTCAGCAGTAATAATATCATCAAGAATTTCTAATTCTTTACCCATTTCCCAGACATCAGTTTTGAAGCAATCTGCAATTGGGGATATGTCAACACCACCATCACCATACTTTGTATAAAATCCAATTCCAAAATCTTCTACTTTATTACCAGTACCTACTACTAGTCCGTCATAAAATGCTGCTATCTGATAGAGAGTAGTCATTCTCAGTCTTGCTTGGGAATTAGCCAATCCATGTTCAGATGGAAAATCAGCAAGTGTTTTTTTAAATTCGTTGAAGACTCCAGATAAATCTGTAGTTGTATATTTAATATTGGAAAATTTATTCTTTAGCCAATAAATGTGAGCTAGGGATCTATTTTGTAATTTTTTATGTTGAAGTATGGGCATAGAGACAGGCACGACATCTAATCCTGTTTTAGCGCATAATGTGCTTGTTACTGCAGAGTCAATTCCTCCTGAAATCCCAATAATAAGACTAGTTTTCTTATTCTCATCACAATAATTTTTAATCCACTCAGTAATAATTTCTATTCTATTTTTAGCTAACATATTTTTCTTAAACCAATCATACAAATAATTTTCTTATTTTCCATTATTTAAGCCACTTTTTTTTATTGGAATTAATAAAAGATAATTATGCATTTTTAGCATATAGTAAATACAGGAATAACTAAGGAGGAATATATGAATATGTTTAAAATAATTTTGGTTATATTTTTTACTTTTATAACCGTTGGTCTAAATGCTGGACCTTTAACAAAATTAGGTAAAGGTGAAGGTAATTTAAATGTAGTAGCATGGGCTGGCTATCTAGAAAGAGGAACTACCGTTGCCGCATTTGATTGGGTAACTGGTTTTGAGAAGAATACAGGCTGTATGGTTAATATTAAAACAGCAGGAACTTCTGATGAAATGGTTGCACTTATGAATGAAGGTGGTTTTGATATTGTTACAGCCTCTGGTGATGCTAGCTTACGTTTAATTGCAGGTGAAACTGTTCAAGAAATTAATACTGACCTGATACCAAGCTGGAATACAATAGATCCAAGACTTCAAGATGCTGCTTGGCATACTGTTGATGGAAAACATTATGGAACACCTTATATGTGGGGATCTAATGTATTAATGTACAACACAGAAACTTTTGGCGATAGTGCTCCTGACAGTTGGAATGTTGTATTTGAAGAGCAAAATTTACCAGATGGTCAAAGTAATAAAAACAGAGTTCAGGCCTTCGATGGTCCTATTCATATTGCAGATGCTGCTATGTATTTAATGTATCATCAACCTGAATTAGGAATTAAAGATCCTTATGAACTTACCAATGATCAATATCAAGCTTCATTAAATTTATTGAGACAACAACGTAAATTAGTTGGTAGATATTGGCACGACGCTTTTATGCAGATAGATGATTTTACTAATGAAGGTTTTGTAGCTTCCGCTTCTTGGCCTTTCATGGTCAATTTATTAGTAGGCGCTGAGCAACCAATAGCTAGTGTAATTCCTAAAGAAGGAGCTACAGGATGGGCTGATACGACTATGGTTCACTCAGAAGCAGCTAATATTAATTGCTCATACATGTGGATGGAGCATCAACTTAGCTCAAATCTTCAAAGTGATTTAGGGACTTGGTTTGGAGCTGTTCCTTCAGTTCCCTCAAAATGTGGAACTGGTTTAATGGATCCTGCAGCAGGCATTTACCCAGAAGGAGCAGATGCTTGTAAGATAAATGGTATCGATAATTTCGATAAAATTCATTTTTGGAGAACTCCTGTATCTAACTGTAAAACACAAGATAGTTGTATACCTTATTACAAATGGGTAACAGACTACATAGCTGTTCTTGGCGGTAGATAATTCTTAATTTTGAAGTAGGGAGTTAAAAACTCCCTACTTTATTTCAAAAAAAATTTAATTATGACAAATGCAATTGAACTTTTAGGCATAAGTAAAAGCTATGGATCGGTCCAAGCTTTAAATAATATTCATTTAACAATTAATGATGGAGAATTTTTTTCTCTTTTAGGTCCCTCAGGTTCTGGAAAAACTACTTGTTTAAAAATTATTGCTGGATTTGAAGGATCTCAAGAGGGACATGTAAAACTCTTTAATGAAGATGTCACTTTAGTGCCTCCTTATAAAAGAGATTTAAATACAGTTTTTCAAGATTATGCGCTATTTCCTCATATGAGTGTAAGATCTAATATTGGATATTCATTAAGAATTAAAAAAGTAAATCTTGAAGAACAGAATAAAAGAATTGACGAGATTTTAGAGACAGTAAAATTAATAGGATATGATCTCCGCAAACCAAGTGAACTTTCTGGTGGTCAAAGACAAAGAGTGGCTCTTGCTAGATCATTAATTAATAAACCAAAGGTATTATTATTAGATGAACCTTTAGGAGCTTTAGATCTTAAATTAAGAGAGCAAATGCAAATAGAACTTAAAAATCTTCAACGTAAGTTTAATATTACTTTTATTTATGTTACTCATGATCAGCAAGAAGCCTTAAGTATGAGTGATAGAATTGCAGTCTTCAATAATGGTAGGGTTGAACAAATTGATACTCCTCACAATATCTACAACAAACCTAAAACAAGCTTTGTTGCAGATTTTATAGGAATAACAACTATTTTTCCAAAGGAGGACGCTTCCCAATTTAATATAACAAAATCATTTTCTATAAGACCTGAATTTATTTCCATCCAATCATCAAGTTCAAGTTCTTCTAAAGACTTTAAAATTAAAGCTAAAGTTACTGATATACAATATCAAGGATCCTTTAATAAAATTATTTTTGAGTCTAGTTTTAGAAATTCTTTATCTGTTTTTCAAAATACCAATAATAACGAAAATATTAGTTACAAAATAGATCAAGAATATATCTTAGAGTTTGATAAAAAAGATATCACCCTATTAGATGATTAATTTCATAGTAAATATTTCTGATTATTTTTATAGAAATAAAAATTTTCTTTTTCTTCTTTTTTTATTACCTCCTTTATCTTGGTTGGGTATCATTTATCTAGGATCTTTATTAACCTTTTTATCTCACAGCTTTTTTTCTCTCGATGGGTTTACTGGAAAAATTAATTATACGTTTACTCTGAATACAATATTTGAGCTTTTTAATTCCAGAGCTAATTTTGATATTCTTATTAGAACTGTTGGTTTAGCATTAACCGTTACTTTTGGTTCCGCTCTTATTGGATTTCCTATAGCCTACTACATGGCTAAGTTTACTTCACCAAAAGTTAAAATCTTTTTTTATATCGCAATTATGCTTCCTTTATGGTCGAGTTATCTTGTTAGAGTTTATTCTTGGAAATTAATTTTAGCTAAAGAAGGTATTATTAATTGGTTTTTTGGAAAACTACATCTGACTTGGTTGTTAGATAAAATTCTATCTATTCCCTATATTGGTGGCCCTTCATTATCAATTTCTTATATTGGTATGTTTTTAGTTTTTACATATATATGGCTTCCATTTATGATTTTACCAATACATGCCTCTCTAGAAAGGGTTCCTAACTCTCTAATTAATGCCTCTCTTGATTTAGGTGCTAGTAAAAGACAAACGTTTTATAAGGTTATTCTTCCTTTAGCCTTACCGGGTATAGCGGCAGGATCTATTTTTACATTTTCTCTAACACTTGGTGATTATATTATTCCTTACATCATTGGAACTTCCAAATTTTTTATAGGCCAAGCTGTTTATACACATCAAGGTACAGCAGGTAATATCCCTTTAGCGGCAGCTTTTTCTTTAGTTCCAATAATCGTAATGATATTTTATATAAAAACGGCCAAAAAATTAGGAGCATTTGATGCGTTATAATATTAATAAAGCATCATGGAATTTAAAAATTGGTGCAATTGTTGGACTTTTATTTTTACACATCCCACTTCTTTTAATAATTTTATACGCGTTTACTACTGAAGATAAATCTTATCAATTTCCTCCACCTGGCTACACACTTAAATGGTTCAAAATTGTTCTTGGCAGGGAAGATATTTGGCAAGCAGTTGGATTGTCTCTTCGGATAGCAATTATATCAACATTAATGGCTATAATATTAGGCACACTTGCTGCAGCGGCTCTCTTTAAGAAAAATTTTTTTGGAAAAGAAAGCATAACTCTTCTTATAATTTTACCAATAGCTTTGCCTGGTATCATTACAGGTATATCTCTGAGAAGTGCTTATAGTGTTGCAGGCATACCTTTTTCTACACTAACAATAATTATTGGTCATGCTACTTTTTGCATGGTTGTGGTGTACAATAATGTTGTTGCAAGATTAAGAAGAACTTCTCCCAATCTAGTACAAGCGTCAATGGATTTAGGCGCGAATAGTTTTCAAACTTTTTATTTTGTTATTTTACCAAATTTAGGTTCTGCAATTCTGGCAGGTGGGATGCTTGCTTTTGCTCTCTCTTTTGACGAAGTTATTGTTACTACTTTCACTGCGGGTCAGCAAACTACATTGCCGATATGGATGTTAAATGAATTAATTAGACCTAGACAAAGACCTATAACAAACGTTGTTGCTGTATTTATAATTTGTATAACTTTTATCCCTATTCTATATGCAAGTTATATGACAAGAAATACTTCTGATGCACAAGACTCATTAAAATGATATATTATGAGTATTACAGGAGGATGTATGAAATTAAATTTACTTATAGATAATAAACTTGAACTAGGGGAATCAACCAAAGAAGATGTAATTAACCCTTTTAATGGTGAGTTAATACAATCTATACCCCAATCAAGTGAGGACCAAGTTAATAGAGCTGTTCTCAGCTCTAAGAAAGCCTTTTCAACATGGTCAAGAACAACACCCTCTGAGAGATCCTTACTACTATTAAAATTAGCAGATAAAATTGATGAACATGCTGAAGAACTCGCAAAATTAGAGTCCCTAAATTGCGGTAAACCTTATCACCTTGTGCTAGCAGATGAACTACCAGCTATTTCGGATGTATTTAGATTTAATGCAGGTGCTGCTAGATGTATGAGCGGTATAACTGCTAACGAATACCTTGAAGGTTTTACTAGTATGATTAGAAGAGATCCAATAGGAGTAGTTGGCTCAATAGCTCCTTGGAACTATCCCTTGATGATGGGTGCTTGGAAGCTAGCACCAGCTCTAGCTACTGGTAATACTATTATTTTAAAACCATCTGAACAAACTCCCTTAACAACTTTTTATCTAGCTGAACTAATTGCGGAAATTTTTCCTGCTGGAGTTGTGAATATTGTTTATGGAGTTGGAGAGACTGTCGGATCACAGCTTATCAACCATCCAGATGTAAATATGATTTCTTTAACTGGAGATATAAGCACTGGTACAAAAGTTTTACAGGCCGCAAGTAAAGGTATAAAGAAAACGCATCTAGAACTTGGTGGTAAAGCTCCAGTCATAGTTTTTGATGATGCGGATTTAGATCAACTTATTGATAGCGTAAAATCATTTGGTTATTATAATGCCGGTCAAGATTGTACAGCAGCTTGTCGAATTTTTGCTGATAAAAAAGTCTACGATAACATTGTAGCAGATTTAACTTTAGCAGTTAAAAGTATTGGCTATGGAAACGAAGAAGACTCAAAGAATGAAATACCTCCGTTAATTACAAAAGAGCATTTAGAAAGAGTAGCTTCCTTTGTTGATAATGCAAAAGAAGTGAAACATATAGAAATAACAACAGGTGGTAATACTCCAAATAGAAACGGAAATTTCTATGAACCAACTGTTGTAGCATCAACAAAGCATACAGATCACATAGTTCAAAATGAAGTGTTTGGACCTGTTGTAACAGTTACTCCTTTTTCAAATGTTGATGAAGCTGTTGATTGGGCAAATGATAGTAAATATGGTCTAGCGTCTTCAGTTTGGACAAAAGATGTTTCTAGAGGAATGTCTACTGCTTCCAGATTACAATACGGATGCACATGGGTAAATACACATTTTATGTTAGCCTCTGAAACACCTCATGGAGGGGTTAAATCATCAGGATACGGTAAAGATTTATCAGTATTTTCACTTGAAGATTATACAAGTATTAGACATGTTATGGTGAAATTAGACTAGATATTTAATAAAAATTATTGACTAACCCTTACTACGTTTGTTTTAATTAAACCAATTAATTTAAATTAAAAGAAATGAGTATTTATATTTTAGTTTTTGTTTTGAAACGTCTTTGTAAAGGCGAGTCAATAAAGATTTTATACGCTGGCAAAGAATACCTAGTAGGTAATTTAGAAGCTAATATTATTATCAAAATTAATAATCATAAATTTATTAGGAAATTATTTTATGCGCCTTCGCTTGCTCTTACAGAGGGTTATATGGAACAAGATTTTGAAATTACTAAGGGGACATTCTACACTTTTACAAAATTGATTATAGATAACTATAATCATTTTATAAATAAATTCTCTAAATCCGTTTTGTATAAACTATACTTATTAGTAAATCCTTTGTTCCAATTAAATTTTACTTTTAAATCACAAAAAAATGTTGCTCATCATTATGATTTATCGGATAAACTTTATGATCTTTTTTTAGATAAAAATAGACAGTATTCTTGTGCCTATTTTGAAAATGATAACGACACCCTAGAGCAAGCACAAATAAATAAAATGCAAAGACTTGCCGGCAAGTTACATTTACAACCAAACGATAAAGTTTTAGATATTGGTTGTGGGTGGGGTGGTTTGAGTAGATATTTTGCAGAAACCTATGGTTGTTTTTTAAAAGGTATTTCTTTATCGATAGAACAAATTAAATATTGTGAGGACTATAAATCGTCATTTTCAAAATCCTCTAATCTTAATTATGCACTTCAAGATTATAGACTTGAAGACAATAAATATAATAAAATAGTTTCTGTTGGTATGTTTGAACATGTAGGCAAGCTTTTTTATGCCACATATTTTAAAAAAATTCATGATCTTTTAGAAGATGAGGGCATTGCAGTTGTTCACTCAATTGGTAATATTTCTAATCCAAAAGTAACTTCAGCATTTATTCGTAAATATATTTTTCCTGGCGGTTACATTCCGTCACTTTCAGAAATTACACCAGCAATTGAAAAAAGTGGCTTAATTGTCTCTGATATTGAAGTTATTCGAATTCATTATGCTAAAACTATTTCTCATTGGTTTAAAAATTTTCAAAATAATAGGAAAAAAATCAAAAATCTTTATGACGAGAGGTTTGTACGTATGTGGGAAGTTTATTTAAATCTTAGTGAATTATCATTCATAGGAGGAGATAATGTAATCTTTCAATTAGTCTTAACTAAGAAAAAAGATGCATTTCCAATTGTTAGGTAATTCAACCTTTATAGTTTATCATTAATTATGAATTTTCTATCATTACAGCATATTGCCATTGAAGATCCTGGTTATATTAAAGATTTACTTCTAGCAGATGGCCATAACTTAACAACTATAGAACTCGATGAAGGTGAAAAAATACCAACAAATCTTGACTCATTTGATGTGATGTTCTCAATGGGTGGCCCAATGGATACATGGATGGAGGATGAACACCCTTGGCTTATAGATGAGAAAAAAGCTATTCAAAAATTTGTATTGGAAATGAAAAAACCATTTATAGGTTTTTGTCTCGGTTGTCAGCTTTTAGGAGAAGTTTTGGGTGGTAGAGTTGTAAAATCTAATCCTCCTGAAATTGGCATTTTAGATATAAATCTTACTGATAAGGCTAAAAGTGATCCTTTATTTTTAAATTTTCCAAATACGTTCAAGGCTTTACAGTGGCACTCATATGAAGTTCAGGGCCTAGAGAATAACGAGGATATACATATTTTAGGATCGTCCGTTCCAACAAAATTTCAAATATTTAATTATAAAAACTATGCATATGGAATTCAATTTCATATTGAAATTAAGAATGACACTGTTTCAAATTGGGGTAATGTGCCAGAATATAAACAAGCATTAGAAGATTCATTAGGTGAGGGCTCTTTGGATACAATGAAAATTGAGTCAGACTTACATCTTAAGCAAATGAATGATTTAAGTTCATCTCTCTATAAAAATATTATTAATAATTTTAAATAAAATCATTTTAATTTTATTTTTCTAATATATTTTAAGCATATGTATTATGATGATGACGCAAATGCAGACAGTACCTTAATGTCAAGGCTTACTGAGTTGAATAAAGCTCTTAGTCAAATGATGAGAAATACAAGTGAAAGAAAAATAGTAGAAGAACTTCATACTTATCAGTTAGCCATAAAAAAAACTCTTAGTGTAATGACTAAAAAACAACTCCTTACTAAATCTGAAACTTCTAATGAATATGAAGATCGACTCGAAAGAGGAGATTTTAGTTAGTTTTTTCTTTTTTAATGTCTCTTGAAGATAAAATTATTAAAAAACTAAATTCTAGTTTCTTTAATTCAAATAAAAATTTAGTTGGCATAGGTGATGATTGTGCTTATTTAAATAAAGAAGATTTACTTATTAGCACAGACACTTTTATTGAAAATACCCATTTTGATTTAGATAAATCTAATCCTAAGCAAGTTGCTAAAAAATTTTTTAATGCTAATTATAGTGATTTACAATGCTCTGGTGGTCAACCAGCATATTGTTTTTTAAATATTTCATTTTCAAAAAAGAAATCTGAATTTATTCATCATTTCATAAAGGAATTAAGCTCTCTTTTAAAGAAATATAAAATAACCTTAATGGGTGGTGACACAACGAAATCAATTACTGATATTTCTCTTACTATGACTCTTATTGGTAAGCCTTTTCAAAAGAAAATTTTTCTTAGAGCTAATGCAAAAGAACAAGAATTGATTTGTACTTTTTCTAATATTGGTTTTTCAAAACTTGGCTATGATATACTTTATAAATCAAAAACAATAAGAGACTTAAAATTAAAAAAACAATCGATTAAACAATTTTTATCACCTAAAATATACTCTTACGCAGCTCTTCTTACTAAATTAAAAGTTTCTAGTTGTATGGATCTTTCTGATGGATTGATTATAGATCTTATCAAATATTCTAAAGTGAGTAAAAAACGATTTCATTTAAATAATTTAGACAATCTCAATCCCACTTTATATAAAAAATTAAATAGATCTGATTATTATAATTATGTTTTAACTAGTGGCGAGGAGTTTGTTCCAATCTTTACTATTCCTGCAAAGAGACTTTCTTCTGCAGTGGATTTTTTTAAGAAAAACTTAAGAGTATCTATCGTTAATATTGGTTCTGTTTTAAATGGTAGTGGAGTTACTACAGATGAATATGATTTAAATCAAATTCATTCTTTTGATCATTTTAAGTAAATATTTTATTATTTTTTATAATATCTAAAAAGTTTTTATTATTAATTTTGTCTATTTCTATAACATTATCATTTTGATCGTCCATTTCTGATCTAGTCTTTTTGTATGCCTTGTCATAGTGGTGATTAATCAAAGATTTTACGAAACTCATGTAGTCGCCATTCTTTAAATTTTCTTCAATCACTTTATAATCATCTTTTTTAATAATCTTTTTTAAAACTAACATAGCATTACTCATTAATTCAGGTTCTTTAGTAAAATATTTATAATCTTTTAAGATAAATTTTACTCTTTCATCGACTGTAGATTTTAATTTTACGCTTATTCCTTCATCCATTTTTTTCCATAGTTTACTTGGAATATTTAGTTTTCCTATTTTGATACTTTCAGCTTCAACCCATATCTTTTTTTTTCTATTCAACGATTCTAATTTTTCAAATAATTTTGTTTCAAACATCTTTTGATTAGGCTGTTTAAATTTAGGTATATCTCCTAATATAGATCCCTTATGATTAGCAATTCCTTCTAAATCTAGAACTTGAGCGCTTTTTTCCAAATTTTTTAAAAATAATGTTTTACCAACACCCGTTACACCTTTTATTTGGTTAAAATTAAATTGCTCTATTTCATCCTCAAAAAACTGGACTACATGTCTGCGATAAGATTTATAACCATCCTCAAGAATTTCTACATCAAACCCGATTTGTTTAAGAACGAGATAAAGACTTAATGATCTTAATCCTCCCCTCCAACAATAAATCAAAATCTTATCTTTTTTATTAAAAAGATCTTTTTTAATAATTTTACTAATATTATGATTGATTAATGCTGCGCCTTTCTTTCTTGCTTCAAATGAGTTCTCTTTATATTGAGTTCCTATGATTATTCTTTCCTTATTATTTAATACAGGTAAGTTAATCGAAGATGGAATATGATCATCAGCGAATTCATTTTCTGATCTCACGTCTACAATTTTCGTATAATTTAGAAATATGTCTTTATTGAACGTCACTCGGTTTATTCGCATATTACTCATCTTAGTAATTGTAATATCACCCTATAAATTATTTTCCAAGAATATTGATCTGAATTATGACATAGAGTGGAAAACACTCAATATTGCAAAATTAATTTGGTCTGCAAACTTAGACGATAATCGATATACCATTAAAAACACAATTTCATCAGATGGTATTTTTAGTTCCATGTATCCATTTGAATTAACTTCACAAACTAATGGTTCAATCGTAGATGATTCTTTTTCCCCCAGTCATTTTCATTATATTTCCCAGTCTAGAAAAAAAAATAAGTCTGTGTCTATAAATTTTGATGAGTTAGGACTAATTAACGATTATGAAATTATTCCAAAACCCGATGATTTTTATATAGATAATTTTAATCAATTAAAGTCACAAAAATTATTTACAGATCCTATATCGCAATTATTTGAATATTTTCTCCATCAAAAAAGTTCTAACAAAACTATCATTGACGGTAGGAGGATTTATGATTTACATGCTGAAAATATCGAAGGTAAGACTTTTAATGAAAATTCCTCAATCAATTTTAAAGGGGAGACATTAGGATTAAAGATAACTTTTCCCTATTATTTAAGTTTATGGAAAGATTCTAAAGACGATAAGAATACCATTAAGTATGTTATTATTTACTACTCTGTATTTAAAAATACAAATATTCCTGTACAAATTGTCTTAAAAACTAACAGATCTAAAATATTTATGAATTTATCCTCTTATAATATAGTAAACTAATTCTCAATTATGATAGCTACTCGTTCTAGATCTTTAGTGAAAGCAATAACTTGGAGAGCTTTAGGCACAACCGATACATTTGTGCTAAGTGCTGTGATAATAAGTATCTATAGTAATGAGATTCAGTGGCAAGCTGCTTACTACATAGCCTTCTTAGAAATAATAACGAAATCGATATTTTATTATGTTCATGAGCGTATTTGGAATAAATTTAATTGGCAGCGTACTAATTCTGTCAGTAAATTAAGATCCTTTATGAAAGCTCTCACATGGAGAATTCTTGCTACAGTAGACACTTTTTTATTAAGTTTTATTGTCACTCAAGAGCTAAAATGGGCAACCTCTATTGCATTATTTGAAATATTAACTAAAGCTATTCTTTACTATTTACATGAGAGAGGTTGGAATAAATTGAATTGGGGGAGAAGTTGATTACAAAATTTGAGGAAAACTTAATCCATCTTTTTGCTGGAAACTTACCTTTATATAAATCTTACTGGTTGTATTATGTATTTGGTAACTTTGTAATATCTGTTCCGCTTTTAATGATTTCCAAATCTTTCATTGGTTCTTATATTTTTTCCTTTTCACTCTATTTGTTAATCAATTTATCTTATTATTGTATTTCATGCGTGGGCGTTTGGAGGAGCTCACACTCATATAAAAAGAACAAAATTTTAGCTTTTTTGGCGAGATTAATTGTTGTACTTGGTATTTCTACTACATTATTCGAATTAAAGAATATTTTAGAGATTATTTATTATTAAATTTTAAAAAAATCATTATATTTTAATCATGACTGCTGAAGATACTCAACTTGCTATTAGAAAATTTTTAAAAAAATTAGGTATTAACTCGCAAAATCAATTGCATAAATTCATTGACAGTCATCCTGATGTAAATGAATTAAACGTATCGGTAAAAATCTCTGTTAATGATGAAGACTTATTAGCACTCGACGATAAAGTAAAAGTAACAAAGTAAGTATATGAAAAAAATTCAAAATTTTTTCTTATCTGGCATGTTGATTGTGGCTCCTTTAGCTCTTTCACTATACGCCGCTTGGTTTGTTGTTGGCATAGCAGATAATATATTTAGACCTTTTGTTCCATTAGAGCAGTTTGGAATTCCAAGAAATATTCCGGGTGTGGGTTTAATCATTGCTTTTGTTTTTTTTTACAATTATTGGTGCAATAGCAGGAAGTTTTTTTGGAAGGCTGTATCATAAAATTGTAGAAGGTGTATTATCTAAAATACCTGGCTTAAGTTCTATTTATTCAACTGTAAAACAACTTATTGATACATTTGCTGGAAGTAAGTCAAACTCATTCAAGGAAGTGGTGTTAATTGAATATCCACAAAAAGGAATGTATGCGATAGGTTTCTTAACCAGTGAAACAAAAGGAGAGATAGCCATAAGAAAAGGAAAAAAAATGATTAATGTTTTTATGCCTTCCACACCAAATCCTACAACAGGCTTTTTGATGTTCGTTCCTGTATCTATTGTTACAAAGTTATCTATGAGTGTTGATCAAGCAATTAAATATATCATTTCAGCAGGTATTATAACACCAACTACTCCTGTAATTAAAAAAGCAATCACTAGAAAAAAATTAACTAAAAAGTAATTTAATCGCTTCTTGTTGCTTGAAGAAATACAGTAGGGGAGTTATTTTTTTCTTAAATTCATTTTCTTTATACTTTTCTTTTGAAATTTGATCTTTCACAAAATCTAATGACTCAATAATAATATCTTGATCATCCAATACATTTACAAATTTAAAATAAGCATCGCCGCTTTGTCTCCGTCCAAGAATATCGCCAGTTCCTCTTAATTGCATATCCTTATCTGCAATATCAAACCCATTAGAAAATTTTTGAAATATATCCATTCGCTCTCTTCCATTTTCTGTAATTTCTTTGTTATGTGTTGCAAAACAATAGGCCTGACTACTACCTCTACCAACTCTTCCTCTCAGCTGATGTAACTGTGACAATCCAAATTTTTCAGCATTTTCTATAACTATATAATCTGCATTTTTATTATCTATTCCTACTTCCACAACAGTGGTAGCTACTAAAATTTCAATAGATCCATCGTTAAATTCATTGATGACTTTTTCTTTCTCTAGAATAGGCATTTTACCATGCACTAAGCCTACTTTTTTCTTAAAGATTTTTTCTAATATTTTAAATCTCTTTTCAACATTTTGATAAGGAAGAGTTTCTGACTCTTCAACTAATGGGCATATCCAATAGGCTTGTTTTTTTTCTGTTACATTCTTTTTTAAATAGTCTACTAAGTCTTTAATTTTTTCCTCTGTTGCTACTCTTGTAATAATTTCTTTTTGAAAGCTAGGCCTCTGATCTAGTATAACTTGTTCAATTTCTCCATATTGAGCAAGTGCTAAAGTTCTAGGTATAGGAGTTGCAGACATAATTAAAATATTGGGGTTAATCCCTTTTTCACTTAATGTAAGCCTTTGCTGTACACCAAAACGATGTTGTTCATCAATGATGGCAAATCCTAATTTATGAAATGTTACGTTATCTTGAAATAAAGCATGTGTTCCAACAATAAAATTATATTTATTATTTTTGATATCTAATTGTATTTCCTCTTTATTTTTAGAGCTTCCTGTTAAGAGAATTGGCCTAATTTTTGTATTTAAAAAAAGCTTATTTAGATTATTAAAAATTTGTATTGCTAAAATTTCTGTTGGTGCCATGTATGCAACTTGATAATCACTTTGTATGTAAGGCATGGCTGATAATAGAGCTACAACAGTTTTTCCTGAACCAACATCTCCTTGTAGAAGAATTGTCTCTTTGTACTCACCTTTATTGAGATTATTTATTTCTCCAAGACAAGAATTTTGTTTATCTGTTAATTGGAAAGGAAGATTTTTAGTTAATTCTATTTGCAAATCCTCTAATAGATTATTCTTATTTTCTTTTTTCTGATTAATTTCTTTCAAATATCTAATAGCAAAGTAGTTTGAGATAAGTTCATCAAAAGCTAGTCTTCTTCTGTATATATTCACATTTTCAACTTCTTCTTTAGTTTCTGGACTATGCACTTTTATTAGTGAGTGATTAAATTCTGAAAAATTATGTTTTCTAATGAGATTTTCAGGTATCCATTCTTCAAGTGTAGGTAAATTTCCTAGGCAATATTTTATAATCGTTTTTATATCTCTTAGTGAAATTCCTCTTGTTCTTGGGTAGATTGTTTCGTAAGACCTAAGTGATGCCTCCTTATCTATTTCCTCTACATAATCAGGGTGAGCTATACTTATATTGCTTTTATAGAAACCCAATTTACCACTTATGATTAATTCTTCCCCAACTGGATACTTGGTTCTTAAATAATTTCCTTTCATAGCAAAATAAATAATATTTACGATCATCGACCCTCTAGAACATTCTATGACATACGGCAGTCTAGGATTAAAGGGAGGCCTATGTTTTACAACTTTTACAATTGTTGTGATTATTTGACCTTTTTCCAAGTTAGCTAGATTAATATCTTGAGTTCTATCGATTATTTTACTGGGTAAAATAAAGAGAACATCTAAACATTGCTCAATACCAAGGTTTGTAAAATAATTTTTCTTTTTTTCTCCAATACCTTTGAGCATTTCTACATTTTGGTATAAGTTCTGAAATATATTGATTTCCATATGACTATTTCAGAAGATAAATTAAAAATTATAAAATATCGATGCCAAACATTGGGTATGAGGGAATTAGACGTAGTTTTTGCTAAAGTTGCATCTTCTGTATCTCAAAATTCTGATACTGTCCTCATTGAAGAGCTTTTAAGTCTCCTTAAAGAAGAAACACAATACATATACTCACTTATCTTTAATCCTATAGACCCTGTAGAAGTTAAAAAATATGAAAACATCTATAAATTTATTAAGTCACTTTAAAACAAATAATGCTTTTAGATGATCATATTTTTGCAGAAAATAAAAAAACCATAATACTATGTGAAGACGATAAAATAGCCCTAGATGTTGAGAGGGTATTAAACAATTATTTTACAAATTTAAATATCAATTATTTTCCTGCTCATGATTTTGTTGCTTTTAGTGACAGTCCTTCTAGTGCAGAAATCCTACTAAGTAGAGCCGCTTGCCTAGAAAAACTTCCCCATACAGAAGTTTTGATTATCACTATCAATTGTCTCCTTACAAAATTCTCTATTAATGACGAACTCTTAAGAAAAATTACAATCGCTAATAAATCTAAGATTAAATTAAACGAGGTTTTAGAGAATTTAGTGTCCTTTGGGTATAATCATCAAAATAATGTCCATACAAAGTTAGAGTTTTCTTTAAGAGGGGATATATTAGATATTTATTCATCAGGAAATAAGCCCTATAGAATTTCATTATTTGATAATGAAATTGAGAGTATTAAAGAATTTGATCCTTATACACAATTGTCAACAAACGATAAAATTATAGACTCTATTGATATTTTCAATTCTTTCTTAGAGTTTACAATTCCAGAAAGTCCTTTGAAGTCAATATTAGATTATTATGAGGCTGATAATTTTATTGCTTTTAATAGCTCGAATATTCTTATCAGCCAAAGAATATCTTTTCTTAGTGAGGTATATAAATCCTTAGACTTATCTAATCCTCTTGAAGATTATTTTTTGAATTTAACTAATCTTGAAGATATAAATTTTACAAAGTTAAATTTTGCACCAGCAAATTCTGCTTTAAATATCAAAAAAATAGACTCATTGGAATATCTATTAACACTTCAAAAAAATCTTTTTATTTATGAGGGAAAAACAAAATCTACTCTTTTTAGTCAATACCAAGAGCTCATCAAAAAAAGCCTCCTAGTTGACGACTCAAAAATTATTTTTCTAAATGAAAATATCTCTAATAATTATTTATTTAAAAATAATTTTTATATAAACGCTTCCTCAAAACAATCAAAACCAACAAACTATGATCAATCCGTTCTAGACTTTAACGATTTGGCATTAGGAGATCCTGTTGTACATCAAAAACACGGAATTGGTAGGTTTGTTGCTATAGATAGAATGCCTGTAAGTGATAAAACAAGAGAGTTTATAAAAATTATATATCGCAATAACGATAAATTACTTTTACCTGTTGAAAATTTAAATTTAGTAACAAGATATGGCTTTGAGGATAGCTCATTAATTCTAGATAAGTTGGGTTCAGCAGATTGGTTATCTAGAAAATCTAATATCAAGAAAAAGATCAGATATATTGCTGATAAACTTTTGAAAAATGCAGCCAAAAGATCAAGAATAAAAACTGTTCCTTTTGACTTCAATCAATCAGACCTAGATAAATTTAATCAATCTTTTGAATTTGTTGAAACCCCGGATCAACTTTCAGCTATAGAACAATCAATTGCAGATTTAACCATGGATAAGCCGGCAAATAGACTGATCTGCGGAGATGTAGGGTTTGGAAAAACTGAGGTAGCTTTGAGGATAGCTTGCGCTACTTATTTGTCAGGACATCAGTTTGTTATTATTGTTCCAACAACTCTCTTAGCTATGCAGCATTTTAAAACATTTACTAACAGATTTAGTTTCATGAATGTAAAAGTTGCAAGTTTATCAAGATTTTCTTCTGCTAAAGAAAAAGAATTAATTTATGAAGGTTTAGGTAACGGTGATATTCAAATACTTATTTGCACCCATAGTTTGTTTAAAAAAGATGTTGCTTTTAGTAATTTAGGAACTTTAATTATTGATGAAGAACAAAAATTTGGAGTCGTACAAAAAGAATATTTAATTAACAAATATCCCCACATTCATATTTTCTCACTCTCTGCAACGCCAATTCCAAGAACTCTACAAATGTCTTTAATAGGATTAAGAGACTTAAGTTTAATAGGAACTCCTCCTTCTAATCGAATTACAATTAGAACGCATGTTCAAAAATATGAACGTGTTGTTTTACTGACTGCCATTAAAAACGAGCTAGATAGAAATGGTCAAATATTTATTGTTGTTCCCAGAATTAGTCATATTCCATTTGTTGTCAGTGAAATACAAAAAATTGGAATTGAACTAAATTATTCTATTGGGCATAGCAAACTTAAAGAAAAAGAAATTGAAGAAGTTTTTATTAATTTTAGTACAGGAACAATTAATTGCCTCATATCTACCAATATTATTGAGTCAGGTATTGATATTAAAAATGCAAATACATTAATTGTATTTAACTCAAACTTATTTGGCCTCTCTCAACTATATCAATTAAGAGGTAGAGTAGGTAGATCAGACCGCCGAGCTTATGCTTATTTATTTCATGACTCTGAAAAGCTCATCAGTAAAAGTGCCCTTAAGAAATTACAAGTATTATCGAATTATGAAAATTTAGGTTCGAATTTTCAGCTAGCCACAGAAGATCTTGAAATTAGGGGAGCGGGTAATTTGTTAGGAGATGAGCAAAGCGGACATGTCAAGGATGTGGGTATAGAGATGTACCAGAATATGCTAAAAGACGAAATAAGCAGGCTTAATTCCAAGAATTATGATGAAAAAGATGAAGAGTTTGAAGAATTTGAATTTGATGCCTATTTTGAATATTTTATTCCTAAATCTTATATCGTGGATGATATATCAAGACTTATTTTTTATAGAAAATTAACTAATGCAAAAAATTACAAAGAAATTAAAAATATTGAATACGAGCTTATTGATCGTTACGGAAATTATCCTGATGAGATTCAAAATCTCTTTAATCTATTAAAAATCAAAATAGAGTCACTTACATATGGTATTACTAAACTAAATATACAAAGATCTTATATCGACTTAAAGATTAATATAAAAAATGAAAAATTAAGTAATTTTCTTATTCAATTAGTTCAAGAGGGCATGATTAAAATGATCTCCTCAGAAACAATTAGAATTAAAAATAGTACTGATAAAGACTACTTTTATGTGATAAATTTATTTTATAAAAAAATAGAGAGTTTATTTTAAATGAATGACCAGCAAGAACAGTTACCTAAGACCAATGCCGAATGGGTTGTCTATTACCAATCAATTCTAGAAGAATTAACTGATCAAGAAAAAAGTATTGGATCGCCAATGACAGTTGAGGATTTTGCAGAACTTCCACTTAAGAGAAAGCAAAAATATCTAAAAAAGCTCTATTCTCATATTGACGAACAAACCTCTTCAGATTAGTCTTTTTACTTATGAGTAGTGAAAGCTTTATTCCTAAAATAGACTTATCTAATTTAATTAAATTTGGTGTAGGTTCTGATGAGTCTCTTGAAACTATTAATGCAATTAAAAAAGCTTCTGAAGAAGTTGGTTTTTTTACAGTGACCAATCATGGTATTACCATAGACTCTATTAATAATATTTTAGATACTGCTAGAAATTTTTTTCATTTACCGTTAGATAAAAAAATCACTATTGCTCCAAAAAAATGGAATGACAATACTGATACAGTTTATAGAGGTTATTTTCCTAGTGAGGTGAATGGTAAGGAAGGACTCGATATTGGTGACCCATTATTAACTAATGATATGATTGATCTTATTAAAAAAGAAAAATTTGAAGTTAATCACGACATGTCACTAATAGATAAGGACTGGTCTAATACTATTGATAACTATTATGATCAGGTGTTTGGATTAGGAATAAATATTTTTCAAGCTTTGATTAGTTGTTTTACCCCAAAGGTTGAATTAGCTCATCACGCATTTCAAAGACCAAAAACATTATCTACATTAAGGTTCAATTATTATCCTGAGCAAGACAAGCCTGTAGAAATTTCATCACAAGACGGTGTTGCACTTGGTTGTGAGACACACGTTGATAGTGGTATTATGACTATATTATACCAAGATAAAAAGGGTGGGTTGCAAGTTCAAAATAGGCATACTCTTGAATGGCATGATGTCCCTCATGATCCTGACTCTTATGTTGTAAATTCAGGATTAGCTCTTCAATATCTTACAAATAAAAACGGGTGGTTTAGATTAAGTTCAGCAGCTTTAATTAATAATCAAGCACCTCCTACTAAAGGAGGAAGAGAAGAAAAAGTTCGATATCAGAATAATTTTTCAAAAGAATTAGCTCAAGATTTTGTTTTGCAAGGAGGATCTATAGTAATAAATGGTCCTAATAATAATAAAACTACATTAAGAAAAGGATTTGCAGGAACTTACCAAGAAGGAGATACTGATAATTTAGGTTTACAACCTATGCCTGGAATTACTGG
>JAQWMI010000032.1 GCA_029246865.1 Alphaproteobacteria bacterium
CAAATGAATTAATTACCGTTTCAGAAGAATGGGGATTTGAAAAAGATAAGAATTCAAAAGACCCAAACTGGAAACTATTCTCAATAAAAGTTGTCTCATAAAATTAAAATTTCTTTTAACGAAAAAAAAACTTTAGTCACAAAAGACAATCATATTAATAAAATATCAATTAATCTTGGTGTCAATCATGAGAAAAAAGTATCTTCTGGCGATTACGAAAACCTTCTAAGTAATCAAGAGCGTTTTGATAAAAAATTAAAACCAAATTCTATATCACAAAAAAGTTTAAATGTTTCAAGCGACAAAGAATTATATAAATCATTTAAAAAAAATAATTTCTCTAAATTGGATTTACACGGGCAAACGCTCGACGGAGCTAAAAAAGCAATAGTAAAGTATTTCGAAAGCAATATTCAAATTAATAAAAAGCTTCATATAGTAATAACTGGTCTAGGCAACAAACCAAATCAGGAAAATTTTTTCTCAGGCAAAATTAGGAATGCCTTCACCCAGTGGATAAAAGAAGAACCGATCAATAGTTTAGTACACAGTTATCATCCTTGTAAGATACAACATGGCGGACTAGGAGCTTTTTATATTAAGTTAAGATCTATAAAATAAATTTTTGGTCGTCTTTTGTAACTATTTCATTACCTAAAGATTTATCAACCCACTCAGATGTTATAGTGACCTCTTTTAAATCGTCAACATTTGCCATAAAACTTACTTCTTCTAATATTTTCTCAAACATGGTTTGAAGTCTACGTGCACCAATATTTTCAACATCTTGATTTATTTTCTCTGTGAGTTCGGCAATTCTTTCAATCGCGTCATCATTAAATGTTAAGTGAATATTTTCAGTTTCAAAAAGTGCTTTGTATTGCTTAATCAAACTATTATCAGTTTCTTTAAGTATTTTAATTAAATCCGACATAGTTAATCCGTTTAACCTAACTCTTACCGGTAATCTTCCTTGTAGTTCTGGCAAAAGATCTCCTGGTTTTGATTGGTGAAAAGCTCCAGATGCAATAAAAAGTATATGATTTGTCTCAATTGATCCGTATTTAGTAGAAACGGTGGTACCCTCAATCAGAGGCAAAAGATCTCTTTGAACGCCTTCTCGTGACACGTCACCTCCTCTTCTCTCACTGCTTGTGGCTATCTTATCTATTTCGTCTATAAACACTATGCCGCTTTCTTGAACTTTCTTTATAGCAAGTTGAACAACATTTTGTTTTTCTGCAATTTTCTCTATTTCTTCTTGAATTATAGGATCGTATGCATCTCCAATTTTAATTTTAGTTTTTTGTTTATTCTTAACGCCTTTTCCAAATATGTCATTAATATTCATCATGCCCAATTGTGCACCAGGCATTCCTGGTATGTCCATTGATTGAAATGGATTATTCTTTTGATCTATAGCAATTTCTACTTCTTTATCGTTGAGCTCATTGTTGCGCAGCATGGCTCTAAATTTTTCTTTCGTCTCGCTCGTAGGATTTTCTCCTAACAAGGCATTCAGGATAATCTCCTCCGCATTTTCGTAAGCAACACTTATATATTTTTCTTTAATTATTTTTTTTTCTAAATTAATAGATACTTCGATCAGGTCTCTGATAATTTGTTCAACATCTCTCCCGACATATCCTACTTCAGTAAACTTTGTAGCCTCTACTTTAATAAAAGGAGATTGTGTGAGTTTCGCCAATTTTCTAGCAATTTCAGTTTTTCCACATCCTGTTGGACCTAACATAAGGATATTTTTTGGAATAATGTCTTCTTTTAAAAGTTTGTCTTTTATATTTAACCTTCTCCATCTATTGCGTAGAGCTACAGCTACTGCTTTCTTGGCATCATCTTGTCCAACGACATATCTGTCTAACTCATCCTTGATTACTTGTGGTGTTAATTTCTGATCATCCATTAAAATTTTATCTCAGAAATATTAAGAGTTTCGTTTGTATAAATACAAAGCTCAGCTGCAATTTTTAATGATTCAGTTGCAATTTCTCTAGAATTTAAGCTACTATTTCTTTTTAATGCTCTTGCTGCACTGAGTGCAAAATTTCCCCCCGAACCAATCGCCACTACTCCTTCTTGAGGCTCTAATACATCACCAGTTCCACTTATTAGAAACGTTTCATCCTTATCAGCTGCAATAATCATGGACTCAAGCCTTCTAAGATATTTGTCAGTTCTCCAATCTTTTGCTAATTCAACGCATGATCTCTTTAAATTATAAGAAAATTCCTCACATTTTTTCTCTAATCTTTCAAAAAGCGTAAACGCATCAGCAGTTGAGCCAGCAAACCCAACGATAATTTTCTTGTCGTTAAAAGTCCTAATTTTATTGGCATTCGACTTAATTATTGATGTGCCTAGGGTCACTTGACCATCAGAAGCTATTACAACAGACTTTTCGTCTCTTACGCAAACAACTGTTGTAGCTCTTATTATTGTTTTGTTTTTTTCCATTAATCTTATAAATATAGTTATTAAATACTCAATTACAAATGATGCGCAAGATTTCAATAGATAGAAAAACCAAAGAAACAAAGATTTCTTTAAACATTAATTTAGATGGCTCGGGAAAATCTGAAATTAGTACTAAAATTCCTTTTTTTGATCATATGTTAGAACAAATCGCAACACATAGCCTCATAGATCTTTCAATCAAATGTGATGGAGATATTGAAGTTGATTATCACCATACTATTGAGGATGTAGGTTTAACTATTGGACAAGCCATAAGAGAGGCACTTGGTGATAAAAAAGGCATAAAAAGATTTTCGAATTCTTATGTTGCATTTGATGAAACGTGTACGAGAACCGTTATTGATTTATGTAATAGACCCTTTTTTATTTGGAAGACGGGCACAACATTAGAACAAGTTGGCAGCATTGATGTGGAGCTGTTTTCTGAATTTTTCAAGTCTTTGGTGAACGAAGCCAAAATGAATTGTCATATCGAAAATATTTATGGTGGAAACAATCACCACATTATTGAAAGTTGTTTTAAGTCATTTGCTCTTGCTCTGAGATCTGCGATCGAAGTGGATCCTAGAAAAAAAACTATTCCTAGCTCTAAGGGAGCGCTTTGAAAAAAAAAGTTATTGGTTTAATAGATAGCGGATCAGGCAATATTGGATCAATTAAAAAATCAATATCAAACATTATAGAAAATAAACCCTATCAACTACAGATCATTAAAACCAAAAAGGATTTCAATAATATCGATAAAATAATTTTACCAGGCCAAGGGGCTTTTGCTACTTTAATGGAAAACTTACATAAAAAAAATTTGTACACGCAACTTCTAAAACTCATTAAAGAACTGTCAATACCTTACTTGGGCATCTGTGTTGGTATGCAAATACTAGCAACCTATGGTTATGAAAATAAGAAAATAAAAGGATTAGATATTATCAAAGGAGAGATAATAAAGTTTAAAAAGAAAAATTTAATCATCCCTCATATGGGCTGGAATACAATTAAACTTAAAAACAAAAATATTGTTTTTGACCAAACAACGGACTTGAAAGATTTTTATTTTGTCCATAGTTATTATTTTAAAGGTGTGAATAGTAAAAACGTTACTGCCACTACCAAATATAGCAACAATTTTCCTTCAGTAGTAAACATAGGCAACGTATATGGCGTTCAATTTCATCCAGAAAAAAGCCAT
Organism: Alphaproteobacteria bacterium; assembly: GCA_029246865.1. Lineage (GTDB taxonomy): Bacteria > Pseudomonadota > Alphaproteobacteria > HIMB59 > HIMB59 > HIMB59. The sequence continues at coordinate 3,686 of JAQWMI010000032.1, forward strand.
AAAGAAGGAAGTAAAATTATCAAAAATTTTATTTTTAAATCATGAAAATATATCCAGCAATTGATATCAGTGAGGGACAATCCATTAGGCTAACAAAGGGCTTGATTGATCATAAATCTGTTTACTCTTCTAGCCCAATTGAAATGGCAAAAGAGTATAAAAGACAAGGTTTTGAGAATATTCACATTGTTGACATTGACTCTACTTTAAGTAGAGGAAACAATTATGAAATAATAAAAGATATAAGAAAAAAAATTGATTTACATTTACAAGTAGCTGGAGGAATAAGAGACATAGAAAATATAAATCAAAAAATTACAGATGGCTTTGATAGACTGGTAATCGGAACTCTTGCTATTAAAGATACATCTTTCTCCGATCAATTGAGTGACGCGGAACTCAATAAAATTTCTATCGCTTTAGATTTAAAAGACGGGTTACTTGCCAGTCACGGTTGGAAAGAAACAAATTCTAAATCTTTAGAAGAAATCACAAATTTTTATAATAAAAAAAATATTCATTCCTTCTTTGTGACCGATATCTCAAAAGATGGAATGTTGTCAGGACTTAATTTTAACACATTTAAAAAATTAAAAGACCTCTCCCTTAAACCTGTAACAATAGGGGGAGGGGTAAAAAATATGAACGATATCATTAACGCACATAAATATAATTATGGGGGTGTTGTGGTTGGAAAAGCCATATATGAAAACTTTATTGATTTACAAGAGCTCTCTGAGTATCAAAAGTTATGTTAAAAGTCAGAATTATCCCTTGCCTAGATATTATTAAGAATAAAGTTGTGAAGGGTGTAAATTTTAAAAATATCAAAGTACTTGGTGATCCTGTACATCTCGCAAGAAAATATTCAGACAATGGAGCAGATGAGTTGTGTATGCTTGATATAAAAGCGTCACACGAAAAAAGAAAAACATTTCTCAAAACTGTTGAAGCTATTGCAAAGGTCATTGATATTCCTCTAACGGTCGGAGGAGGTGTGTCTGACATCAAAGATATCACAACCCTCTTAAATGCAGGGGCTGATAAAGTATCCATCAACACAACTGCAGTTTTAAATCCAAATCTAATTAAAATCTCATCGCTTAAACACGGTTCTCAATGCATAGTTGTTGCGATTGATGGTAAGAGATATGGTAAAAAAATGCTTGTTACCATAAAAGGAGGAAGAGAAAGAACAAATAAAACTGTTGTTTCTTGGGCAAAAAATGTACAAAACTTAGGTGCGGGCGAACTTTTAGTAACATCAATGGATACAGACGGGATACAAACAGGTTTTGATAAGGAAATGCTAATAGCAATTAATAAGGCAGTTAACATCCCTGTTATTGCTAGTGGTGGAGTTGGTGAACTTAAACATTTTAAAGAGGGCTATAAAACAAGATCTACCGGGCTTCTTGCAGCTAGTGTTTTTCACACATCTAAATTTTCAATTCAACAAGTTAAAAAATTTCTCAAAGAAGAAGGGGTGCCAGTTCGAATATGATTTATAACGACCAAAACGTTTTCGCAAAAATCCTAAGAAAAGAAATTCCTTGTGAAAAAATTCTAGAGAATAATTTTATACTTTCATTCAACGACATTTCCCCTAAAGCAAAAATACATGTGCTTGTTATTCCGAAAAGCCCTTATATTGACGTATACGATTTTAACAAAAATGCCCCTAAAGAAGAAGTTACTGGCTTTTGGAATGGTGTAAATGAAACAATTGAAAAATTACAAATAGAAAACAATGGTTTTCAATTAAAGATTCATAAAGGCGAGACTGGCGGACAAGAAGTTTTTCACTTCCACGTCCACATTTTATCAAATGATTAATTAAAATATTTCTTTAATATAATTAAGAATATTGCCGTTTTTTTTCCTTGAACGGCAAAGCATTTGTTTAAAGGTAATCCATGACTTTATGCACTTATCTGATCAATTTGATAAGCACTACCATTACCATCAATAAATGTGTTTAGATTTTATAACTTTTTAAGGTCGCTCTCATATTTTTTAGCAAAAGAATTAAATGAGAATGTAATATTAACATGAATAAACTTTTCAACTATCAGAGCTGTCTGTTGAAATAATGTCAACATAGCTAATAATATCTTGGACGCCTTTTATTGATCGTGCGTGATCAAAAACTCTTTCTAATTCTGCCTCATCAGAGGTTACACCTAATATAAAAATAACTTTGTTTTGTACTTCAAAATTATATTTTAGTTTTTTTATATCTTTATCACTTAACACTTTTCCAACTAGTTGAACTTGAATAATTTTATCTTCTGCATAATTTTTTATATTAAAACTATCTTCTATCTCGATCTCATTAATTACTTCTTTAACACCAGGCTGTTTCCAGGCTAGTCGCACAACTTCTACCCTTTGGCTCTGATCGTTTAAAATTCCTGTAAGCAACACTTTCCCTTTTTCAACATCCACATCAATTTTCGTAACTAGTATTGCTTCATACATAAAGACTCTATCTTTAATACCAATAGAGATACTAGTATCATCAAAAACATCACCTAATGTTTTTTCATCTTCTGCAGCTGCTATCGCTGCTCCTGCTCCTGATGTTATCACTTGAGGACCACTACAGCTCAGAGTAGCGAGTAGGCCCATGATAATGAAGATATTAATTTTTTTTAACTGTAAGAATTTTTTTATAAAGTTCATTTCTTTTTATATTATATGTTGTTCTGTATATTTCATATATATTTTTTGAACCATATTTTGCTAAGTCTTTAAGAATTTGATTATCATTTAATTCGAGTATTTCTTTTACTCCATTATATTCAACACATATGACAAACTCTCCTTTTAGGACTAATGGTTTAATTTGTTCATATTCTTTTGATGAAAAGCTCAATCTCTTTTCAAACTTTTTTGTCATTTCGTTTAAAACAGTTATTTTACAAGATGGATCTAAGTCAAATATAGTTTCTATATCTTTGTTTAATTGAGGTGAAGTTGTAAAAAAAACCACATTAGAATATGTCATATTTTTAAAGCATTTCTTTTTTTGCTCAATTTTCTTAGGCAGAAAGCCAAAAAAAGTCGTAGGATATGAATTGTAGAACCCACTCAACTGCATTGCTGATACTATTGAACTTGGCCCAGGAATACTTTCTATGTGACAATCATTACCAAATAAATATTTAACAAGATTTGACCCGGGATCAGAAATAATTGGAGACCCTGCGTCTGAAATTAATGAGATGATTTTTTCTGATTTAATTAATCCTTCTATATGCTTGTGTTTTTTATTAAAATCATGGTCTGTGTATTTTTCAATTTTAACATTTTTAATATCAAAGTGTCTTAATAGCTTAAGACTATGCTTTGTATTCTCACAAAGAATTACATCTGATTTTTTTAAAACATTAATCGCTCTAAGTGTGATATCTTCTAGATTACCTATGGGCGTAGCAACAATATATAAACCGGATTTCATTAAGAGCTAGATTAATGAAATTATTTCTAATTTGCACATTATTTATTTTATATTCATGTGCTCCAACTGTTCAAAAATCAACGATTAAAACACAAAAAGCAATTGAAGTAGAAAATAATATTCCCCAAGAAAAACTAAAGATCAAAAATCTTGATAAAATTATAGTATTGCTGGACAATAACATGGCTTCAAAAAAAATATTCTTTGAAGAATTTTCTCAATCAGAGTTGATTGGAAAAATTAATAAAGAAGTTAAATTTTATTATTCCGTTAACGAAATACCGGAGGGTATAATTAATGACACCATTATAATCGGCCCCAATACATCGCAAGAATTAACGCTATTAAAAAAGCATTTAGGTAAAAATAATTTTATTTTAAGTCTTACAAATGATTTAAGTTTGAAAAACCAATTTGCTGATGATCAAATTGTTTTTCTCGGAATGAGCCCCTTTTTTCATATATCTAAATTAGAAAATAGAATATCAAACGCGACGAGTATAGGTATTTTATATAAACAAAACTATTATGGAGTTAGGCTTACTAACTATCTAAAAGAAATTTACCAAGGAAAATATATTAAGTCTTCGCCTTATTCTGAAGAGCCAATCGATATCAACTTTGCCATCCAAGAATTAGGCGATTTAGTACAATACGATAATATTATATTGATTGATGATACTACCTCTTATAAGGACGTCTTAACGAATTTATCTTCAAAACAATCAGTTTATAAATATGATAAAATATTCCTTATTGATAATTTTTCAGAACAAAGAAGTTCTATATCTAGTTTTTATGGTCGAGTGCAAAGAGCTGATATTTCAAATATAGATTTGTCAGACCATAAAGTACAACACCGAGAGTTTTTTTATAGAGCCTCAATTAATATGGCCATAGCGATCGCTCATGAAATAGTTAATACTAAAAAATTTACTAAAATTGTTTTAACAAAAGAATTGGGGTATCTTGAGGTGAAAAACTCAATTATTAATTATCCTATAATTTTTAATTAATCTTTAAAGCCAAATCTTGAAAAGCGTAGAATCTATGAGAATGAAGGAGTTTTTGTTCTTTTTCCATTTCAGCAAATGTTTTATTATTATTTATAGGAATGAAATAAGGGTCATAACCAAAACCATTCTCTCCAGCTGGTGCATTGATGAGATGGCCTTTGACACTTCCAGTTGCATCAATTTCTATATCGTGACTTTTATAACTTAATGAGCAATGAAAAGTTATAGGTATTGTGCCTGTCGCATTATATTCTTGAAATAAATTTTTAATAGCTCCTGCTATTCCTCCATTTTCTTTGGCATACCTTGCTGTTTTAACGCCAGGAAAGTTTTCACTACCATCAATAACAAAACCACTATCGTCGCTTAAACTTGTGAGTTTACTTTGGGAATAAAAATACAATGATTTTAAATTAGCATTGCCTGTAAATGTTAATTCGTTCTCTTCGGGATCAGCTATGTTGGGAAAATTATCTAATGTAACAATTTCAAGATCTTCAAAAATTTTAAAATAATTAATATAAAATAAAAATTCTGTTATTTTCCCTTGATTACTAGAAGCAAGCAAAACTTTTTCTTTATTCAACTGAGACTGCTGTGTCCTGTGCTTTATTAATAACAGGCATCACTTTTTCAACCAATTCAATAAAATCTAATATTGTTTGTTTTGTAAATTTTGCTTCTTCTCCGGTTGATTGAAATTCAATAAATTGACCATCACCAGACATTACAACATTACAGTCAACTTCTGCTGAAGAGTCCTCTGGATAATCTAAATCAATACAAGCCGTACCTTTTACCACTCCAACAGAAATAGCAGCAATTTGATTTACAATAATTGGATTATTTAAATTATATTTTTTCTTATATAAATTAATTGCTCTAGTAAGGCTAACATAGCCACCAATGATAGATGCTGTTCTTGTTCCCCCATCTGCGCTGATTACATCACAATCAACTTTAATGGTTTTTTCTCCAAGTATGTCAAGATTCACAGCACATCTTAGGCTTCTTCCAATTAACCTTTGTATTTCTTGAGTTCTTCCAGACTGTTTCCCTCTTGCGGCCTCACGGTCTACTCTCTCATTAGTTGAAGATGGAAGCATCCCATACTCCGCCGTAAGCCATCCTTTTCCAGAGTTTCTTAAAAAACCTGGCACCCTATCTTCTATAACAGCGGAGCATAAAACATGAGTATTGCCTAATTTGACCAAACATGAATTTGGATTATTTGGCTGTATATGAGGCTCTATGATTAATGTTCTAATCTCATCTAATTTTCGTTCAATTCTTGTATATCCAGACATTTTCAATAACTTATAGATTAAATCAAGACAATGAACAAAAAAATTATAGATATAAGCGATAGAGCGAGAATTGTATTCAAGTATTTAGTTGAGGATTACTTAAAGAATGGCAATCCTATGGGATCTGTCTCAATCAGAGATAGTATGAAATTAAATCTTTCAAGCGCCACAATACGAAATGTTTTGGCTGAAATAAATTTTTACGGCTTAATAAACAGAGATCATCATTCTGCGGGGAGCACACCTTCTGATTTAGGGCTACAGTTCTATACAAATGCGCTACTTGAGCCTGGGAAAATTCAAGAAAAAGAAAAAAAAATTATTGATAAAACTCAGGACACATATGAGTTTGTCAATCAGAATAAAAAAATTACTGAAGTTTTAAACCATCTCTCTCAACAAACTAGTTTAGTGGTTAACAAAGAAAAAATTACCAAAATATCAAAAATTGATTTTTACAAAATCGATATCAAAAAAATCATTTTTATCATTCAATATGATGACGGTACTTTAGCTAATAGACTAGTAGAATTAGAAAATAAAGTTGAAGATAAGGATTTAAACTTAGTTGCTGATCTTTTATCAAAATTTAAAGGAAGTTTTACGCCCCTTGAACTTGAAAAGAAAGTTTCATCATTTTTAAAAGATACGAAAACTTCTATTGATGTTAATTCAAAATATTTAATATCAAAGGGTTTAGAAATTGAAAGATCACAAGACGCTGGATCATTTTTTATACGGGGCATCGGGAATTTGATGAAAAATAATCAAGAAATGGATATAGATAATTTAAATAATCTCCTAAATGATATAGAAACAGGAAAAATTGCAAAAAAACTTATTCAGGCCTTGAAAAAGTCAACAGGAGTACAAATATTTATAGGAAGTAATACAAACCTTTTTAAGCAAAGTAATATGTCTATGATATTATCAAATTATACAACTAAGCAGGGCATTACGGGTGCTGTAGGCATAATAGGCCCTAAAAGATTAGACTACCAAAAAATTATACCGATTATTAGCTACATGTCAGAAGTGATTTCAAAAAAATAGGAGAACAAATGTTAGAAGATGAAAATAATAAAACTGAAAACAATTTAGAGGAAGAAAACAACCAAACGGACAAAGATTTAGAAAATGATAAGTTGAATCAAGAGGCTACTACTGATGATGATTTAAAAAAAGATGAGAAAGAGCCCTCCCCTGAAGAATTAATTATTAAGCTAAATACGCAAATTGAAGAATTGAAAGATCAGAGGCTAAGGTCCATTGCAGAGTTAGAAAATTATAGAAAGAGATCAGAAAAAGATCAAGCTGATGCTCTGAAATATGGAATTGCAAATTTTGCCAAGGAAGTAGTTTCTATAAGTGACAATATTGAGAGAGCTAATGCAAGTATAGTGGATGAACTAAAACAAGAAGAAAAAATTAAACCTGTAATTGAAGGCTTAGATCTCATCCGTCAATCAATAATTAGTGTTTTAGATCGTTTTGGCATAAAAAAAATTGAGGCGATGGATCAAAAATTTGATCATAATTTTCACCAAGCAATGATTGAAATTGAAAGAGATGATTGTGAGCCTGGAATTGTAGTGCAAGAGCTTATACCTGGATACACATTGCATGACCGTCTACTGAGACCGTCTATGGTAGGTGTTTCAAAGAAAAAAACCGACAATACGGACGATAAATCTTCATAATAATCAACTTTATTCATAAAATTATTGATAATCACTTGAATAGCGACAAAAACAACCCATATGAAGATAGTAAAGATTTAATTTAAAAAGGACTGATAAAAAATGGCAAAAGTTATAGGTATAGATTTAGGAACAACAAATTCTTGTGTTGCTATCATGGATGGGAAAACTCCAAAAGTAATTGAAAATTCTGAGGGCGGTAGAACCACTCCCTCTATAGTCGGGTTTACTGAAACTGAAAAATTAGTGGGTCAATCTGCGAAAAGACAAGGGGTAACTAACCCTGAAAATACACTTTATGCAGTTAAAAGATTAATTGGAAGAAATTTCAATGACGACATTGTTCAAAAAGATGTCGGACTCTCTCCGTTCAAAATTATAAAGGGCAATAATGACGATGCTTGGGTTGAGGCGCGTGGTGAAAAATATAGTCCCAGTCAAATATCCGCTTTTATTCTTCAAAAGATGAAGGAGACCGCTGAAGCTTATACGGGGGAAACAATTACACAGGCAGTGATTACTGTTCCGGCTTACTTTAATGACGCTCAAAGACAGGCTACAAAAGATGCAGGAAAAATCGCTGGTCTTGAAGTATTAAGAATTATTAATGAGCCAACTGCAGCTTCTCTTGCATATGGCCTTGATAAAAAACAATCAGGCACGGTGGTTGTTTATGATTTAGGT
>JAQWMI010000033.1 GCA_029246865.1 Alphaproteobacteria bacterium
CCACTAAATAGGTATTCATCAATTTCAATAAATGTTTTTTCTAAAGTCCTAAAACTAGAGTCATTTAATAAATTCATTAGCAATAAACCATTTTTAGATAATAGATTATTTAAAATCTTTAGGTAAATATTTGGATTAACAGTTAGTTCTATACCTAGAGCAAAATTCGAAATGATTAAATCATACTCATTTGTTTCCTTGGCTAAGTCCTCTATATGAATAGACTTTTGCTTATTATCTATTACTTGAATATCTTTATTGTCAATACCAGGTTGAATTACAAGGATTTTAGAAAAATTAATTTTTATTAAATTTAGAACATTTAATAAATTTTTTTGCCCATAACCTGATAAAAAATTATCATTTCTATAATAAAGTTCTCTTAATATTTTTTTTTTTAAATCTGTCAAAATTTTGATCCTGTGCTAAATTAAACACAATGTTATCTCGTTTTAATTTAGATGTTAAGAGAATGTATTATTATGACGATCAAGATAAATTTAATATAGAATTTACCGCTCTAAATGATCATACCAACGAAAAGGAATTATTGTTTGATATTACTGAATCTCAAATATTACTTGTTTTAAAAGGCCCTTTAAAGATTAGCTTAACTAATGGACCCACATCTAAAGTTGCTATACTTCACAACTATCAAAGTATTTCTCTTATAATTGGAGACAAAATTCTTATTTCTTCTAATAAAGATAAATTAGCAAACTTTAAGTTCTATAAATACACTAAGACTGAATGAAATTAGCTTTAATTCAGTTAACTGTTGAAAATGATATCAACGAAAATTTTACTAAAGTTAAAAAGCTTTTAAATGAATCTATCAAAAATAAGCCTGATTTTATTCTTTTGCCAGAATGCTTTCTTTTTCTCTCAAATAATAAGGATGAGATAATTAAAAATGCACTCCCACTTGACAATATTTATATGCATCACTTCAAGCAATTCGCAAAAGAAAATAGAATTTTGCTACTATTAGGTTCTCTAGCCACTAGAAATAATGATAAAATCTATAATTGTTCTTTTTTAGTAAATGATGAGGGCGTAGTAATTTCGTCTTATAACAAAATCCATATGTTTGATGTAAAATTGAAAAATGGTGAGCATTACAATGAGAGTGAAACTTTTAATACTGGTGAGGATATAAGTTTGGTTAGACTCAAAGAACAAATACTAGGACATTCAATCTGTTACGATCTAAGATTCCCAAAACTCTAAAGAGTGCTTGCAAAAAATGGTGCTAATCTAATTGTTGCTCCCTCAGCTTTTACTTTAAACACTGGAAAAAAACATTGGCATACGCTTGTCAAAGCTAGAGCTATTGAGAATGGAGTCTTTATGATTGCTCCCAATCAGTGGGGAACAAATAGAAATAATAGATCAACTTATGGTCATAGTCTTGTCGTTGATCCTTGGGGAGACGTGATTGCCGATGGTCTTCAGGGAGAGAAGGTAATTTTTTGTGAAATTAACCTAAAAAATTGTCATGATGCTCAAACTTCAATTCCAACTCTTAATCATGATAAAAATTTTGAGGAAAAAATTGATAAAAAATATAATATTATTATAAATTAAAATTATGATACTTTTTGATCTTAAGTGTGACTCAGAGCATATATTTGAAGCATGGTTTGACGACTCAGACTCTTTTAAAAGTCAATTAAAAAATAAATTAATTTCATGTCCATTTTGCGATTCAACTAAAATTTTTAAATCTATAATGTCGCCTAACGTCGTCTCAAAATCAAATAGCTCAAATAAAATAAGAAGTAATATTCAAAAGAACATAAACTTACAAAAAAGCTACATGAATAAACTTAAAAAAGAAATTGAAAATAAGTTTGAATATGTCGGCAAGAAGTTTCCTAATGAAGCCAGAAAAATTCACTATGGAGAAGTTGCTGATAAACCAATTTATGGTGATGCTACAGAAAGTGAAGTAACAGATTTACTAGATGAGGGTATTGACTTGGTAAAATTACCTAAATCTTTTAATAAAAAAAAAAAAAATTAGTTTTCAATTGCTGATATATAGTTTAATGACTGAAAACTTGAAAAATTAAAATTTTTGAACAAAGGATTATATTTTAATCCAGTCACATCGATGATACTTAAATTATTATCCCCACATAATTTTTCTAATTCTTCAATTGGCATTAAGAGGTCGTATTCGTGTGTATTTTTTGGAAGTAATTTAAAGATGTTTTCAGCAAGTCCTATTGCAAATATTTTTGAAATTATATTTTTGTTTATTGTTGACATAAATAAAATACCTTTATTTTTTAAAGTTTTTTTTATTAACTTAAAAAGTTTTTTTTTATCATCTAAATGCTCCATTACTTCAAAACAAAAGATATAATCAAAATAATTTTTTGGGATTGTCTCTAAATATTGATAAAGGTCTGCTTTGACTAATTTCAGTTTTTTATGTTTTTTAACCTTAAAGTTGTCAATTGTATCAACTCCTAAGCAATTTGCTCCAATATCAGCAAATATTTCTAAAAATTCACCAGTTCCAGTACCAATATCTAAAATCTTTTTATTTTTAAAATTTATCTCAAATGTATCTTTATTTTTGCTTAACATGATTTTTTTCATATATTGATATCTGATTGGAAGCATCAGTTTAAGTGGTTGATAGTATTTCTCTTTATCTGTAGACATGAATTATTTACTTACATAAAGTTATATATATATTACCCTAAAATATGAAAGTTAAAGTTTTAAAATTTGGTGGATCTTCTGTTGGCTCTATTGAAGCAATTAAAAGATCAGCTTCAATTATTTCAAAGTGGTCAAAAAAATACAAATTAGTCGTAGTTCTATCAGCTATGTATGGAGAAACTGATAGACTAATTAATCTTACGAAATCATTTTCTAAAAATCCCAATCCTGCAGATTACGACATCGCACTTTCATCTGGTGAAACTGTATCTTGTGCCTTGATGTCAATACACCTTAATTCTATTAAATTTAAATCTAAAGCTATCATGGGTTGGCAAATACCGATTAATACTTCTGATGATTTTAATAAAGCTAGAATTTTATCTGTAAACAACAAAAAAATTTATGATGAATTTAATAAATACGATATTTTGATAGTACCGGGCTTCCAAGGTATTAATAAAAATTTCAATATAACTACTTTGGGACGAGGTGGTTCTGATACTAGTGCTGTTGCCATAGCTTCTTCTCTAAAAGTGGAATGTGTTATTTATACAGATGTAGAAGGTGTCTATACAACAGATCCTAACTTGGTTCCAAAAGCAAAAAAAATACCTAAAATATCTTATGAAGAAATGCTTGAATTAGCATCTCAAGGAGCTAAAGTTCTTCAAACAAGATCAGTAGAATTAGCTATGAGAAAAAAAACCAAATTAAGTGTCAGATCTTCAATTAAACCAAGTGCATCTGGTACAGTGATTACTGATGAAAATAATGTATTAGAAAATAATACAGTAAGTGGTATAGCTTTTTCTAGGGACGAGGCAAAAATTACATTATCAAAAGTTTTGGACAAACCCGGTGTATCTTCCAAAATTTTTGGACCGCTAGCAAAAGGAAATGTGAATGTAGATATGATTTTACAAAATATTTCTCAAGATGGAAAATTCGCAAATCTATCATTTACTTTACCTAGACAAGATATTGATAAAGCTATTAAAATAATTAAAAGAGAAAAAACTAATATTGGTTATAAAAAAATGCAGTATTCAACTGATATTGCAAAATTATCAGTTGTAGGTGTTGGCATGAGATCGCATGCAGGAGTTGCGCAGACTTTATTCGACACCCTAGGCAATAATAATATTAATATACATCTGATAACGACATCTGAAATAAAGATAAGTGTTCTTATTAGTGAATTGCATCTAGAAACAGCCGTTAAAATATTGCATAAAGCATATAATCTTCATAAATAATTGCTTAAACCTTCTTATATTAAAGAAGCTAGAGAAAAAAAAGGCTTAACAATTTATGATGTTGCATCAAGACTAAGACTCAACCCTTCAATTATTAAAAATATAGAGGAGGGTGTGGATTTAACAGGCGTATATGCGTCGTATGAAATTTCTTATAAAAAATCAATTTATAAATTGTTGGGTATAAAAATCCATAAAAGTAAAAAAAAAATTTATTACATGGATAATGGCCTTCAAATACTAATGATTTTATATTTTATAATATTTTTTAGCTTTAGCATCATGACTATAACTTACTATCTAATTTCAAATTTTAGTAATAATCAAACAAGTAAGTTATTTATTAATAATTATAGAGAAGACGATTTGATGATATTATTCAGATCAATCACAAAAAAATCAGAATTAGATATTATTGATTCAAGAAAATTTTTAGAAATTTTGTATTACGATCAAAAAAAATATACTAACACCTATTTTTATATTCAGTTAAAGCCTAATACCCAATCTTACTATAAAATCTATTTTATGAGAGATGGTACTGAAAAATTTGGCCAATTGAATTATCGAAATTCTCTACTAGTTGATAAGAAAAAAGAATTTTTGATTGATATTTCTGATACTTCTTCTATCGATTTCCTTATATTTAATAATGCCAAATATAAACTTAGAGATGATTTTAGATATTATTTGAAAAATTTTGATATTAAGTCACTATATAATTTAAAATGAATTATTCTCATAAGATATTAAGAAAAAAAACAAAATCCATTAGTGTTGGTGGTGTTTTAATTGGCGGTGACGCTCCTGTCAGTGTCCAAACCATGACGAATACTATTACTCATGACGTTGATGAAACTTTGTCTCAAATATCTTTAATTGAAGAGGCTGGTGCTGACTTAGTGAGAATTTCAGTTCCAGATTCAGAATCTTCAAAAGCATTATCAAAAATTATTCCTAATATTAATATCCCTGTAATAGCAGATATTCATTTTCACTATAAGAGAGCATTAGAAGCGGCAGAGAGCGGTGCTCATTGTTTGAGAATTAATCCAGGTAATATCGGCTCTAAAGAAAAGGTTGCGGAAGTAGTGGAGTGCGCAAAACAAAATAATATACCAATTAGAGTTGGTGTTAATGCAGGTAGCTTAGAAAAACACATTTTAGATACTTATAAAAGCCCCACACCTCAAGCTTTGTTTGAAAGCGCTAAATATAATATTCAAATTTTAGAAGATCTTAATTTTGATAACTTTAAAATAAGCGTAAAGGCGTCTAATATCTTTACTTCTGTGGAGGCATACAGATTACTTTCGAATTTCTGCAATTATCCACTTCATCTTGGTATTACTGAGGCTGGCTCAAATTTTAGTGGTTCAATTAAATCATCAGTAGGATTGGGCATGCTCTTATATGAGGGTATAGGAGACACAGTAAGAATTTCACTATCAGATCACCCTAAAGAAGAAGTAAAAGTTGGTTTTGAATTGCTAAAATCATTAAATTTACGAGACTATGGCGTTACTATAATCTCATGTCCATCTTGCGCAAGACAGCAATTTGACGTTATTAAAACAGTCAAATCTGTGGAAGCAAAATTAGCTCATATCAGAAAACCTATTACAGTCTCAATTATAGGATGTGTTGTGAATGGACCTGGAGAGGCTACAATGACTAATATAGGTATTACTGGCGGAGGTAATAATACGCATATGGTATATGTTGACGGAGAAAAAAATCACCGTATAAAAGATGAAAGCTTAGTTGATTATCTCGTAAATATTATTGAAAAAAAAGTAATTCAACTTCATAGTTAAATAATTATAAAATGAAAAATAATATTAATTTAATTAAAGGTACTCATGATTTAGTTGGGTCAGATATCATTAAGTATAATTACATTTTAGAAAATTTTAGGAATATTTGTAATCAATTCTCTTTTAAAGAAATTATAACCCCCATAATTGAACAAGAAGATCTTTACGTTCGAGGTGTTGGTGAGATGACAGATATAGTATCAAAAGAAATGTATACTTTCTTAGATCAGGGAGATAAGAAGATTTGTTTAAGGCCTGAAGCCACTAGTGGAATAGCGAGATTTGCAGCTTCAAATTACGAATCTGGTGCCATGAAGCTATTCACTTATGGCCCTATGTTTAGGCGAGAAAGACCTCAAAAAGGAAGATATAGACAGTTTAATCAGTTAAACATTGAAATCATTGGAGATAAAAATCCATATGCTGATTTTGAAGTTATTTTTATTGCATCAAGACTACTGGAATCGATAGGGCTAAAAAATAAATTTAAACTTCTTATTAACTCAATAGGAACCAAAGATGATCAAACTAACTATTCGAAAGCTTTATACGAATTTTTAAAACTAAAAAAAAATAAATTATCTGAAATATCACAACAAAGACTTGAAAAAAATACATTGAGAATTCTTGATAGTAAAGATACTAACGATCAACTAATTATTAGAGATGCACCAAAACTAAAAGACTTCTTATCAAATAGTAGTATAGATTTTTATCAAAATGTTAAAAATTTATTATCATCTCATGGTATCGGCTTTATTGAAGATGATCTACTTGTTAGAGGATTAGATTATTATACTCACACTGCATTTGAATTTCAAATGTTTGAGGAAAAAAGACAAAATACAATACTTGCAGGCGGTAGATATGATGAATTGATTAGTATGATATCCTCAAGAGATATACCTGGTATAGGATGGGCTGCTGGTGTTGAAAGATTAATAGATTTGATATCAATTCCAACATTTGCTAAAAATAAAAAATTATTAATTGCAGTTCAAGATACGAGTTATGTTGCGCAATTTAAATTAATAAATCACATTTCAAAGATAGATGTAACTTTCGAAGTAAAAAGTGGGCATAATATAAAAAAATTTTTTACTTATGCTGATAAAAATGAATTTGATTATATTTTACTTGTTGGAGATCAGGAATTTCATAATTCATCTATAGTTCTTAAAAACCTTAAATCTAAGGAACAAAAAATATTATTGATTAAAGATTTGGACTTATCTAATGAAATTAGATAATCAAATTGTAGATTTAAAAATAAAATTTAAATCTCTCAATGACCAGCTTCTAAATTCAGAAAGTTTAGAAAATAAAGAAATTATTAAGATAAATAAAGAATTATCAAAATTAGAACCCATTATTAGTATTGTTAATGAAATAGAGAGGATTCAAAATGAAATTATTGGCTACAAAGAACTTCTTGAAAATGAAAAAGATGAAGAATTAAGAGATATTGTAAAAAAAGAATTACCTGAATACGAAATTCTTTTAGAAGATAATAACAAAGAATTAATGTTAGCCCTTCTTCCTAAAGATGAGGCAGATGAAAAAAATGTAATCTTGGAAATTAGAGCAGGTACTGGTGGTGATGAGGCGGCTCTATTTGCTGGTGATCTTTATAGAATGTATGAAAGATATTCATCTTTAAAAAGTTGGAAATTTACTCCAATGTTAAAATCTGAAACAGGCCTTAAGGGTATAAAAGAAGCCGTAATTGAAATTAAAGGTGACTCAGTATTCAAATTACTTAAAAATGAATCTGGTGTTCATAGAGTTCAGAGAATTCCGGAAACTGAATCTGGTGGTAGAATTCATACATCAGCAGCTACTGTAGCTGTTCTTCCAGAGGCAGAAGAATTTGATGTTGATTTAAAAGATTCAGAACTCAGAATTGATGTCTATAGATCGGGAGGAGCTGGAGGTCAGTCTGTTAACACAACAGATAGTGCTGTTAGAATTACTCATTTACCAACTGGTATTGTTGTAATACAGCAAGATGAGCGCTCTCAACATAAAAATAAAGCGAAAGCCTTAAAGATACTAAGATCTCGTATTTACGATGCAGAAAGACTAAAAAGAGATAGTGAAATGTCTTCTAATAGAAAAAGTCAAGTTGGTAGTGGTGATAGATCCGAGAGAATTAGAACATACAATTATCCTCAAGGGAGAGTCTCTGACCATAGAATTAATTTAACTTTATATAAATTAGATCAATTCTTACTTGGTGATGCCTTAGAAGAGATGATATCTGCTTTATCTGCAAGCGAGCAAGCTGATAAGCTCAATCAGTTAAATGATAGCTAAATCTATACTCCCTATTGCAAAAATTTTTGAAAATACCAGGGATATATTAAAAAAAAATAACATTAACCAGCCTGAAGTAGA
Organism: Alphaproteobacteria bacterium; assembly: GCA_029246865.1. Lineage (GTDB taxonomy): Bacteria > Pseudomonadota > Alphaproteobacteria > HIMB59 > HIMB59 > HIMB59. Next base: position 8,150 of record JAQWMI010000033.1, read on the forward strand.
AGCTAAGATAATAATTGATTACGTGAAAGGGGGTAATACTTCTTTCACTAAAATTCTTAGTAACACAAAAATTCAACAAATTAACACCATTATAAAAAAACGACTTAAAGGTGAACCTTTATCAAAGATTATTAAACAGAAGGGCTTTTGGAATGACATTTTTTATACGAATGAAAACACATTAGACCCAAGAGCTGATACAGAAATATTGGTAGAAGCTATACTGGATGATTATAATTCCATGAAAAATAATAATATAAATTTTATAGATTTATGTTCAGGAACAGGATGTATAGGTTTATCCATATTGAAAGAACTGCCAAATTCTCATTGTACTTTTATTGATATTAGTGAAGAGGCTATGAAGATAAATCAACTCAATGCTGATTTGTTAAAATTAACAACTAGATCTAATTTTTTAATTTCTGACCTCTTAACAAATCCAAATTTAAATATGAATGATAATGACTTTATAGTATCTAACCCTCCTTATATTAAATCTTCAGATATTAAAAAGTTAAGTTTTGAAACTCTTCATGATCCGTTATTGTCTCTGGATGGAGGTATGGATGGAGGAAACTACTATAGATCAATTTTTAAACAATTAAGTCAAACTAACTATAAGGGTCATTTATATCTAGAAATCGATCCGAATGTAAGAGATTTAGTTACTAATTTAGCCCTAGATAATAATGCAAAAATATTATATATAAAAAGGGATTATCTCAAACTTGATAGAATAATTAAAATTATATTTATATAAATATTTGATTAAAAAGATAAAGAGATAATTTATTAGCTTTATGAAAACATTTAATAATAGAAGAAAAGTATTTAATCCTAACAATAACAGGAGATCGGGTCCCGGTAGAGGTAGTGCAGATTCCCCCTATATGCCACAACAAGGAAATAATAACAATGGCTATAGAAGAAATAATAAAAATTTTAAAGACCAGCATATTGACTATTTAAATAAAGCAAGAGATGCTATTGGAAATGGGGACGAAGTATTAGAGCAATTTTATCTACAACACGCGGAGCACTGTTTTAGACAACTTGATGAGACATCAAAGGTAAATGTCTCTAATCGTGATGAGTCAGAAAATACAATAGTGTCAAAAAAAATTGTTAAAAAAACGATTGTAAAAAAAGAACCTAAAACAGAGAATTCAAAATCCAAAACTGAAACTAAAACAGATTTTGATGATTTTGCTAGTCAACTCGCATAGTTAATATCTTTTCAAGAACAGACTCTCTTAAGACATTAAATTTAACAAGCTCATTTTCAGAGAGATTTCTTCCTGATGGTAGTTTTAATTTCTGTGGATTTATCTGTTTATTATTTTTAATTATCTCATAATGAAGATGAGGGCCTGTGGAATTGCCAGTATTACCAACATACCCAATGACTTCACCTTGTTTAACTCTAGCTCCTTTATATAAACCTTTTTTATAATTTTTCATATGAGCGTAAGCCGTCTTATATACACTGTCATGCCTAATTTTAATAAACTTCCCGTAACCTCCATTAGTTCCAATAAATTCAATTACTCCATTTCCAGCTGCAAATATTGGAGTTCCAGAAGGTGCTGCAAAATCTACGCCTTTATGCAATTTGTCATAACCTGAAATGGGATGCTTTCTCATTCCAAATCCTGAACTTAATTTTGATCCGTTAAGAGGAGTTTTCATTAAGCTTTTTGTCATTCCTTTTCCTTTTTCATCGAAATACTCACTAAATTCAAAGTTGTTATAGAGAAAATATTCCAAAGGAGATCCTCTTGAATATAATTTCAAATACTTTGGATCATCAATTTTTACAGTTTTACCCTCTGGGTTTATGTATTTAGTAAAAAGAATTTCAAATTTATCATTTTTATAAATATCTCTTTGAAAATCTACGTCGAAACTAAAAATTCTAATCATTTCTTCAATAATAATTTCTGATAAACCTTCATCTTTCATTGCTTTGTATAAGCTCGTTTCAATAACACCTTTAGCAAATACTTCTATGGTAATTAATTCAATCAAATCAATTTTGTAAATATAATTACTATTTTCTAAATTTATTTTTAATATTTCTTCTTCATTAAATTGATATCTAATTTCTAAGGCATTTAAAATTTCGTCTTCATAATTATGATATACTTCAACATTATCGCCAGCATAAATCTTTGAAAAATCATATATTTTTTTTCCTCTTAGAATAATTTGATCAACATCTTTACCCTTAATGCCAGATTTTTTTAACACCTTTGCAAAATTATCGCCTGGAAGAATTTTGATTGTATTAAATTTAATTTTGGTTTCATTCTTGGGGAATTTTATAATTAAGTCCTCTATTTCATTTATTAATTCATTTTTACCAATTGTTATAACTTTTTTATTACTAATAGTATTAGTATCTAAATTTTCAATTTCAATTTCATCATAATATTTTCTAAAAGTAATAGGATCAAAGTAGTTATAATCATCACTCTTTAAAACGATAGCTTCGTCTAAAATGATGTTTTGATAATTCTCATAAGAGAGATATAAAAGGTAAATGCTTAGAGTAACTATAGGAACAAACAAAGCCGTTTTAATATTTAAAAGGCTATTCTTAAGCATTCGTTACTTATAAATGCTTAGATTCTGATGTTCAATATATATATATGTTTATAGTAAAATTAAAAAATTCATTTATTGAAATATTTTATGAGTCAAAAAAAATTTTTATTGTTCTTTTTAAAGTCATAGTTCCAATAGTAATTATCATAAGAGCTTTAGAGCTTTTAGGTTTAATACCTGTTTTTGCTAAATATTTAGAACCTCTTACAAGTTTTGTTGGTATTGATGGCTCTTTGGGTTTGGTTTGGATGGCAGCTATGCTGGTAAATATTTATGCAGGTATGGCAGCATTTGCAACTCTTCAAAGTATGTTCGACTATACAGTAGCTGAAACAACTATATTAGGATTAATGATATTAATCGCACACAGTTTGCCAATTGAAGTGGCTATTGCAAAAAAATCAGGAGTCAGTGCTATATTTACTTTCCTGTTTAGATTTATAAACGCTCTTATTGCTGGAAAAATTCTTTTTTATATTTTTGAATATTTAAACCTATTCCAAGAATTAAATACTTCTATTTTAAGTATACCCAACACTAATATATCACATAAAGATTGGACTATTTCTCAAATTCAAAATTTTATTATGATATTTGCTATTATTTTTCTCATAATAACTTTTATTAATATTCTTAAAACATTTGGAATTTGGCAGTTTATATTAAAGATTTTAAAAATACCTTTAAATTTTTTAGGAATGTCAGATAAGGTAGCTAATATAATTCTCATTGGATTAACTTTAGGGATTTCATTTGGTGGTGGATTTTTAATCGAAGAAGCTAAAAAAAAAGAAATTAATAAGAAAGATATTTTTTTATCTTTATCATTTTTAGGCCTATGCCACAGTATAATTGAGGACACAATACTTATACTTTTATTGGGAAGTCATATTAGTGGAATTTTATTTTTCAGATTTATATACACAGTTATAGTAATTTTAATTATGAAAATAATATTAGAAGTTCGTTTTTCTGATATATTTTTAAATAAAATTATTAAATGACAAGCTATATTCAACTCCCTAGATACGCTATAAATTTTGTACCCAATAAGAACTTTATTCATATTATTTCTGATTTTTATAAAGAGAATCAATTTGATTCCAAAATTCAAGATCAACTTCATATCCAAATTAAATCACCTTTTTATATAGACAATTTAGAAAATGAAAAAAACCTAATCTTAAGTATCTCTGAGATTAAAAACGAAATTAAAATTCCTACTGATCTTAGTTTTAAAAAATTAGAATATAATTTTAAAAATCTTAATGGATCCCTTATACTGGATTTTAAAAAAAACCTTCACTTTGAATTTTTTATTAATCAAATTGTAAGAAGATTTGATGAATTTAGAAAGGTATTAAGTCCTTCTGATTATCAAAAAGATATTAACCAATTTGGTGAATTAACTGATCGTCAGATCATAAATTACCAAATTTGGGGTGATCCTTATCTCTTTCAAGACTCACAATATTATATTTCTTTAGCTACCTTTGATGATACTCAAAAAAATAATGAAATGTATTTGACTAAAAATCTCAAAAAAGCTTTACAAAGCCTTAATTGTATTGATTTTGAAAAAATTTCACTTGTAAAGCAGAGTGCTGAAGATGATCATTTCCAAGAAATTCATTCTATACAACTATAGTAATTATTTGCCCTAGATATTACGTTTATATTAGTTTAAATTTTTAATTATGGGACTATATACCAAAAAAAAAAATACTTTTTCTTTCAAAAACATTTTACTTTTGATAATTATTATTTCTTTTTTCTATTTTATTTATTTTTACTACTCAACCTATACGCAACAAAATAATACAATTCAAAATTCCAATGACTTAATAGTTTCCCAAAATAATCAGTCATTAAAACTTAATGAATTAGAACCACTAATAAAAAAAATTATTTCAGAGAATCCTGAATTGATTCTGGAGACAGTAAAAAAATATCAAATCGAACAATCAAAAATTGAAAAAGCACAGCTTGCCAATAAAAATAAAGAGTTAATTCAAAAGCTAAAATCTTATGAAAATAATATGTTTATTGGTTTTAATAATGCCGATACCACCATTTATGAATTTGTTGATTACAATTGTGGTTATTGTCAAAAATTTCATGATGTTTTGCTAGAGTTAATTGCTAATAATAAAAACTTAAGAGTTGAAATTATACAATTACCAATTTTGAGTGATTTTTCTTTAGATCTAGCAAAGATTGCAATGGCTTCAATTTTGACTGGTGATTTTGAAAAAGTTCATAATTATCTTTATTCATCAGAGAGAAGATCTGATTTACCGGAAATTTTTGCTGACCTCTTTTTAAGAGGAATTAATATTAAATCAATCAAAGAAAATATGAATTCTGTTCAAATTACTAATAAAATTAAGGAACACAAAGCGCTTGCTGATCTCTTTAGATTAAATGGAACACCCGCATTAATTATTGGGAATGAAATTGTTCCTGGTTATATAGATTTACCTAAATTAATGGAAATTATGTCAAAAGAATTTCCTAATAATGCCTGATTCACTTTTATTACTATAATTGAGAGCATGAAACTTAATAATTTATCAAAAATTAGTTCGAATATTCTTCTGTCCAGAATTACTGGAATGTTCAGGGATGTTTTATTTGCTAATTTTTTAGGTGCTTCTGCTCTTTCTGATGCTTTTATGTTTGCATTTAGATTACCTAATTTATTTAGAAGAATATTGGCAGAGGGAGCGATAAATAGCGTTTTTATTCCCATGTATTTGGATCATAATACTAAATCCAAATCAGAAACAGAAATTTTCTTCTCAATAATTTTTATCTCTTTTCTCATTATAACAATGGCTTTAAGTTTTTTTGTTTTTTTTCAAACAGAATTAGTTATTTCACTTCTCGCACCAGGTTTCACAAAGGATTACTTGTTATTGGAAAACAGTATTTTTTTATTAAAGGTTACATTTCCATTTTTAATATTTGTCTCATTGAGTTCTCTACTCAGCTCAATTTTGAATGCAAATAATAATTTTTTCATACCTTCATTAGTATCCGTAATTCTAAATTTGGCGATGATAATTACGTTATTAGTTTTTAAAGATCAGGCTCATATTCAATTAGCATGGTCTATTTTATTATCAGGTTGTATTCAATTAATATTATTATTCATTAATTTTAAGATTTTAAAAATTTCTTTTCATTTAACTTTATCTCTCACAAGACCCTTAATAAAAATCATTAAAATCTTTTTTATAAGAATTCTTCAAGCTATTGTTGGATCCGGAATTGTTCAACTTAATATTTTTGTTTCCATGATTTTTGCATCTCTTGTGGGGGGAGGGGCTATTAGTCAAATGTACTACGCTGATAGAGTGATAGATTTACCTTTTGCTTTAATAGCTGTAGCAATATCAACTACATTACTTCCTTATTTGTCTAAAAATATTGATGATGAAAAAAAATGTTCAGATGCATTTAATAAATCAATTGTATTTTGTTTAATTTTTGCTGCACCTTCTTGTATCGGCTTGCTATTAATTAGTGAAGATATTGTTTCTGTTCTTTTTGGAAGGGGAAAATTTGATTCAAATGACATTAAAGTAACATCATCATTATTGACAATATATGCATATTCTCTTCCTGCCTACATGGTTTCTCGAATGTTAAACCAAATATTCTATTCTTATCAAAAGGTACATTTGCCTATAATTGCATCTATACCCACTTTTTTAATTAACTTACTGATTTGTTATATAGTTTACGAAAAGTATGGTGTCCAAGGTTTAGCTTTCTCTAGTGTAGTCAGTGTATGGTTTAATGTTATATTTCAATTATTGATTTTAAAATTTAAAATTCCTTCTTTTTATGCAAATATTCAAATATTTAATATAAAAAAAATATTTAAAATATTTATTGCTTTAGTCACGTTAAGTTTTTCTCTATTACTCGTTTCTAGATTCCAAATTCAAAATCAATATACTGATTTAATCTTAAAATTAGTTATAGGTATTTTGATTTATTTAATCTCCTTAAGAATTTTGAAATTAAATGAAATTAAAATACTGTTTTCAAAGTATTCGTTTAATTAATATTTTTGTATTCACTGCCTCTTTTTTACATTATAAGATCTATTATCCTTAAAATAAGGGCGTGTAGCTCAGCTGGTAAGAGCACTTGCTCGACATGCAAGGGGTCACAGGATCGAATCCTGTCACGCCCACCAAAAATCAAGAACTTTAATTGTTTTAAATTATGAATTTACCTGTAAAATATCTTTATGATTAAAAGTTTCCTAGGTTATGTTTTTTTATCGATCTTAATCATTATTGTATTTGTCGTTGGATACGATCAAATAATTATTTATTACAATTCTAATCCCTATATTAATGGATTAATAATTCTGACCCTATTTGTTGGTTTTGCTCTTAATTCGATAAAAATCTTTTCATTGTTTTCAGAATACAGATTTATGAATTCTGTTGCTTTTGGAAAATTAAGAATCAATGATCAGTCTCTCGCTTCATATCCCATTACTAAATCTTTAGCTTTAAACTTAGGCATTATTGGAAAATCACCAGCATCTAATAAAAATTTAAATGATATTCTTGATGAACTTTTAAGCTTAATTGAATCTGGAAGAGACCTGTCAAAATACTTAATTAATCTAGCTGTTTTTCTTGGTTTAATTGGAACTTTTTTTGGATTATTGCTGACAATTGGTAGTGTCGCTAATGTGATAGATAGTTTGAGTATTGATGATCAAAACTTTGGTAATTTTTTTTCAACACTCCAGCAAGGTCTTAAGTCTCCTTTGACTGGTATGACTATAGCTTTTACTTCATCTTTATTTGGCCTGGTTGTATCTCTTATACTTGGACTGTACGAAATTATTGTTAAGGGTGTTAAGCAAAGTTACTATGAATTTTGTGAGTCACAAATTCGTTTATTTTATAAAAGTAAAAACCCTATGTCTCAAGGGGAGACTGGAAGCTCATCTGAGTCATCACAGTATGCCTATGCAGTTTCTATTAATGAACAAATATTAGAAAAATTAGACTCTATGGTTTCTGGCCTATCATCAATTGAAAAAACTATTAAATCTAGAGATGAGTCTTTAGTGTCTGATTTAAAAGAAGTAAATAAAGACATCAAAGATAAGATTCAAGATGAATTAAGAATAGTTAGTAAAACCCTTTCTCATCTTAAAGACGACAAGTGAGTTACTTATCAAAATCATCTGAATTAGAAGATAATAGTATAATATGGCCTGGTTTTGTTGATGTTTTAGCATCGACACTCATGGTTATAATTTTCATAGTACTTCTTTTTACTGTATCTCAAGTTTATTTAGGTGACTTAGTTGTTGGAAAGAATGAAGAGATTCAAAATTTAGAAAATACAATTGATATTCAAGATGAGACTATTATTTACCAAGATGAAACTTTAACTGACACTCAAAAAAATATATTAGAAAAAGAAAAAAATATTTCTGAAAAAGAAGAAATTATTTCTGAAAAAGAAGTAATTATTTCTGATAAAGAAGTAATTATTTCAGATAAAGAAGTAATTATTTCAAATCAAGATATTGATATTCAGTCTTTATCTAATGTAGTAAATCAACAAAATCTTGACATGAAGGCTCTTAATGAAATTATAACTCAAATTACAAATGAGCTTTCTATAAGCCTGGATGAAAATAAAATAATGCAATCAGATATTGCAAATCTTCAATCTGAACAAAGTTCTCTTTTAGATTCATTATTTTCTTCAAACAAAGAAAAATCATCTCTTTCAGAAAATTTAACTTTATTAAATACTGAAAATCAAACCCTAGCAGGCAAGCTAGACGAATTAAATACTCAAGCTAAATTAAGAAACGAAGACTTAGAGATAGCTTTAGCAAGGATATCTAATCTATCAAATAATGTAGAAGTTTTAACTGATGAGATTTTAACTCTTAATAACATCCTAGAAATCAAAGAATTAGAGATGGCTCAAAGTAAGCTTGAAATTGGTGATTTGGGTGAAAGACTGAATAGGGTTTTAACTAGTGAATTATTTAAATTACAGCAGTATCGATCTGAATTCTTTGGAAGACTTAGCGAGCTATTATCAAACAGATCTCAAATATCGGTTCAAGGTGATAGGTTTGTTTTTCAATCTGAAATTTTATTTTCTTCTGGAAGTGCAACAATACAGCCTGAAGGTAAAAAAGCTCTAGTCTCAATATCTCAGGTTATCATTGAATTAATTGACCAATTGCCTACTGATTTAAATTGGATATTACAAATTGATGGACATACAGATAAAATTCCAATTTATACAGATAGATTTCCTTCAAATTGGGAGTTATCTCACGCAAGAGCTTTGGAGGTCGTAAAATTCTTTATCTCCCAGGGAATACCATCTAATAAGCTTTCCGCAAATGGATATGGTGATAATCAACCAATTACTTTAGGCGACACCCCGGAAGATTTAAAGTCTAATAGAAGAATTGAATTAAAAATTACTCAAAGGTAGTAATATTAATCAATCCACATTTTCATAATTTTATCAGGTTCATCAACAGATCCATTTTTCATAGGATCACCTTTTTTGATCATATCTACAAATTCCATACCTTCAATTACCTGCCCCCATGCAGTGTATTGACCGTCCAAATGAGGTGCATCATCAAAGCATATAAAGAATTGACTATCAGCACTGTTAGGATCACTAGATCTTGCCATGCTAAGAGTTCCCTTTGAATGAGGAGTGTCATTAAATTCTTGATCAATATTTTGACCTGACCCACCAGTACCA
>JAQWMI010000034.1 GCA_029246865.1 Alphaproteobacteria bacterium
TAAGGATTTCTATACCACCAATCGTCAATACTTCCATAGGCTTATTTAAGGATACCTCATTAGTTCTCATAATAGGACTATTCGACTTACTTGGCATTGGAAGAGCCGCATTAGCGGATATGACTTGGACAAAGCTTTATTATGAGGTTTATGTTTTTGTAGCAATTGTTTTCTTTATCTTTTGTTTTGCAATGTCACGATATAGCTTATATCTTGAAAAGAAATTGAAAACGGACAATAGTTAATTATGAGCGAAAAAGTTATAACATTAGATAAAGTTAATAAGTGGTATGATGATTTTCACGTATTAAAAGATATAGACCTAGAAGTCATTAAAGGCCAAAAAATTGTTATATGTGGTCCTAGCGGTTCTGGTAAATCCACAATGATCAGATGTATCAATCGTCTAGAAGCTCATCAAAAAGGAACAATTGTAGTGCACGGTACCGAGCTAACAAGTGATCTTAAAAATATTGATATTATTAGAAGAGAAGTTGGAATGGTTTTCCAGCAGTTTAATTTATTTCCACACTTATCTGTTTTAGATAACATAAGCCTAGCTCCAATTTGGGTTAAAAAAATGCCAAAAAAAGAGGCCGAAGAAGTAGCTATGTCTTACCTTGAGAAAGTTAAAATACCAGAACAAGCTTTAAAGTTTCCCGGTCAACTATCTGGTGGTCAGCAGCAAAGAGTTGCTATAGCTAGGTCATTAGCTATGAATCCAAAAATTATGCTTTTTGATGAGCCAACTTCCGCTCTAGACCCAGAGATGATCAAAGAAGTTTTAGACGTTATGATACAATTAGCAGAAGAAGGAATGACTATGCTTGTTGTTACTCATGAAATGGGTTTTGCAAAAACTGTTGCAGATCAAATGATATTTATGGATGAAGGGATTATAGTTGAGCAGGCCACTCCTAAGGATTTCTTTACAAGTCCAAAAAGTGATAGAACAAAATTATTTTTAAGTCAAATTCTCAACCATTAATTCCATAGCTTATGGATTTACATTTCTGGTTTTCTCTAATTACTGCCTGGGGAATTTTTTGTCTAGCTGTATGGCTACCTGGCCCTAATACCTTTCTCGCTGCATCTATAGGAATTAAGGGTAGCATTCAAAAAGTATTTGTTACATCTTTAGGTATAGCGGTAGGTTCTTCTTTTTGGTGTTTTCTTGCTACTACTGGAATATCTATTTTATTTTCCCAAAATATAGGTTTAGGGTTTGTATTTTTAAAAATCTTAGCATCTGTTTACATGATTTATTTAAGTTATCAGTCACTAAGGCAGTACCTTTATTCTCAAGATGATTTTATTAAAAATAGGGAATTTTCTTCTAATAAGGAGTATTTTTTAAAAGGTTTATTCATAACTATGACTAATCCTAAAGCTTTTGCTTTTTGGTCTGCACTAGGGGCCTTGAAGTTTCAAGACCCTTTGTCATTTAATCAAGCGGCTATATTTTCATTAGGGACATATATTTTGTCTGCCCTGAGTTATACGCTTATGGGTTATGTTTTTACAATTGGCAATATTTCTAGTTATTTAAATAAGCCAAAGAGCTTAGTTAATTTAATATTTGCCTTACTTTTTTTATTTGTTGGAATTGAAATCTGGATTTTAACTTAATTTCAGTTTTCTTATTAATTTTATAAAAGTAAATAAATCAGAGTGGATAAGGTTATTTATATAACCTTATCTAAGTCTAATATTGAAGTTAGAAGTATTTTTATTATCTAGCTCTTTTTGTCTTCTTTCTAAATCATAAAGGTCAACAGACTTAGCTAAATATTGCTCGTCTAAGCTTAGGTTCTGTTTTTTAGTATCGATGATTTTTTGAAGATATTTAAATATAGGAGTCATTACGCTGCCTTCTTAAATTTTGGTAAACTCTTGTGCTCTTGAAAGTGGCTGTATGCCCACTGCCAATCGTTTCCATATTCAACTTTGCAGAAGTTAGCTATACTATCATTTTTAGGTGAAAATAGATTCAACCAAAAGTTCATAGATTTTTCAGTAAATGTAAAAATTGTTTTCATTTTTATCCTTTCGATATAATTAATATAAAATTTTTTTTATAAATTACCTTTGTTATTAAAGGATTACAGATGTCTAAAAATAAGACAGCTTAAAGATTTAGGAGTAATTCTTTGATGATTTCTCTAGAGGCTAAATCAGCTTTTTTGTTATAGCCTATATAATTTGCATCTTGTCTATCTGGCCACGGTCAACTAAGAAATAAAAAAATACCAACTAAAACCATCATCGACCCAGTTATTAAGTTTAGTCTTTTAGCATAAATGGGATTTTCAACCATATTTCTTAATTGATTTCCACTCAAACACACTACAAAACATGCCAAAAATACGCTTAGATAAATTGTTACAATTAGCTGTATGCCTGTTGCAATATTTAAAGCAGTTAAATCAATAAATAGAGGAATAAAAGACAAATAAAATACAATTACTTTTGGGTTAGTTCCCCCGATTAAAAATCCTACTAATAAAGTTTTGATTAAAGAATTTGTTGAATGTTTATTTTTTAAATTTAATCCCTTTAATTTAATTTGAGATATACCTAAGTATATTATGTAAGCAGCTCCAATCCATCGAACTGCTTGCATTGCGGGATCTAGCGCTTCGGCAAGGTACCCTAAAGATAGAATTGCAATAGTTAAGTACATTACATCCCCCATAGCTTCACCAGCACTGAGAATAATTCCAGGTTTAAATCCTTGAGATGTAGATACTGATAAAACAGCTAGAGTCCCAGGCCCAGGTGTAATGCCAAATATAAAAGCCGCAATTGAGATTGAAAGAAGAGTGTGAAGATCCATTGAGGCTAGGTTTATGGATAAAAAAGTTATTAATCAAGAAATAAAAGAGTTGGAAATATATGATAAATGAGCAGAATATTTCTTATCAATGAAACAAGATTTAAAAATATTTGATGGTCATAACGATGTATTGTTTAGACTATATTTAAAAAATAAAAAAAATGTTCATGAAGACTTTCTTCTTGGCGATAATGAAGGACACCTAGATTTACCTAGAATGAACAAGGCAGGCTTCAGTGGTGGTTTTTTTGCAATATATGTTCCTTCCCAAGAGGAAAAAATTGAATCTGCAGATAAACCAATAAGGTACGATGATATGAAAAATGACTCATATGAATTACCTCTACCCGACTCAGTCGATGCATCTGTAGCCTTACCAATAGTATTAAAAAAAATTCAAATTTTAAAAAATATAGAAATAGAGTCTAATGGTCATGTTAAGATTTGTGAAAATGCCAACGATTTAGAGCAATCAATCTCAAATAAGCAGTTATCTGTTATCATGCATATAGAAGGTGCCGAGGCAATTGGTAATAATCTAGACAATTTAGATACTCTTTATAACTTAGGATTACGCTCAATAGGACCTGTATGGAGCAGACCAACATTGTTTGCCCATGGTGTTCCTTTTAAATTTCCTAGCACACCTGATATCGGCGAAGGTCTTACAAATTTAGGAAAAGATTTAATCAAGGAATGTAACCGTCTGAAGATGATTATTGATTTATCCCATTTAAATGAGAGAGGTTTTTGGGATACAGCAAAAATCTCAGAGTCTCCTTTAATTGCTACACATAGCAATGCTCATTCCATTTGTCCTCATACGAGAAATTTGACTGATAATCAACTGCACGCAATTAAGGAGACTGAAGGAATGGTTGGTGTTAACTTTGCTCCCGCCTTTTTAAGAACTGATGGTAAAATGATATCTGATACTAATCTTGATATTATTTTAAGACATTTTGATTATTTAATTGAAAAACTTGGTGAAGATAGAGTTGGTTTTGGTTCTGATTTTGATGGAGCTCTTATTCCATCTGAATTATCAGATGTTTTAGGATTAATTAAAATAACAGATCTAATGAAAAAGCATGGTTATAATGACGACTTGATGCAAAAACTTTGTCATGATAATTGGACGAATACTATTAAAAGAATTTTTTCTTAATCAATCAATTCTTGAAAAAAAATAGACAATATTACAAACCCGCATAAAAAATAACTACCAAGCTCAACTTTCATCTCTGTAAAGAAAGACAATTTAAAAATTGTAACTGCAATTGCAATCAATAATAAGTCTAACATTGACCATTTAGTAAAAAAATACAAAAATTTCTTAATAACTATAGTGTGAGGTTTAATAAACACTAAAATGGAAAATAGAAACTTTAATGACGGAATTATAACTGTGCTAATTGCTAAAACTAGGAATAAAAATAACTCCTTATTAATATAAAGAGCTGTCAAAATATTGATAATGTTTTTCTTTTGAGTAAAGAAAAAGAAATTTTCGACAGAAAATAGAGGAAAGTACAAAAAACCAATAAATAAAACAAGTTGGATTGATAGGTAGGTGTAAATTAATATACGTTTTATTTTCATAATATTTTCAATCATTATTAACATTCATAGTTTTATTTCACCATTTAATAAAATTATGATATGTTTTTTTAATGGGATTGCACTTTGATCATAAATCTAAAGCTGGTGAAAGAGCTATGGAAAAAGAGAGAAAACGTCTTGAAAAGCTTGCAGAAAAAAAAGCTAAAAGAGAAGCCAAAAGAGAGGCAGATGAACTAGCTGAACTTGAAAGGCTCACTAACCCAAATGCTCCTGCTGATCCCAATACTGAGACTGAATAATATTAATTACCAATTTTATATTGCTTTTGCTCCTCTGACATTGATTTAATTTGATTTGCATACCATATTTGAAATTCTCTATCAGTGTCGAGAAAGGGTATAACCTTTTTTCTAATCAAGAAAATTCCTAAATCATCTTCTGGCATTCCAATAAAAGTTTGCCTTTCCGTATGAATAATTTTTATACCTTCTTTAACAGGTTCTAAGGGAGAAAGTAAGTATCCAAAGTGCTCACCCCATACATACCTAATGATTGGTTTATCTGCATTAACCATCATATCTACATATTTCTGTTCATTTGCTAGAAATTTTTTCATTCCCGGCACAGGCTGGTGTATTGCAGAAAATGTCATACCAATTTTTTCTTTAGGTATCCATGTAGATGGAAAAGAAACATGAAGAGCAATTAATTTATTGGAGCGATGAAAAATTGCTACGTCTTCTTGAATTTTAAATCCCATTTCATTAAAGTCTTTAAAGTTAAAAAATTTATTTGGATACTCGGAATTTAGTATTTTTTCAATTTTTTTTGCAACCTTTTGATTAAGATTTTTTTTAAATAGAGGATCATAATAAATATTATTTGATGATTTTTTTTTTAGATTTAGATATCTTTCCTCTTGATTGTCGAACTCTATAATTGGGAGATCTCCAAGTTTTTTTATACCAGGTGCAACTGTGTAAATAGGTCCGTATTGTTTCCAGTCAATCATAGATTTGTTTTAAGTAATATTAAGATACCAATTAAGGTAATACAAATCACTATAGCTTTTTTAAATATGTTTTCTGGAATCCTGGTATGTACAAAATACCCCAACCAAACACAAAAGATGACCATGACACTAGTTAAATAGTACTCATTGATAATTATAGATATATTATTACCAGATAAAAAATATTGAATTATTCTTATTAAATTAATAATAAAAAAATATGCAGCCATTGTTGACCTTAATACTTGTTTTTTTAAAAAATTCTCTTTGTATCCCATGAGTACAAATGGACCTCCAATTGTAAAGAGACCTTGAATGAGACCTCCTAAATAAACAAATGCATCCTTGATTGATTGATGTGGATTGAAGTTGGGATTAATTAGGTTTAAAGACCCATAAATAATTAAAATAACAGCAAATATATTTAACAAAATATTTATCTGAAGATGATCAATCAAATATGTGCCTAAAATAGCACCAGGAATAGTCATGAAGAGTATCTTTTTTAGGTCTTTGAAGGATACATGTTTGTAAGATTGAGCTAAGATGGCAAATCCAGAACATAGTCCAAGAAACATGGCAATTTTGAGTAACAGATCAAATTCAATAAAAAAACCAGCTAAACCTAAGAATATAATTGTTCCACCAAATCCAAAAATACTCTCAATAAAATAAGCAAAACCTGCAATAGAAGTTATTATAATAAAACTAGACATCAATACTCGATAAATTTTTAATTACTGTTAAAAATAACTCTAGAATGTTTATATGTAAAAGTAACTCTATTTTTAAATACTTCTCATTGATAATTTTATTAAGTATTTCTAATTTATCGGCTTTAACTCAAGATATAGAATTGAATATAGGCAGTGGAAACCCTCTTAGTATAGAATACGTTCTTGCAAAAGGCATATGCAGAATGCTTTCTAGAGAACATGAAGTCAGTAAATTCATGGGCGGTATTAATTCTCTCAAGTGCGATACTAGTATAACTGACGGGTCTTCGCAAAATTTAAAATATATCCAATCCCAAAAAATCAATTATGCGGTTATTGACTTATCAGAAACCCCAGTAGGTTCTAATTTAAGCTCCTTACGTTCTTTAGTTTTTTTTAAGGGAAAATCTACGGATTGGTTGTTAGTAACTTCCTCTAATACTGATCGACAAGAAACATGTGAAGTTACAGAAGCAATTTTTAAAAATGCATTAGAGCTAAAATATTTACATTCAGAATTTAAAGAATTCTCTCAAGATACTTTCTCTCATAAAAAAATACCTATTCATATGGGTTCCTTTAAATATTTTGAAGAGAAAGAGTGCAAATTTGGTAAGAAAAAATTTGGAGAGTTATAAGGGTAGAGTTATTTTTTGAAAACCATCGGTTAAAACATAAATAAATATAAAGCCAAACACTACAATTCCTATGTACATTCTCATAATTAACTCTTACCTAATGATTTAATGAGAGTAAAGTATTATTTAATGAATTCGAAACTTTCTTTATAAAAACAGACGGTAGTATCAAGATATGGATATATTTATATTTGGTTTTATTACAGGATTAAGTTTAATCTTAGCCATAGGGGCACAAAATATTTTTGTTATCGAACAAGGATTAAAAAAAAATAATGTATTTATAGTTTGCTTATTATGCTCACTTTTTGATGCATTTTTAATAGCATTAGGAGTATTTATTTTCCATTATTTTCTATTTTTTTCTAATACTCTAGTCATACTAATATTAAATATTTTACTAATATTTTTTTTAATTTTCTTTATTTACCAAAAAGCTTTACTGACAAATAATCAATACACATATACTAAGAAATCGAAGGATACAGTTTTTCAATCCGTTATTAAAACTTTTGGTTTTACTTTTTTAAATCCGCATGTGTACTCTGACACAGTATTTTTTTTAGGTAATTTTTCTAAATCAATGGAAATCTCATCAAAAATTATTTTTGGATTAGGGGCATCGTCAGCCTCATTAATCTTTTTTTTTATTTTAGGATATGGAGCAAAGGCTGTTAGTAAACACATAAACAATGCTTATGCATGGAAGTTAATAAATATATTTATCATTATTTTTATGACATTAGTTATACTTTTCATCATATATAAAGAGATTTACTTAGTATTTTTAAGATAATTTTTTAGGTGCTAGAACGGAGGAATAACAGAAGATTGGAGTACTCTTTAGTTGCGTTCCTAGCACCTTATAACAAATTAAAAATAAACTTTTAAATACTTTTTAATAATGCAAATACATCATAATAATTATTAATTAAATGCCATGTGTATTAGACATATTTATGATGATAAAAATACTTTGTTCTTAAGGCATGACTGCTAACTATTCTTAACAAAACTAAAAATAAAAAAATAATATATTTTACAGAAATGAGCAATTTTTCACAAACAGAACTAAATCTTAATTACTGGTTAAATTTTTTTAAAAAAAACTAATAACAACTAATTAATTAATTTTTTAAGTACATATTATTACAATGAGTGATTTAAACTTTTGGTATCCGGCATTATTATTCCCCGCAATACCTCTTATGATGATTTCATTTGGTAATCGTTATAGTACATTAGCCGCTCTTATTAGAGGTATTCATGACTCCATTATCTTAAATAATTCAACTTTATTATCAAAGTCTTACTTAGATCAACTAAGAATCTTAACTACGCGGCTTCAAATGGTGAGGTTTATGCAAACCCTATCTGCTATTAGCTTTTTATTAAATTTATTAACCATATACTCAAGTTATTTAGGTTTTCAAGATTGGGCTTTATTTATTTTTGGATTTGCTGTTTTGAGTTTTTTTCTAGCCATCATAGTTTTTATAATAGAAATACAATTTTCATTTAAGGCTCTATCTAGCCATTTAGCTGATTTGCATGATTTTAAAAATCCTAAAATTTAATTTTATTAGTAATAATCGCACCTCTCATTTGCATGATTTTTAATCCAATGTTGTGGTAAGTCTCTTGATCATGTATCATTGACTCATCAAGCTTTAATCGTTGTATGTCATTTGCGTCCATATGATATGTAGAGCAAGCTTCACTGAAGACAACAACTTTATTAAGAGGATTGATTATTTGATGATTGATTGCAGACATACATGTCAACACAAAATCTAAAACACAAATATCAGTGCAAATTCCGGTTACTATTAGAGTTTTAATCTGATGCTTTTTAATCCAAGTAATAAAAACATTTTCATTATTAATAGGATCTATTGAGCCAATAAATCCATTGATGCAATCTTTCTTAATTTTTAATGCATCACTATCAATTAACCACTCAAGTTCGGTTATAATTTTCTCTTCACCAGTACCTTTTATACAATGAGGTGGAAAGGGATGCTCAGGTCTATCATCTTCGTGGTTATCTAGAAATAGAGCAATAGGCATAGATTTATCATTAAATAATTTAGCTAAGTTTGTTGTCTCCTTAATCATGTTTTCAACCTGCAAATTTGCTTTGAGAGGGGCTAGATTGCCAGCACCAACTTTACAAAATCCATTAACTTCATCAATAATTAGCAAACCACATCTTTCATTAATTTCAAAAGATACAGGATTAGTGGAAAAATCTATCGTATTACCCATATAATTAAAATAAATCATAATTTCCTATCTTCAACTACATTTAAAACTTAGGTATTTGATGAAGAATATGATAGATCTACGAAAATAACTTATTGAGAAACCTTAAATCAAAATAAAATTCTTTTTAACTTAATAAAAACATGGATACATTTTCTTCTCTGAAACTTGATGAATCGATTAATTTATCATTAAAAAGATTAAAATTTGACTCAGCAACACCAATTCAAGCACAAACAATTCCTTTAGCTTTAAAGGGTCAAGATATTTTAGGTACAGCGCAAACCGGTACTGGAAAAACAATAGCCTTTTCAATACCTTTAATAACTCACCTTATTAAAAATCCAAAGAATAACGCTTTAATATTAACCCCCACTAGAGAATTAGCAGCACAAGTTTTACAATCTATCAGAGATCTTTTAGATAGAAAAAACCCAATTCCTACCGCTCTACTTATTGGTGGTGATCCCATGCCAAAACAACTCCAACAGTTAAAAAGAAAAGCAAGAATTGTTGTTGGTACGCCAGGAAGAACTATGGATCATCTACAAAGAAAAACACTTAAATTGGAAACAACAACATTTTTAGTTTTAGACGAAACAGATCGAATGCTAGATATGGGTTTTAGCGAAGATATTAATAAAATTCTTTCAAAGTTACCTAAACACCAAACTTTGCTTTTCTCTGCAACAATTCCAAAAAATATAATGTCTCTAGCGGAAAAATTTCTTCATCAACCTGCAAGAATAGCTGTTGGAGGAGATAATAAGCCTATTGAAAATGTAAAACAAGAAACTCTTCAAGTCACTGAATCTAGTAAGTATGACCAATTAGTTTTAGAGTTAGATAAAAGAAAAGGCTCAATTATTGTTTTTGTAAAAACTAAAAGAGGAGCTGAAAGATTAGCTAAAAAACTTAGAGGGGAAGATTATAGTGCAGACACTATTCATGGTGATTTGCGTCAGAGTAAAAGAGATAGAGTTATTCTCAATTACCGTAAATTAAAATTCAGAATATTAGTAGCTACAGATGTGGCAGCTAGAGGATTAGATATTCCTCACATTGAACACGTTATTAATTATGACATCACACAAAGTCCTGAAGATTATGTTCACCGCATTGGCAGAACAGCCAGAGCGGGTGCTAAAGGTTTTGCTCTAACCTTCCTTACAAACTCAGATAGAGGAAAATGGGATGCTATTCAAAAACTCATTAACCCTAGTTATAAATCACAATCAGGTGGTTCTAGATCTAGGACATCAAAATCATACAAAGGTAAGCCTAGAAAAGGTCCTAGAGGCGGAGCTAAGTTTGGTTCTCCTAAAACTTCTGGAGGCAAAGGCAGCAAACAATTTACTTTTAAGAGCAAGAAGAAAAAAACTTTTTCAAAAAAGAAAAAAACTTTTAGTAAAAAGCCTGCTTAAATTTTAGATTTTTTTTCTATCAAAAATAAAATTCTTCTTAGATGAGCAAAGATTATAATTGAGGCCAAAACATTAATTCCAAGAATGCCAAACCAAATTCCTGATATTCCTAGATCCAAATAGTTTTCAATAGAATATAAAACTATAATTGGCAATAATCCCAGTCTAAAAAAGGCATAAAATGTTGTATATAACGGCTTCTTAATTCCTTGAAAGATTGAGCCACTCATATGAATAATGACAAAAAAGAAAGTTGAAAATGCAAAAATAAATAAATAATTTTTTGATATAAATATAACCTCTAAATCCTTAGTAAATAATGAAGATAAAAATTCTCCTAAAAATATTAAAACTAAAAATCCACCCGCCATCATAGTTAAACCAATTCCAACAGCCTTCATATAAGCTTTTCTAATTCTATTAAATGCTTCTGCGCCATAACTTTGTCCGACAATAGACAAAAGAGCAGTATTTAATCCTATTGTTGGTAATAAGATTAATTCTTCTATTCTACAAGCAATACCAAATGCTGCTGCTGCTGAAGGCCCATAAGAAGTAACAAATTTAGTAATTACAAAAAATCCAAAGGCTATCATGAGGTAACTAACACTAGTCGGTAATGATTGAGCAATGAAAATGTTCAAATACCTAAAATCAAATTTTATCATTGTTATAGAAAAATGTTTTAAAATGTCGGTTTTGATGACATGAAAAAATAAATATGTTGATGCAATAATTTGCACAATAACAGTAGACAATGCTATTCCTCCAATTCCTAAACTTGGAATAAATAAAAAACCAAAACATAGCAGTGGATTAAGTCCAATATTAAGAAAGAATCCAAACACCATTACATTTCTATTTTTTTTTGTATCACCAATAGCATTTAGCATTGCATTCACAACTAGACTTAAGATCATAAAAGGTGAGCCGATTGCTATCACACTTATATAATCAATTGCTTTATCTAAAAAAGTATCCTCGGCTCCAAAATATTTAAATATACTTTCTGAAGTATTAAAAATAATTATCCCAACAAAAATTGAAAAAATAGTTGAATATATAAGGGATTGTATATAGATCTCACAAGCACTCTTTTTATCATTGGCTCCAATAAAATTTGATATTAAGGCAGTTGTTCCTTGAGAAAAACCAATAGCTAGTGCAAGAAGAATAAAAAAAACGGGAAAAGTTATTGCCATTGCGGCTATTGCTTCAGATCCAATTAATCCGGCATAAAATGTGTCGGTGATGTTATAGAAAGTGTGAAACATCATGCCTATTCCTGCTGGAACAGCAATTTTAATAAGTTGAGATTTGATGTCCCCTTGAGCTAAATTCATCGCTCATTGTTATTATAACTAGAAAGGCTTGATTACAACTAAAATTACAATAATGATTAAAAGAATAGTAGGAACTTCATTTAAATATCTTAAAAACTTGGATGAGTATTTATTAATTCCAGACTCTAGATTTTTTCTAATTCTAGACAAGTACATATGATAAATAGATAGCAGAACAACAAAAAATATTTTTAATATTAACCATTTTGAAAGACCAACATAGTGCACAAGGCTTAATCCAAATATCCACGTGGCTATCATGGCGGGATTCATAATAACTTTTAAAAGCTTATGCTCCATTTTTTTAAAAATTTCTACTGACTCATCCTTATTTATATTTTCTACATGATATACAAACAGTCTTGGTAGATAGAAAAGGCCAGCAAACCAAGAAATTAATGAAATAATATGAAGTACTTTTAACCACTCATACATTTTACAGCCACTTTGCTTCTGGCGGCATAGACATCAATATTGCATCTATATTACCTCCAGTTTTTAATCCAAATAAAGTGCCTCTATCATGTAATAAATTAAATTCAACATACCGTGACCTCTTATGAGAGAGTTTTTCAAGGTCGTTATCATCATAATTTAAGTCTTTTTTTCTAATAGTATTTAAGTTTATAAAGTTAGAAAAAAACTGACCTACATCTTTTATAAAATTTAAATCTTGTTGAAAATTACTTGTGTTTAAGTAGTCAAAAAATATACCACCAATACCTCTTGGCTCTTTTCTGTGCTTTAAGTAAAAATAATCATCACAGTCTTTTTTAAATTCAGGATAATATTTTTTATCATGTAGATCTAAAGTTCTTTTGAGTCCTATATGAAAATTTTCAGTCTCTGTCTTTTCTGGTATTGCGGGAGTTAAATCACAGCCACCACCAAACCAACTTTTTGATGAAGTTACGATATAGCGCGTATTAAAATGAGCAGCAGCTATTTTTGGATTTTTCATATGAGCAACAACTGAAATTCCACTTGCCCAAAATGACGGGTCTTTTTCAGTACCAGGCATTTTTTTTCTAAATTCTTCAGAGAATTCGCCATGAACAGTAGAAATATTTACCCCAACTTTTTCAAATATATTTCCCTTTAAAATAGACATTAAACCACCACCGCCCTGATCTCTATCCCATTGTTTTTCTTTAAAATTAGAGTTATCTATTTTTTCAATTGAACCGACCATTTGGTTTCTCAGTTCTTTGAACCATTTTGAACTAGATTGTTTCTTATTTTCTAAGCTTATTTCCAAATCACCATCCATTTATTTCTGATTTAATTAAAGTTTCAATCATATCTATGTGATCTTTTTGATCATTTAAACATGGAATATAGCCAAACTTTTTTCCACCATTATCCATAAAGATTTCTCTATTCTCTCCATTAAGTTCCTCTATCGTTTCTAAACAATCTGATGAAAAAGCAGGACTGATTATTTGAATATTGTCTACTCCATCTTTTGCAAATTTTTCAATGGTCTTGTCTGTATAAGGTTGCAGCCACTCAGCAGGACCAAATCGAGATTGAAATGTGGTCAGGCAGAGATCTTCATCCAAATTCATTTTTTCTCTTACCAATCTAGTAGTCCTATGACAGAAGCAATGATAAGGATCACCTTTATCTAAATATTTTTTAGGCACACCATGATAGCTAAAAATTAATTTCTTTGGTTTAGAATTTTTTTCCCAATACTCTTTAATGCTATTACACAGAGCATTTATATATTGATCATTGGTATGATAATTGGATATAAATCTGAGCGAAGGAACCCATCTCCAGTTTAAAAATTCTTTTGCTACTGCATCAAATGTAGAGCCAGTAGTTGCAGCACAATACTGAGGATATAAAGGAAAAATAATTATTTTATCACAGTTTTGTTTTCTTAAATTATTGAGCGCATTTTTGATGCTAGGATTACCATAGCGCATGCCCAAATCAAAGACTAAGTGGGGATGACTATCTTTGAATCTTTTTTCTGTAAGTTGTAATTGCTTTCTTGCATTAACCATTAGAGGTGATCCTCCCTCTGCCCAAATTGATTTATAGAGCTTTGCTGATTTTGCCGGTCTAATGTTTAGTATAATACCATTTAAAATTAACCACCATATCCACTTAGGAGTCTCTATGACTCTTGTGTCTGATAAGAATTCTTTTAAGTAAACTTTTAATGATTTTGCTGTTGGTTCATCTGGCGTCCCAAGGTTAGTTAAGAGAATTCCTATTTTGGGCTTTGTCCCGTGAACATAATCTTTATTTCCTATAAATAATGCCATATCGAATTTACGTATCTTATACTAGTTTAGTTCTTATTTGGTCAATGAACATATGTACATTAGCCTCTGGTGTTGTTTTTTGAACTCCGTGATCAAGACTAGATATCCATCCTGCTCTTTGAGAGCTGTCAAAATCGTTGATATAATGGATAAATTCTCCTAAAACACTCTTAAATTTATTTTTATCCTCTATGTTAAATAGCTCATTTGAAAAATTGCCTTGAAGGGAGAGGTGAGTCTTATCTAATTCATTCAGAATATCTATATTAGATCCTAAGACTGTTAATTTTAAATCTTCCAGTTCCTTGAGCATTTCGTACTTACTTGTAGTAATATTTTTTGTGAAGTAGCCAATTTTATTAGGATGTCTCTCAGACTGCTTTTTTATAAAAGGAATAACCTTAGATTTAAACTCATCGTCGGTTAATTTATTAGCCTCTGTATCAAATATCATCAGTAAATCTAAATCAGATTTAAGTTGGATATCTATATTTAAAGTTAAAATATTATCTATTGTTTTAAGAAATAGACCAAGCAACAAAGGATCATTATCATTGTATCTCGTAGCAAAATGATAAAGAGTAATAGGACCACCCACAAAACCAATTAGAGATTTATTCTTTGGAAGATTTTTTCTTATTAAATTTAGAGAGTCTGCTTGAAATTTTATATAATCCTCAAAACTTTCCTCCTCAATATTTTGTAACTGTTTAACATCCAATTGATTTTTAAATTGAGGTCCGGGGTTAAATGTTAAGCCCATTCCTAGAAAATCTAATGGAAATAAAATATCACTAAACAAAATAGCCGCATCAAAATCAAAATCTTGAATGGGTCCAAGTGTAACTTCACAGGCTAGTTCTGGCTGTCTACATAATTCTTCAAAAGAATACTTTTTTTTAAGATTCTGATAGTGGCTATGATACCTGCCTGCTTGCCTCATGAGCCAAATAGGAGGCACAGACTGCTCTATTCTATGGAGAGCGTTGTGGAAAGGTAGATTATAGATGACTGACAATATCTCGAGCCCCATAGGTAATAATAAAATCTGCTTTTGCTCTTTTGAACACAAGTAAGCTTTCATGCAACAGATTAATATAATCCCCAAGCTTTTCTTTATTCAATAAAGTCATACTTGCGTACTCTCCACTAACTTGATAGACGCCAGTTGGCAGTAAAGTATTACTTTTAATATCTGCAATTAGGTCAATAGAAGTCATGCCAGGCTTTACCATAAGATAATCTGCACCTTGAGCTGCATTATTAATAGAGCTTTTTATGGCTCTTTCTCGATCATTGACTGGGAGCTGATAAGATGACCTATCAAATCCTTTGGGTGAAGATTTAGCAGCTTCACGAAATGGACCGTAGAGATTACTTTTAAACTTTGAAGAATAGCTCATAATTGGTGCATCTATAAAACCATTGATGCCAATAGTTTTTTTTAAATATTTAGTAGTATTTTTCATCATATCGCTTGGAGCGATAATGTCAGCACCAGCTTCTAAGTATGTATTCGCTGCAACTCCAAGTGAATAATGAGTATCCTTAAGATTAATCGTTTTATGGTTTGTGACACCGCAATGTCCATTGGGTGTAATTGAGCATAAACAAGTATCTATTAGTAAAACAATATCTTTTCCAAATTGTTTCTTAATATTTTCTATAACATCGAAGTGGTAGCTAAAATCTTCAGGTAGTTTTTGTTTACTAATAGGCACTATAAAAAGAAGAAAATTTTTAATACCTTTTTTTAAGTCTTTTTCTATAGCTTTATTAATTTTATTAGCGGGCCAGCTATAATTATTTCCAAGTCCTTTAATGGGTTTTTTGTCTATAACTTTTTGATCAATAAAAAGGGGTTGTATGAGCATACTTTTTGTTAGCGCATTGGTCTGTATAATTGGGAAAAATTTTTTCATATCTTTAGTTCATTTTTTCTAAAATCTTCATAACTAAGATACACATTTAATTGTTCCTTAGGAATAATTATTGAAATTTGTTTATATGTATTGCCAGGCCCACAAGCATTTCTCTTATTTAGTATTTCCGGTCTTAATTTTAGTGCTAATTGAAAAGCTGAAAAGCTCATCCAATAAAAACTTTCTGCTGTAAATAAGTTGTCGATAGTATCCCTGCTAACTGAAGGAGAAAGGGAATAATGCGGAATTTTTTTAAAATGAGACTCAAATTTATTTTCTTGATAAGTTAATTTGGAAGGTTTTTGAAGCGATTGTGTGTAGGTATAGTTAGGCAACCGGTATTCCTCGCCAAAATTATCTAAACTAGCATTAACCAAAATACCTAATTTATTGAGTTTTTTCCAGGTGCTATCTCCAGAAGCTATAATGTATGAGTCTTTTTTAAACATATTTTTATTAATAAAATTAGCACGAGAAACTATGACCACATCTTTATTTAAAATTTTTTTCAATACTAAGGGCTGTCTATAAAACATTTGATATTTTTTCAGATCATTAGGAAAAATATTTTTTACTTTTTTAGCTTTAATTTTTTCTAAGTATTTCTTATTATGAAAATATAAATTTGTTTTATTATCTCTTCCTCTCGAAAATAAAATTTTTTGATACACATTCTGCTCAATCGTAGCACCTATATCTAATGAACAGCCACCACCCCAATGAGCTAAAAACTCTCTCTCCTGAACACAGTTTTGATAGCTTTCATGATGATTAATTTTTTCTAAAATTTTTTTAAGGTTTTTATTATTGCTTCTATACTCTAAAGCAATACATCCTTGAGCTGCAGCAGCAGGAAATTGAGATAATGGCATAATAACGGATGCAAATTTTTTAAAGTCTTTTTTAAATTGTTTAAATATTGTGTTATCTATTTTATGGCCTAATAGAAAGGCTCTATCTATTGCAGCTTTAGACATGAAGACTCCGTCTTCAGAGCTATTATTAACAATTTTTGATAACCTTGTTTGTATATTACCTCTTATTTTTTTCGACTTAAGGGAACTATAAGGAACATAGTTTTTCAAAAGTTTTAGATAGTAGGCTCTTCTAGGTGAGGAAGTTCCAATAACAAGAGATTTTTTCTTTAAAGATGTTTTTTTAATTAACAATACATCTCTTGGATCATCTCTTTCTAATGCTACAAATGATGTCTTAAGTTTATTTTTTACTGGGAGGTCTTTAAATGAATGAACTATTAGATCGACATTTTTTTTGACTAATTGTTGAGATAGTGAATTTGTAAATATACCAAAACCATGCTTTTCCCAAGCATGAGATGACATATCTTGATCTCCTATAGTATCTGAGTAGACAACTTCTATTTTAGTGTTTTTATTTTTATTGCTAATGGCATTAATGGCCATTTGAGTTTGAATTTTAGCTAAAAAACTAGAGCGAGATAGGATTTTAATTTTGAGCATCTTAAGTCATTATTGCAAAAAATTTAAAAAATACTTTATTTAAATTGTTATGTGACTATCTATCTTTTTTATATTTTTCTTAACAATTTTAATAATTTGATCATCTTTGCTCTTACTCCAATTATTAATTGATTTTAATACTGGAAGAGCAGACTTCCCAAATTCACTTAGAGAGTATTCAACGCTAGGAGGCATAACACTTAAAACTTTCCTAATAACAAGACCGTCTCTTTCCATCTCTTTCAATTGCTTTGATAGCATTTGCGTTGTTATCGTCGAAAGCTTATTTCTTAATATACCGAACCTATGGGGTTTTTTACTTAAGTTAAAAATTATTGGTATTTTCCACTTACCACCAATAATACTTAAAGCTCTTTCAACAGGACAGTCAATTTTAAATTTAGACATAGTATGATTTCTTATACTACTATGTTTATATTGTCTACTTGTAATAATCATATTATAAGTTAAATCATTATGTATGAATAATAAAATTATAATTATAAAAGGATATAATATTTAGATATGTACAAAGGAACAGAAAATTCATGGGGGCTAGTAGCTAAACTATTCCATTGGATAATCGCCATACTAGTTTTTATTCAAATCGCTGCTGGTATTAATTTGCATTTTATGGAATTTTCTATGCAAAAATCATCCTTCATAGATATACATAAAATCATTGGATCTTTGATACTGATTTTAGTTTTTTTGAGGCTTGTTTGGAGATTTTATAATTCTCAGCCCTCTAATGATAATGTGCCATTTATGCATGTTGTTGTATCTAAATTTGTACATGTAATCCTTTATATTTTAATGATTTGGATACCAATTCAAGGAATGTTATTGACTTGGACTGGTGGATACGATGTTTCTATTTTAGGTCTATTCAACTTACCAAGATTAGTAGAGGAAAATTTAATGATGTATGATCAATTTAAGAACTTTCATTATTATTTTGCGTTATTACTAACTTTTACTTTCACAATCCATTTATCAGCAGGACTTTATCATCGCTTTATTGCAGGTGATAAATACGGTATATGGAAAAGAATGAGTTTTAAAAAATAAATTGATTCATCTTAAAATTTTTTTACCACGTATGTAAGATCTTATGAACATTAATTCTAAACACATTACTCTAATATCAGGTAGTTTAAGAAAAGAGTCTTTTAATACCAAAGTTCTTAAAAATATAGAAAAAGAAATTATCAGTCAGGGCTACACTACTACTTTTGTTGATTTAAATGATTTTCCAATTCCATTTTACAATGAAGACATTGAGTTAAAGGGCATACCCTCAAATGTATTTATATTAAAAAATATAATTGTAAATTCATCAGGTCTAATCATATCAAGTCCTGAATATAATGGCGAAATTTCGGCAGTTCTTAAGAATACATTAGATTGGCTTTCAAGAAAAATTGTCAATGATACACCCAAGCAAAACTTTTTAGGTTTGAAAACTATAGCAGTTGGGGCTTCAACTGGAAAAAATGGTGCAAGTAGATCAATTGAAAGACTCCAAGTTCTGCTTGAAAGGCTAGGAGTAGATAAAAATATTTTAAACTTTAGTTTAGCTAAATGCTCTAGTGAAACCTTTGATAATAATAATAATTTTTTGGCTAATGAGCAAAAAGATATTATTAAAAATTTAATTTTCAATTACTTGGGTTCATTTGATTTTAATAAAGAGGCTTTAACAAATTAATGGAAATAGGAATAGATAGCTTTGCGGATAAAAGAGAAGGTGATGACAGTGTAAAGGCTATTAAAAATGTTATAGATAGAATTGTTTATGCAGACGAAGTAGGACTGCATGTTTTTGGAATTGGTGAGCACCACAGAAAAGAATTCCTAGATTCATCTCCTTTTATGATTTTATCTGCCGCAGCAGCACGAACAAAAAATATCAGACTGACGAGTGCTGTCACGGTCTTAAGTGCTGCAGATCCCGTAAGAGTTTTTCAAAATCTAGCAACACTTGATTTAATTTCTGGCGGTAGAGCAGAGATGGTGGCGGGTAGAGGTTCGTTCTCAGAATCTTTCCCTCTATTTGGTTTTAATTTTCAAGATTATGATGCATTGTTTGCTGAAAAGTTAAAACTTCTTCTTCAAATTCGAGATAACGAAGTCGTGAACTGGAAAGGTCAATTTCGTGCTCCGTTAGAAAACCAAACTATATATCCAAGGCCAATTCAAAAACCTTTGCCCATAGCTCTTGGTGTCGGAGGCACTCCCGAGTCCTTTGCGAGAGCTGGTACTTTAGGTTTACCCTTAATGTTAGCCATAATTGGTGGACAGACTCATCGTTTTCGTCCACTTGTAGATCTTTACAGAGAATCTTGGGAACTTGCAGGTCATCCCAAAGATAAATGCTCCGTAGGCATACATTCTCTTGGTTATGTGGCTAATACTAAGGAAGAAGCCATTGAGCTTTATTATGAAGGTTACGCCAAAATGTTTAATAAAATAGGTAAAGAAAGAGGCTGGGCACCAGTTACAATGCAAGGTTTTCTCGACCAAATAGGGCCCAAAGGTGCAATTGTTTTAGGTGGTCCTGAAGAGGTTGCTGAAAAAATTCTGCGTCATAGTGAGGCTTTGGGCGGTATTTCGCGCTTCCAATTTCAAATGGATATTGCAGATATAACACATGAAAATCTATTAAAATCTATTGAATTAATTGGAAAAAAAGTAATCCCACTTGTTAACAATTAAATTGAAAGTAATTACAAAAAACCTAAGAATGCGTCTAAAATACTATTTAAATTTCAGGATTGAGTATTAAGTTAAAATGGTGAAAGATCATAATTGGAAATCAAGCTATTTAAATAAGTTTCAAACTGAAATAGATAAAATCAAAGACGAAGGTCACTATAGAACCTTTAACAGTATAGAGCGTAAAGCTGGAAATTATCCAAAAGCTACAAGACACCACGAAGGCCAAACTCACGAAATCGATGTTTGGTGCTCAAATGATTATCTTGGAATGAGTCAAAATCCTGAAGTAATTCAGGCAATGATTAAAGCAGCTGAAAAACTTGGCGCTGGAAGTGGTGGCACAAGAAACATATCTGGAACAACTCAAAATCATATTCTATTAGAACAGGAAATAGCTAAGCTTCATCAAAAAGAAAGAGGTCTGGCTTTTAATTCTGGATACAGTGCAAATGAATCCGCTCTAAAGTCGATTATTTCAGCTTTTGATAATTGCTTGGTGTTAAGTGACGAATTAAATCACGCATCATTAATTGAGGGGATTAGATCTAGTAAAAAAGAAAAAGCTATTTTCAAACATAACGATGTCAGTCATTTAAAAAATGTATTAAAAGGTATTCCCTTTGAAAGACCAAAAATAATTGTTCTAGAATCTGTTTACTCTATGGAGTCTGATTTTGCGCCCCTAGAGGATGTTGTTGAAATCGCTCAAGAAAATGGCGCACTCATTTATCTTGATGAAGTGCATGCGGTTGGACTCTATGGACCAAATGGTGGTGGAGTTGCCGAGTCTAAAGGTATAGCCCAGCATATTGACATTATTAATGGAACTTTAGCTAAAGCATTTGGTTTAGCTGGAGGTTATATCGCTTCAACTGAAATTATAATTGATTACGTTAGAAGTTTTTCTAAGGGTTTTATTTTTACTACTTCAATGTGTCCCGCAGTAGCTGCAGGTAGTCTAGAGAGTATGAAACAAGTTCAAAAAAAACCTGAATTAAGAAACGAATTTTTTCAAAATGTGAACTTTGTCAAAAATGAACTTACTAACGCTGGTATCCCTTTTTTAGACTCAGGGTCACATATAGTTCCTGTAATTGTTGGAGATAGTAAACTTTGTAAGGAAATCAGTGATTACTTGTTAAATACTCATAACGTTTATGTCCAACCCATCAATTATCCAACAGTTCCAAAAGGAACAGAAAGATTACGAATTACTCCCACACCCTGTCATTCTCGAGAGGTAACACAAAATTTTGTTGAAGCTCTTAAAGACGCCTGGTTTAAATTTATGCCAAGACTTTCAATGGTTTTGGAGCAAAAAAAAGCTCAAAAAAATCTCTAGCATTTTAAAAAACAACAATATTTGATAAGAAAATTATTTTACTATAAAACTAAGACCTATGAGAGTTTTATGTTTTTATAGCTTTTTTGAGATAACTCATCCCATAAAAATTAAAGAGTCTATAAATCATCATATATCTAAGCTTGGAATTGAAGGATCGATCATTCTAAGTTCTGAAGGAATCAATGGAACTATTTTAGTACCAGATGAACATGAAAATTTTATTCAAGAGTATTTATTAGGATTAGGAGTAGACAAACAAAATATTAAAGTTTCAAACTTTGACAAAAAAAAAATATTTTCTAAACTTGATGTAAAAATCAAAAAAGAAATAGTAACTTCAGATTTTGATTTAACAATTAATGAAATTCATAATGGCCAATTTATTGAACCTGATCAATGGGATGATTTTATTAAAGAAGAGAATGTGACAATTATAGATACGAGAAATGAGTATGAATATCGAATTGGTCATTTTCAAAATGCTGTTGATCCCAATATTTCAACTTTCAAAGAATTTAAAAAATATATTCAAAAAAATAAAGATATTCTTAAGAAAAAAAAAATTGCAATTTATTGCACTGGTGGAATTAGATGTGAGAAAGCAGGACCGCTTATGCAAAAATATGGAATTGATACCTATCAGTTAAAAGGAGGTATTTTAAAATACCTAGAGTCATCTTCAGCAAAAAGTTGGGATGGTGAATGCTTTGTCTTTGATAAAAGAGTGGCTTTAAATAAAAAACTCAAGCCTGGCACTACTTTATTATGCCATGGTTGTAATATGCCTCTAAAATTAGAAGAGACAAAATCCCCTCATTATAGAGAAGGATTTAGCTGTCAAAGGTGTTATCATGAGCTAAATCAAAAAAAAATTCGATCACTCACGGATAAAAGAAAGCATTGGAAAAGGGTTATGGCTGATTAATTTCTTTAAATCAACCTTGACCTGATTACAAATTAGTTTATTTTACGCCCATGGCAAAAAAGTCTACATATCAACTTAAACAATTACTTCCTGAGGAAAAGCCTGAAACAGGTACTAAATATATCGTAAGAAAGCCAACAAAAGGCTTAAAGGTATCTGACAAGTTAAGACAAAAAAAATATGATCCTGTTCTAAAACAACATGTTTGGTTTGTTGAAAAAAAAATGCCTCCTCATAGTAAATAATTTCATTATAATACTAAAATCGCACACAACACTTTATATTGGTTAAGAAGAGACCTTAGGATTGTTGATAATCCATGCTTAGCCCATCTTCAGTATAATAAGTCCCCAGTTCTTGCTGTCTACATCTTGGATGATGTTGAAAAAAACTCTCTAGGAAAAGCATCTTCTTGGTGGTTGCAAAAATCACTAGAAAAACTAGTACAGGAATATAAAAAAAAATTTAACGTAGACCTTTTAGTTTGCGAAGGTGATGCTTTAAAAATTTTAGAGCGTTTTATCAAAAAATATCAAATTAAAGAAGTGATATGGAATAGGCTCTATTCTAAACAAACCATTCAAAGAGATTCATCTTTGAAAAAAAAATTAGAATTAGAAAATATAATAGTTTCTAGTTTCAATTCTCATCTCTTAAACGAACCTTGGGAAATTAAAAATAATTCAGGTGAGTTTTTTAAAGTCTTTACTCCTTATTGGAGAAAATCATACCCATTTTTTTTAGAAAAGAATTATAGTTATCAGGAAATAAAAAAAATTTTACCAATTAAGCACGATGAAAAAAAAGAACAATTTTATTTTCTTCCTAATAAGAAATGGTATGAAAAATTTGAGCAGTACTGGATACCCGGAGAGAAAAATGCTTTACAAAAAATTGATCAATATATAGAGCAGAATATAAATCATTATAAAATTAACAGGGATAGACCTGATATTGACCAAACATCTAGAATTTCACCTCACCTTAAGTTTGGCGAAATTTCTCCAAGAGTGATAGTAGATAAAATAGTAAAAAATACAGTTACTAATGAGTCTATATTAACATATCTATCAGAAATAGGCTGGAGAGAATTCTCTTACACACTATTGTATTATGCTGATGATTTGAAATATAAGCCTATTAATAAGAAATTTGAAAAATTTAATTGGGTTAAAAATAAAATTCAATTTAATTCTTGGAAAAAGGGAGAAACTGGTTTTCCTATTGTCGATGCTGCTATGTTACAGCTATATGAGGAGGGTTGGATGCATAATAGATTAAGAATGATTGTAGGAAGCTTTTTAGTCAAAAATCTTAGAATTCATTGGCATGAGGGTGAGAATTATTTTCAAGATTGTTTGCTTGACTATGATGAAGCTAGTAATCCCGCAGGTTGGCAATGGGTCTCTGGATGTGGGGCTGATGCTGCCCCTTATTTTCGAATTTTCAATCCAATCTTGCAAAGTGAAAGATTTGACCCCCAAGCAAAATTTATTCTTAAATTTCTTCCTCAATTAAAATTACTCGAAAAAGTAAAATTTATTTTTCAACCTTGGTTAAACCAGCCTGTTCTTAATGAACTAATTAAATCTAATAAATATATATCGCCCATAGTTGACCTGAGTGTATCTCGTAATAAAGCGCTTGATGCATTTAAAGAAATAAACCAAAAAATATAACTATGAGAGAAAAAATTGCTGTTATTGGCTCTGGTATTGCTGGGCTTAGTACGGCGTATTTAGCTCAGCATCAATATGATATTACTTTATTTGAAAAAAATGACTATTTAGGTGGCCATGCTAATACAAGATCAGTTAAAATAGATAACATTCAGATACCTGTAGACACAGGATTCATTGTTTTTAATAACCACACATATCCCAATTTAATAAAATTATTCTCAGAATTAGAAGTTGAAACTCACGAAAGCGATATGTCATTTAGTTTTTATAACCCCTATAAATCCTTTGAATATGGAGGAGGCAGTTTATTGTCGCTGATAGGAGATAAATCTAATTTAGTAAAATTAACTTTTTATAGGATGATTATTGATATAATTAGATTTTATAAAAAATTTCAAAAAACAACTACAAATGTACCTAAAATGACAATTGAAGATTATTGTTTAAAGAATAATTATTCAAAAGCATTTATAAATTTTCATCTATTACCACTAATTTCAAGCATTTGGTCAACACCTAATAAATTATCGATGAAACAGCCTTTATCTAATATCGTATCTTTTTTCCAAAATCATAAGCTTTTTAATTTTATAGATAGGCCACAATGGAAAACTGTTAAAGGAGGTTCAAAAAATTATATCCAAAAAATGGTAAACAATACAAAAATGGATATCAGGCTATCAACTAAAATTAAGAATATAAAAGTTAAAAAAAAAGGTTTTGATATTTTCATCAATGGTGCTTTCGAACATTTTGATAAGGTGGTTTTTGCAGCTCCTCCTAACCACTTTTCCAAACTTATAACTTCATGGACTGAGAGCCAAAGAGAAATATTGTCCAAATTTCAGTTTCAAAAAAACCATGTTCAATTACATCAAAACCACTCAACAATGCCTAAATATAAAAAAACCTGGTCTAGTTGGAATTTCTATACAAACCAAAACCAAAACTTTTCTCTTACATACTGGATGAATAGGCTTCAAGACCTAAAAACAAAAAAAAATATTTTTGTTTCATTAAATCAAAATTTTAAAGAAAATGTTTCATATGAAGCTTTCTATGATCATCCTGTGATGTCTGATGAGGTTTCATTAGCCCAAAAAAATATAGGAATTATCCAAGGCGTTAATAATATATATTACGTTGGTAGTTATTTAGGATTTGGTTTCCATGAAGATGGTCTTCAATCAGCAATCAAAGTTTGTGAAAAAATGAATATAAAATTTACTAAAAATTTTATGAATAATGATACTTCTAGAATACCATGGAAGTAGTAATTGAAAATTCATTTGGTAATGGAAAGATTGCCCATGCAAGAAATAAGGATACTAATAATAGATTTTCATATTCAGCACCATATTTGCTATTAAATTTAAAAAAATTACCACTTAACCAAAAAATTTTTTCATTAAATCATTTTAATTTATTTTCAGTTTCTAATATGAATCATGGCTATAGAGTAAAAGAAAAATCTATTATTCAATTTTGTAATGATATTGCTATGAAGCATAAAATTAAATTTGAACATGTCATGCTTTTAAGTATACCAAAAATGTTAGGTTACGCTTTTAACCCAATTAGTTTTTATTTATATCTAGATAAAAGTCAAAAATTAATTGCTGCAATCTATGAAGTAAAGAACACTCATGGAGATCAGATACATTATCTAGATTTTAATGATTTTAAGAATAAAAAATTTAAAAAAAATATGTATGTATCTCCTTTTATTGAAATGGAGTCTCATTATGAAATTTCTTTAAATATAAAAAATTGTAATTATTTCAAATGTAATATTCACCAGTTTGATTTGAATCTTAAAAATATTTTTTTTGCATCACTTGAAGTGCAATTAAATTCAATGAAAGAAAAAAGTCTATTGAGTTTTTTTATCAAAAATATTTTTTCTACTTTTAAAGTGATTTTATTGATACATTATCAATCTATGAAATTATTCTTGAAAAAATCCAAATTTTTCAGTCACGTTAAAAATCTAAATAACAGAGTAAACGTAGAATAATCATATGTTTAATAGGTTTGTAAGTAACTATATCAATAAAATATGTTCTAAAATTGAATATGGAACTCTTAAATTAAGATTTAAAAATAAAGATTATTTTTTTCAGGGACAGTATGACGGCCCACAGATTGATATGCAAATTTATAACTTATCGATGTTTTGGGACTTAAACTTTAGAGGATCTATTGGTTTGGGAGAGGCATACATTAAAAAGAAATTTCATGTGAACAATTTAAGTGAATTTCTTGAATTTGGTGCTCTTAACGGATCTGCTTTCGACGATGAAATGGATGGCTCATCATTTTTTCGTTTCATATCTAAATTCTATAAACGGAAAACAAAAAATTCTATTAAACAAAGTAAAAAGAATATTCACTCCCATTATGATCTTGGTAATCAATTTTATACAACTTGGTTAGATGATACTCTAACTTACTCGTCTGGTTTTTTCCAAAATGGTGATGAGACCCTCTCAGAAGCTCAAATCAAAAAGTTTGAAAGTCTTATCACTAATAACCTACCAATGTCTGGTGACAAGGTACTCGAGATTGGATCAGGATGGGGTAGCTTTGCCTTTTACTTATTAAATAAATTTCCCGACATACAAGTAGATACTTTAACTATATCTAAAAAACAATTTGATTATGTGTCAGAAAAATCCAAAACATATGGTTTTGAAAAAAGATTAAATGTTATTTATAGGGATTATAGGGAGCACTTAGGTCAGTACAACAGAGTTTATTCAATTGAGATGTTTGAGGCTGTTGGAATGGAATTTTGGAACGATTATTTTTCAAAAATCCGAGATTTATTAATTCCTAAAGGAGTTTTTTCAATGCAAACTATTGTAATTGATAATAAGTACTTCAAAAATTATATTAAAAAAATTGATTTTATTCAGAAATATATCTTTCCTGGAGGAATGTTACCTTGCATGAATGAACTTGATAAAATAGCTAAAAATTTGAATTTTACTTTTAAATTAAATAGAAAAATGGCTGATAGTTACTCTAAAACTCTTTTAATTTGGAGTCAAAATTTTAACAAAAAATGGACTAATCTTAATTCTTTGGGCTTTCCAGATGAGTTTAAAAGAACTTGGAATTTCTACCTTTCCTATTGTTATGGTGGTTTTAAGGCAAAAACTATCGATGTTTATCAAATTGATTTTACTAAGTCGTAGGTCTAAAAAAATCGTTACGTCGTAAAAAAAATATGTTATTCATGAAGAAGATTATATTTATTCTTACTTCTATGACTTTGATAGGATGTGGCAACATGAAATTAGATAATTTTTCAGACAACAAACCAGTTTTAAAAATTGAAGAATACTTTTTGGGGAAAACCTCAGCTTCAGGTTTATTTATTGACAGATTTGGCAACGTTAAAAGACAATTCACTGTTGATATGGAAGGCATTCAGGAAAAGGATGCTTTTATTTTAAATGAGACTTTTTTATATGATGATGGTGAAGAAGAGTTTCGTAAATGGATAATCACAAAAACATCTGAGACAACCTACAGAGGAGAGTCATCAGATATAAAAGGCTTCGCTGAAGGTAAAAGATCTGGCAATGCTATTAACTGGCATTACACGCTAAAATTAAAATACAAAGATGGTATTATGAATGTTAAGTTTGATGATTGGCTAATCATGCAAGATTCAAAAAGGGTCTTTAATAAAGCTGCGATGAAAAAGTTTGGAATTAGATTAGGCGACGTGTATTTATTTTTTACAAAGACGGAATAGTATTTTTAGCTTTTTCTTTTGCCTTTAGATCTCTCTCAGCTTTTCGCTGACCTTTTTCTATGATTTTTTCTAGCTCCTCGTAAGTACAAAGTCCAAGATCGGTAGGGCTTCTAAACTCAGTAATTGGTTGTGCTTGATTGCCTGCACGAATATTTGCTACAGTTGGTTTTGTTGAACTAGTTAACTTAGCAATTTGAATATCAGTTAATATTTTTCCATACTCTCTCACTAACCATGCAATTGCTTTTGGTCTTTCTGATCTAACAGAGAGAGGTAGATATTTCTTTGTATTGGATCTGATATGAATTTTTTGACTTTTATGAGTCTGCAACGTTAATTCTGCGTTTGAATCATCTTCACATCTTTTAATTTCATCTTTTGTAAGTTGTCCACTTGCAATGGGATTCAAGCCTTTCATATTGTAGGCTTCTTCTCCATCAGCAATACTTTGAATTTCTAGTTCGTGAAGCTGACAAAATTGAGATATTTGTGCAAAACTTAGGGAGGTATTATCAACAAGCCATACAGCTGTTGCGAGAGGCATTAAGGGTTTATTTTCCATTATTTATATTCTTTAAATCTTAAAGGATTTATATTTCTTTTCAAAACGAGCAACTCTTCCACCTGAATCAATCATTTTTCCAGAACCCTTATTCCAAACTGGATGAGAGAGCGGGTCAATTTCAAGTTTCATAGTATCTCCGGCTTTACCCCATGTAGAACGAGTTTTGTATGTGGAGCCATCAGTCCTTTGAACTGTAATTTCGTGGTAATCTGGGTGTAATTTTTCTTTCATTGTGTAAGGAAAATAGATTTTAGAGAGAAAAAATCAAGTAAATAGTTATAAATTATTAGCTAATTCTTGATAAATACTGGGATTGCTTGCAATAAGGCTCAAATCACTTGATAAATCAAAACTTTGACCTTTATCATTTACGACTATTCCTCCAGCCTCTTGAACTAAAATAATGCCAGCAGCTATGTCCCACATATGGAGATTGTGCTCCCAAAAGCCATCAAATTTTCCGTTTGCAACATATGCTAAGTCCATTGCGGCTGAACCTAATCTGCGAATACCAGATTTTGATCCGATTGATTCAAATTCTTTAAAATAACTTGGAAGTGAACTTTGATTTTTAATTTGAAATCCAGTTGCAATCATACAATCTTCTAAGTGTCTTCTATTAGATACTCTAATTCTAGTCCCATTTAACCAAGTACCCATTCCCTTATGCGCCCAAAAAAATTCATTCAAGATAGGATTATAAATTACTCCAGCTATAATTTCTTTTTTAACTACTAGACCTATTGAGATCGCAAAAAAAGGAATACCGTGCATAAAGTTTAAAGTCCCATCCAATGGATCTATAATAAATATAGGCGTATCTAAATTTAATTTTTCTTTATCAGATATTTTAAAAGTTTCTTCATCGATTTGTAAAAAATCAGGTTTATCTTTGTTAAGACTATATTCGATAGACTTAGAAGATTTAATATCGGCAGAAGATACAAAATCATTCATATCTTTTCTCGAGATCTGAAGTTTTTCAAGTTCTCCAAAATCTCTAATCAGAGATTTAGAAGCATTTTTACAAGCCTTTTCCATTACTGTAACAATAGGAGGGATTAATGCCATTAAAGCTATTATTTAGATTTTTCTATGTAAGTAAAATCTTTAGTATTTAATTTAATTTTATCACCCACTTCAACATGGCCAGGTACAGTGGTTCTGATATTTTTTTCTAAGAGAGCTGGCTTGTAAGATGAAGATACTGTTTGACCTTTAATAACTGCTTCAGTTTCAACAATCTCCAATATGATTTGATCGGGAGGATTAACATTCATGGGTTTTTCGTCAAAAAATTCTATAATAACCGTCATCCCATCTTCTAAAATATTAGCAGTATTTTCATCAATAATTTCTTTATTAAGAATAGTTTGCTCATAGTTGACACTATTCATAAAAGTAAATTCGTCACCACTTCTAAATAAAAACTGATGCTCTATTTGTTCTGATCTAACTCTTTCAATTGACTCAGAACTTCTAAATCTTTCATTCAACTTAGATTGATTAGAAATATTTTTTAACTCCGCTTGTACGTAAGCACCTCCTTTACCAGGCTGTGTGTGAGAAAGTTTTCCTACTTTCCAAAGTGAGTTGTTGTGTTGAATAATATTACCAACCTTTAGTTCGTTCGCACCTATTTTCATTTAGATTTATATATATCAATCATCTGATTAAGCAACTTTAGCGAGTCTTCTCTTTTTCTTTGAAAGCAATTTCTACCAATAATGGAACCGTTACCGCCGCCGTGATGAATGGCTTTAATTTCATCCATTAGGGCATTATCATCTTTTGTATCTCCACCAGAAAAAACAACTATACGCTTACCTGCAAAAGCAACTTTTTTGATATGCGCCACTCTATCTTTCAGAGATCCTATCTCGATTAATTTTTTCTCGAAAGCAACTTTAGTTGGATCATCTTCAATAAAGTCAGTAGGAAGTTTTACTTTAATAATATTAGCTCCTAATAACGCAGACATATGAGCTGCATATGAAATTATATTCATTGCAGTTTCACCTTGTTTAGAAATTTCTTTACCGCGAGCATAGGCCCATAAAACAACTGCCAAACCTTTATCTTTTGCTTCTTTGGATAGTTCTCTAAATTCTTCCATCAAATCAAAATTATGATCTGATCCTGGGTAGATAGTAAAACCAATAGCGCTACAGCCCATTTTAATAGCATCATCAACAGAACCTGTAACAGCTTGATCCATAGATTGTGCTAAAGTATTAGAGCTATTAATCTTTAAAATTGTTGGAATTTGTCCATAAAAACTCTCTACTCCCGCTTGAAGCATTCCTAATGGTGCTGCGTAAGCACTTAGACCAGCGTCGATTGCCAATTGGCAATGATATAAAGGGTCGTAAGCTGGTGTATTAACAGCGAAACTTCTATCAGGGCCGTGCTCAAAACCTTGATCAACAGGAAGTATAATTAATCTCCCTGTGCCAGCAAGTTTACCTTGCATTAATATTCTTGAGAGATTTGTTTTAACGCCATAATTTTCGCTATCATAAGATGATAATATTTTCTTTACTGTTGATGTAACTTTCATGATTATAATTTACACAGTTGTTTTGTAGTCTCAAGCATTCTATTTGAAAAACCCCACTCATTATCATACCAAGTCATTATTCTCCCAAAAGTTGGAGAAATGACAGTCGTTTCAGTAAGATCTAGAATAGAACTTCTAGGATCATGATTGTAATCTGATGAAACTTTTGGGTCACTGTCTAAGCCTAAGATATTCTTTAGTGAAGAACTTTCATATTCTTTAAATTTTTCATTAAGCGCGTTAACAGTAATTTCTTTTTTTGTGTTAAATTTAAAGTCCACAAGTGAAACATTGGCAGTAGGGACTCTAATGGCAGTGCCATCTAATTTCCCTTTCAAATTTGGTAATACTAGACCAACTGCTTTAGCAGCACCTGTGCTCGTGGGTATAATATTTTGAGAAGCACCTCTAGCTCTTCTTAAATCCTTATGAAATGTATCGACAGTACTTTGGTCTCCAGTAAAAGAGTGAATCGTAGTCATATATCCCGACTCAATGCCAAACTCTTTGTCTATAACATGAGCTACTGGCGCTAGGCAATTTGTGGTGCAGGAGGCGTTAGATATTACTTGATGGTCAGATGATAAGAGATCATCATTAACTCCTTGAACAATTGTTATATCAGCATCTGTGCAAGGTGCAGAAACTAATACTTTAGAAGCTCCACTATTAATGTGAAAAAATGATTTTTCTTTGGAAGCAAATATTCCCGTGCACTCCAATACAATATCTATATCTTTTTCTGACCACTTTAAATTTTTAGGATCTCTCTCTGCAGATACACTAATATTTTTTCCGGCAATGTTGAATTGGTTATCATTAACTTTTGATATTTCATATGGCATTTTGCCATGTGAGGAGTCGTACTTGAGTAAGTGGATATTAGAGTCTATATCAGCTAAATCATTAATGTGAGTTATTTCATATTCATCTTGAAACTCTTTATGTCTTTCAATAAATGCTCTAAATACTAATCTTCCTATTCTCCCAAAGCCATTAATAGCTACTCTTTTTTTTGTCATTTTTTTTTAATACCTTTCATAATTTTCTTCGATATGGTTTTGGAATCCAATCCAAATTTTTTATAGACTTGATCTGCAGGAGCACTCGCTCCAAAATCATCAATGCCAAAAATGTTTTCTTCTTCGGTAAATTTATTCCAATATATTGTAGATCCAGCCTCAATAACAAATATTTGCCCTAAAGATGACTTAAGTAAATTTTTCTGAAATGAAGTGGGCTGCTTTTCAAACAATGATGTAGATGGCATTGAGACAACCTTAGAAGAAATATTATTTTCTTTTAATAATCTTGCTGTTTCAAGAGCTAAGGACACCTCTGAACCAGTTGCTATGATTGTTATTTGATTATTTTTATCATTTTGATCAATTACATAAGCCCCATGAAATTTTTTTGTATTTGCAATTTTATTTGAGATTTGTGGTAAGTTTTGTCTTGATAAGCATAAAAACGAAGGGCCATTTTTAATATTAATTGCGGCTTCCCAACATAATGCTGTTTCAAA
This sequence comes from Alphaproteobacteria bacterium, assembly GCA_029246865.1. Lineage (GTDB taxonomy): Bacteria > Pseudomonadota > Alphaproteobacteria > HIMB59 > HIMB59 > HIMB59. The sequence continues at coordinate 32,569 of JAQWMI010000034.1, forward strand.
TAAGTCCGCGGGTCGAAATACATTACCATTTGGAATAGATCTAAGCATATTAATTTGCTCAATTGGTTGGTGTGTAGGTCCGTCTTCGCCTAAACCAATTGAGTCATGTGTAAATACGAGGATGGGGTCAATTTGCATCAATGCTGCTAATCTTAAACTTGGTTTCATGTAGTCAGCAAAACTTAGAAAAGTACCTGAAAAAATTTTAAAGAAATTTGTTGATGCAATGCCATTCATAATTCCAGCCATACCGTGTTCTCTAACCCCAAAATGAATATATTGGCCACCAAAATTTTTACTATCAATAATACTTGTTATGTTTCCTTTTGTAAGATTTGATCCGGTTAAGTCTGCCGAACCACCAATGATTGCTTTTGATTTACTTAAATAGTTAATGATAACTTCTGATGATTTTCTGGTGGCTTGATTATCCTGAAATTTAATAACATCTTTTTTTATTGAAACAAATAATTTACTTAAGTTATTTTCTGACTTAAATTTTTTAATCTTTAATTCATATTTTTTTGTAGTGTTGTAATGAGACATACATCTTTTATGACTCCCTCTCCAAATTTTTAGAAGAGACTTGGGAATAATAAATTCCCCATGATTCCATTTTAATTGTGCTCTTGTTTTTACAATTTCTTCATCGCCAAGTGGAGATCCATGAGAGGATGCTTTAGAAGATTTATTAGGAGATCCAAAACCTATAGTTGTTTTAAAGTTTATTAATGTTGGCTTTTTTGATTTGAGACTCTTATCAATATTTTTTTTAATATTTGAAAAATTATGTCCATCTCCATTGAGGACATTCCAATTAACTGATTCAAATCTTAAGTTTGTATTATCGGAAAAGGATAAATCGGTTGATCCATCAATACTAATTTTATTATTATCATAAATAAGAATTAAATTGTCTAATTTTAGATGACCTGCAAGACTTATAGCTTCTTGACTTATTCCTTCTTGCAAGCAACCATCGCCACAGAAGACATAAACTTTAGGGCAAAATTTTAGTTTAAGTTTAGAGGCTAGATTTTTTTGTGCTATAGCCATACCAACAGCATTGGCAATTCCTTGTCCTAATGGACCTGTTGTAATTTCAATTCCAGCTTCTGGCTCATATTCGGGATGTCCTGCAGTTATAGAACCTAACTGTCTAAAGTTTTTGATCTGCTCTAAAGTCATTTTTCTATATCCAGTTAAATGTAGCAATGAATAAAGCAACATAGATCCATGACCATTCGATAAAACGAATCTATCTCTAAAAGACCATTCAGGATCTGTTGGATTAAAATTTATATAATCTTGAAATAAGACAGTGGCAATATCTGCCATACCCATTGGCATACCTGGGTGTCCCGATTTTGCTCTTTGAACAGCGTCTATAGATAAAAATCTTATGCAATTAGAAAGTTCTAAATAATTTTTCAATGGAATATCCTTCCGATATATTTATAAATTAAAGAATGGATGAAATTAAACAACAAATCACAAACAAAATAGACCAATTAGTTGATAAACTCAAATATTTTAAAAATTTATCTCAAGAAATTGAACAAAAATTTTCTGAGAGTAAATTAAAAGTGGAGTACCTAGAAAAAAGAGAATTAGAGTTAGAAGAAGAGCTCTCAGCAAGTAAAAGGGAAATAGAACAAAAGAATTTATTAATTGAAGAAGCAACTAATAAGATAGAGGAAGTATTAGTCAATATAGATAATGATGCCTAGTCTAGAGCTTAATATAGCAGGACGACCTTTGAAGATACAGTGTTCAGATGAAAATATTGATTTGGTAAAGGGAGTAGCTAGTAAAATTAGTCAGCTTATAGATATTGAAAAAAAAGAAAATGTTCCTTTCTTGACATCAACGTTTATAGCTTTTTTAAAATCTATGGAAGAAAATTTAAATAAAGAAAAAATTCTTAAAGAGTCTCTTAATAAAAAATTACTTTATGAAAATACTATTGATCAACTAAAAGAAGAAGTTGTAAACTTAAAAAAAATTATCAATTCCATTGATCACAAACTTGATAATGAGTTACCAATTGAATAAATCAGATATTAGAAAAACGTTTCTTTCAAAAAGAAAAGAAATGACAGAGGATGTTATAAATCTTAAGTCAGAAAAAATTAATAAAAAAATATTAGAAATTATAAATGAATATCCAGACGTTAAATCAGTGGGTCTTTTTTATCCATTTGATAATGAGGTTAAGGTATTGGGACTTTGCGAAAGCTTAGAGGCTAAGAAAATACATATTACCTTGCCGGTAGTAAAAAAAAATTCAATGCCGTTAGATTATAAAATATATAGCTATCAGGCCGATAACGTTGCTAGTGGCTATAAGGGAATATTAGAACCGATACATTCACTGTCTCTAGAGCCTGACGCGATTGTTGTTTCCTGTGCAGCATTTAATATAAATAAATACAGAGTGGGATATGGTGGTGGTTTTTTTGATAGAACTATTGAAAAATTGAAAGAAAAAAATAAAAATTTTTTCACTATTCTTGCTGCCTTTGATATGCAAGAATGTGAAATTGATTTTCAAGAAAAATTCGATCAAAAAATAGATTTTATTTGCACTGAAAACCGTAAAATATAATTATGAATTTCTTAATGATAGGCGACGTTGTTGGAAGAACTGGTAGAAATGCTCTTAAATCCCATCTTTCAGAAATAAAAAGAAAATTTGAAATTGATTTTACAATTGTGAATGCTGAAAACTCAGCTGCAGGATTTGGTATTACTCCTAAAATCTATGAAGAATTCATATCAATGGGAGTTGATGCGGTGACATTAGGAAATCATTCCTGGGATAAAAACGAAATAATTGATTACATGGAATTGAACCCTAATCACTCTATAATAAGACCCCTTAATTTCTTAAATAACTCTCCGGGCAGGGGCTATAAAATTTTTGATCATTCTAACGGAAAAAAAATATTAGTTTGTCAAATTCATACAAAGTTATTTATTAATTTACCTTTAAATGATCCTTTTCAATGTTTGGATACAGAAATTATTTCTCTTTTAGAAGCAGGTAAAGCCGATTACTCTTTTTTAGAAGTTCATGGTGAGGCTACTTCCGAAAAAAATGGTATAGGACAGCACTATGACGGTAAATTTACAGGTATTTATGGAACTCATACTCATATACCAACAGCTGATGCTAGAGTCCTTGCCAAAGGTACTGCATTTCAAACAGATATAGGTATGACTGGTGATTATGAATCGATAATTGGTATGAAAAAAGAAAGTGCTATAAAAAGGATGCGTACAGGGATGAATTCTAATAGACTTGAACCAGCTGATGGTGAGGCCACTATTTCTGGAATAATTATAAAAAGAGATATTGAAAATAGCAGTACGACAATTCAATCAATTTTAATAGGAGGAATTCTCAATAGAGAAGTGTTTTAAAATGGCAGGTCATTCAAAATTTAAAAATATTCAATTTCGTAAAGGAGCTCAAGATAAAAAAAGGGCAAAGCAATTTGGAAAAATAGGAAGAGAAATTCAAATTGCCTCTAAACTTGGTGGTCCTGATCCAGAAACAAATCCAAGATTAAGACTTGCTATTAATAATGGGCGCAGTGTTAATATGCCAAAAGATAATATTGAAAGAGCAATTAACAAAAATAATACTGACACTGCTGATTACTCAGAAATAAGATACGAGGGATACGGTCCGTACGGTACAGCATTTATTGTTGAAGCCCTAACTGACAATAAAAATAGAACAGCAACAGAAATCAGGACAATTTTTTCAAGAAATGGAGGTAACTTAGGTGAAACAGGAAGTGTGAGTTACAATTTTGATAAAGTTGGAGAAGTTGTAATCAAAAGTATATTAGAAGATGATATGATTGAAAATTTAATTGAAATAGGTGTGGAAGATTACTCTTTGGAACGAGAGGAGACCTATCTTTATTGTAAATTTGAGGACTTATTTTCAATTGAAAAATTTGTTCGAGAAAAAGAGTTGTCTGTAGAGGCCGCTAAATTAATATGGAAACCTAATATTAGCGTTGAAATTACTAGCAAAGAGGATTTAGAAAAACTTTTAAAGCTGTCCGACGACTTAGAGGATAATGATGACGTCCAAAACTGTTTCTCTAATTTAGATTTTGATAGTAGATTGATTGAAGAATCAGATGCCTGATAAAGCTTGGAAAAATAGAGAGCGTTTAGTGTCAAAGTTTTTTGGCGGAATTAGAAATGCCCTAAGTGGAATAAATTCAAAAGTTACTCATGCAGACGTAATTCATGACGAGCTTTTTATTGAATGTAAATTAAGAGCTAAGCACTCAGCTGTAAAGCTTTGGGACGATACCAAAGTTTATGCCGATAAAGAAAAAAAAATACCTGTGATAGCTTTATGTGAAAAAAATAGACCTGGCTTTTGGGTGATGGTTCATTCTGATGATTTAGAAGCAGTTTCAAAAATAACGAACGGTTTAAAGGAGATAAAATAAATGGAAAACGAAGTAGTTAATTTAGCATCTATGAAAGGTTCAGTTGATTTCTCAATGTTCTCTATGTTCTTTAAATCAGATTGGATTGTTAAGTTTGTTATACTCCTTCTTGTAGTGTTTTCTATTCAATCATGGAAAATTATCATACAAAAAATTCTGACAATCAGTAAAATGAGAAGAACTTCAAAAAAATTTGAAAATCACTTTTGGTCTGGTGTTACTTTAGATGAACTTCATGAGCAAATTGAAGATTTTGAAGAAGAAAGTTTTTCAACAGTTTTCAAAAATATTATGGATGAATATGATAAGTCAATAAAATCTAAAGCCAAAATGGATAGTTTTTTAGTCCAAAGATTAGAAACTGTTTTAGAATTAAGTGTAAGCAACGAAGATTCAAAATTAAATGGAGGTTTATCTTTTCTCGCTTCATCAGGTTCTGTCGCTCCATTTATAGGATTATTTGGAACTGTTTGGGGAATAATGCATAGCTTTCAAGCAATAGCTATTGCGCAAAATACTAATCTAGCAGTGGTAGCTCCTGGCATAGCTGAAGCCCTATTTGTAACTGCCCTTGGCCTGTTTGTTGCCATTCCATCAACTGCTTTTTATAATTTAATCACAGCACGAATTGATAGCTATTTATCCGAAGTAGAAAACTTTGGGAAAGATTTGGTAAATATTATCTCTAGACAAATGAGCTAATGAGAAGAAAGAATCGACCAGTATCAGCAATTAATGTTACTCCCATGGTCGATGTTATGCTTGTTTTACTAATTGTTTTTATGGTAACAGCGCCTCTACTCACAGTAGGAGTACCCATTAATCTTCCTAAAGTTGAGTCACAATCTTTAGACGCCCAAAGAGAGCCTCTCGAAATTACTCTGAATGATAGTAATGAAATTTATATTGGTGATGAAATAATAATATTTGATGAATTGATATCTAAAGTTCGTGCGGTTGCTGGCAACAATAGTGATATTAGAATTTTTTTAAGAGCTGACTCAAATATCAATTATGGAGAAGTCATGAAAGTACTTGGAGCTTTAAATACTTCTGGTTTTTTAAAAATAGCTCTTGTTACAAAAAAACCTGATTAGATAATCTTGTATATTCAAAATATTTTTAATCCTCTTTATCAAATAAAGTCTTATCTTGAGGATTTTCTTTATAATAAAAGAGATAAGACTTTTACAATTATATCAGTTTTAGCTCATATACTTTTTTTGATACCGATGATTAGTTTTACCTTCAATGAAAATCAAATCACTGATGTGCCGCTTATACTCCCTGTTGAAATGTTTATTGTTGAAGAAAAAACTGCAGCACCAGAATTTGAACAGAAGGTAAATGAAATTATTCCAGATATGATTGAGGAAGTTCAGGAAATGAAAGAAGAAGTAGTTGAAGAAGTTGAACAAATAGAAGTAAAGGAAGAAATACTAGCTACGGAGTCCATAGAAGAAGAAAATGATTTTGTGATTGACCAAAAAGTTAAACCAGAAGAAATTATTGAACAAAAACCTGAAGAGGTTAAAAATGATTTCGAAATCAAATTAAAAAATAAACCTGAGCCAAAAGAAATTATAGAAGAACCTGAAGTTGAAATCGTTTTAAAAACAAAGCCTAAGAAAAAAACTTTTAACGTAAGTAAAGTATTAAAAGATATTGAACAAGAAAGTGAAGACTTTAAAAAAGAACAAGAGACTACAGAAGAAAAGCAATCAGAAGTATTTACTGATGAAGTTGGTGAAAAAATGACAATTTCTGAATTGGAAATGTTAAAACAACAACTTTACTCATGCTATACTGTTCCAGCTGGAGCTATGGAATTTCAAGATATGAAAGTTCAGGTGAAAATTATTGTCAATCCTGACAGAACTGTGAAGGAGGCAATTATTAAAAATACTGCTAAAATGACATCAGATCCTTTTTTTAGAACCGCAGGAGAAGCAGCGCTTAGAGCCTTTAATCACCCTAATTGCTCAGTTTTAATGCTACCAGAGAATAAATATGATGAATGGAACGAGATTAACTTTACGTTTGATTTTAGTTGGATGTTTGACAAAGTTTAAATTTTAAAAATATCATATATATGTATGTTATAATGCTTTCTTAAAATGAAAAAAATCTCTTACCTTATTACTCTATTTATATTTTTAATCTCAAATTCTTATGCAGCTTTGGATGTAACGATTTCCCAAGGTAAAGTTGAACCAACTCCTATTGCCATAACAAGTTTTTTTGGCAATAGTGATAAAACAGTTAAAGGTGGAGAAGTACTAAGAGAAATTATCTCTAATAATCTCACAAATTCTGGACTTTTTTATACAGTTGATGATGATCTATATATTCAGTCGGATAATTTAGTTGATAAAGTTCCAAGGTTCGAAGATTGGAAAATTATTAAAGCACAATTCTTACTCAGCGGAGACATAAAATTCATAGATAACAAATATTCAGTAAGAATAAGACTCTATGATGTTTTTGCAGGTCAAGAAATCAAAGCTGTAAAAATGTCTATTCCCAATAAGGAACTTCTAAGACGATTAGGTCATAAAATTAGTGATCTAGTATATGAGCGTATAACTGGTGAGAGTGGATATTTTGATACTAGAGTTGTTTATATTTCAGAAGTTGGTCCTTTAAATCAGAGAGTAAAGAGATTAGCAATTATGGATCAGGATGGTCACTCAGACAGTCATCAGTTTTTAACAAATGGTAAAAATTTAGTTTTAACTCCAAGATTTGCTCCTAACAATCAAACAATTACATATATGGAATATGAAAATAATACTCCAAGAGTTTATATATATAATCTCAAAAATGGCGTCAGAGAAATAGTTGGTGACTTTCCAGGTATGACTTTCGCGCCTAGATTTTCTCCTGATAGTCAGAAAATTGTAATGTCTTTTTCAGATCCTAAAACGGCTAATACAGAAATCTATCTTATGGATCTAAATACAAGAACTATTGATAGATTAACTAATGATCCTGGAATAGATACTTCCCCCTCATTTTCACCAGATGGTAAAAAAATTGTATTTAATTCTGATAGAGCTGGTTATCCTCAGTTGTATGTTATGGATTCCAACGGAAAAAATATTAAAAGAATAAGCAGAGGAAAGGGTGTTTATGGAAATCCTGTTTGGTCTCCTAGAGGAGATCAAATAGCTTTTACAAAACTAACTCAAGGACTATTTCACATTGGATTAATGGATACAAATGGCAGAAATGAAAGGGTTGTTGTTAAAGATTTCTCTTTAGAATCTCCTGCATGGTCACCAAATGGCAGGTATTTAATCTATCACAGACAGCAGAG
>JAQWMI010000035.1 GCA_029246865.1 Alphaproteobacteria bacterium
TATGCGATTAGTACATCTGTTAACTATGCGATGGCTGGTTACAATATTGCGACTTGGCTTGCTGAAACGATTGGTGGCGAAGGTAATGTTATAATTATGGAAGGTATTCCTGGTGCTTCAGCTTCTGACTCACAGCATGCTGGTATGAAAGCCGGTTTTGCAGAATATCCTGACATAACTATTGTTGCTGAAATTGCACATATGTGGACTCCACAAATTGCTCAGGCAGAATTACAAAAATGGCTTTCAGCGAATACAACTCAAGTTGATGGATTAGCAGTTCAATCATCAGGAGAGTCTGGTGCTTTAAATGCACTTGAGTCCTCAGGTCGTCCAATGGTGCCAATGGCACTTGGAGGAGAAATTGGTGCATTTTGTTACTGGAGAAATAATCCTGACTTTATTGACAGAGCAATCTATGCATGGCCTCCAGGAGATGATGCAGAATTTGCAATGAATGTTCTTCTAAGAACTATGCAAGGACAAGGATTAAAGATGCAATCTATTCTTGTTCCTCCATATGAAGAAGATGTTGAAACAATTCAATCATTTGTACCAGAAGATTGTGATAGAAATTCAAGTGAATTTAGAACAGTTGGAATTGAAAACTGGGCAAGTGATGATTATCTTGACAACTTCTTTGATAATGGCGAAGCATTACTATAAAGATTAGTTAAATAAATTAATTTTAACTAATGAATGAAGAAAAAAATAAAGATAGCGCTCCTGCTGAAGAGCAAGCGCTATCTTCAAAAAATGCTGGTGGAGATATTTATGTTCAAAACGCCACTAAATCATTTGGTGTTACTAAAGCCTTAGATGGCGTTAACTTCAAAGCTAGCTTTGGAGAAATTCATGCTATTGTTGGAGGAAATGGTTGCGGCAAAAGCACGTTAGCTAAAGTAATTTCAGGAGTTCTACCTCTTGATAAAGGTAAATTATCCATTATGGGACAATCACCTAATTCGCCAATTGAGGCGCAAAAAATTGGAATCTCAACAGTATTTCAAGAAGTGATGATAGCTGAAGAAGCAACAGTTTATGAAAATTTATTTATTGGATATGACTCTTTATTCGGGAAGAAATTAAATCATAGAGAAAAAGTTGAAAAAGCTGCACAAATTATGCTTGAATTAGCTGGAGAGTTTGTAGATCCCTATACTCTTGCGAGTCAATTATCTTTGGGTATGAAGGCCTGGATAACTATTGGTAGGGCCTTTTTAAGAAAGCCAAAAGTTTTAATTTTAGATGAATCCTCCGCTGCATTAGATTTTGACTCTACAGAAAGACTTTTTGGTAAAATGCGAGAACTTAGAGACAATGGTGCAGCTATTTTTATTGTGACTCACAGAATAGCCGAGCTTGTAAGAATTAGCGATCGTGCAACTGTCATGCGGGACGGTAAAGATGTTGGCGTATTAATGGGTGATGAAATTACAGAAAAAAATCTACTTGCTTTAATGACTGGTAATAAAAAAATTGAAACTGCTGCTGAAAATAGATCAACACCCCCTAATTCTAAAAGTGAAGAGATTGTTTTATCAGCAAGAAAATTAAAAGTTTGGGAAGACGAGGCATCGATTGATTTTGATTTGCCTCAAGGAGAAATTTTAGGTGTTACGGGGTTAGATGGGCAAGGGCAAGATAATTTTGTTAAAGCTTTAGCGGGCATTGAAGAGCCATTAAGTGGAGAGGTAATTGTTAAACATTCTGACGAAGAAAAAGAATTAACAAAAAAAGATTATAAAAAAGTTTTAAGCTTATTGGATGCGAAAAAAAGTGGTGTTGCTTATGTATCTGGTGATAGAAAAAAAGAAGGAATTTTTCCTAATATGAGCATATATGAAAATATGTTGATACCTTTGTACAAAGGCGAGAAAGCAAAAACATCAGGCGGTTTTTTAGGTTTTATTAAATGGACTGAATTAAATGGAATTTTTGACTGGGAAGTAGAAAGACTTAGTATAAAAACTGGACCAAAAACCAATGCTATAACTTCATTAAGTGGTGGAAATCAGCAAAAAGTTATGATCGCTAGAGCTTTTACCACAACACCTAAAATTTTAATCCTTAATGATCCTGCGAGAGGAATTGATATAGGAGCAAAAAGAGACCTATACAAACATCTAAGAATTTTTGTAAGTGAAGGTGGAACTGTAATTTTCCTATCCAGTGAATTAGAGGAATTTATTGGCTTATGCCACAGAGTATTGGTTTTTAGAGACGGTCGTATATTTGAAACTTTTGAAAAAGAGGAAATTGAAGCTAATATAATTTTAGAAGGCATGTTTGGTCATACGAAAAAATCAATTAACAATACATCCGCTGTTAAGGAAAATAAAATATCGACAAATTCTAACAATGCTAATATTATAAAAAAAGTAGCTGAGGCTCCAAAACCCGAAAATATCCAAGTTGTTGATTTTAAAAATAAAACAAAAGATAAGATAAAAATTAAGTACTTCTAAATGGTTAAAGAATACAGTCAGTTAGATTTAGATAATTTTGATAAGATAAAAATTTCACAAAAAAAAAATTCTATACCTACCAAAGATAAGCCATACAAACATGACACAAAATTACTGGATAAAAGCACAAAGCAAGTTAAAGGACAGCATTACAAACAGAAAGATAAAAATCAATTTTCTCTCATCGAAAATAATCTAGCAACTAGTCAAATTATTGAAGAGACAAAATATTTCTTCTCACAAAATACTATTGATGATTCATCTGGTTATAGATCGATGTATCCCCATAATATAAGATATGGAAAATCAAAAATCAAAAGACCGTCCATAAAAGTTCACATTAATGAAGATGGAACATCTCCAAAGTTAACATGGAACAATGACTCTGACTTAAGTTCAGAAATTTTTAAGGGTATGTATGATGAGCCAAAATATTTACCAGGAGGAGACAAATACCTTCTTGTCGAGTTTGGCAATATCATGAGTTTAGAATTAAATTTCAAAGCTCAAGGTTTAGCAAAAGCAATTGAACAAGCTAATATAAAAGGGATTTACGAAACACTTCCCTGTTTTGCCTCAATGATTGTTCATTATAATCCAGACGAAATAAAATATGGTGATTTAAGAAAGGAACTTAAATCTTTAGTTAATAATCTTAAAAGTTCTGATGACACCATAGTACAAAGTAGATTGTTTAAATTTCCAACTGTTTATTTGGATAAATGGACTAAAGAAGCAGTCGAGGATTATACTGCCAAAATTACTTATAAAAAACCTGACCCTGAATTCATCGTAGAACTTAATAATCTTGATGATGTTGAGCATTTTGTTCGCGTTCACTCCAGCACGGAATATTGGGTTGCGTCTCTCGGTTTTTGGCCTGGCCTACCTTTTACTATGCCTCTTGATCCAAGATGTAAACTCACAGCACCGAAATACAATCCTCCAAGAACTTGGACACCAAAAGGTGCCGTAGGAATGGGAGGGTCTTCTACTGCAATTTATCCTGACAAACTTCCAGGTGGTTATCAGATTTTCGGAAGAACACCTGTGCCCATTTGGGATCCAGAAAAAAGATTTTCTATATTTAAAGACAGTGTTTGTTTATTCAGACCAGGTGACAGAATTAAATTCGAACCTTGTGAATATGAAGAATTTGAGTCAATAGAAAGAAAAATTATTGATGGGAGTTATCAATATGATGTTATGGAAAATCATAAATTTTCAATTAAAGATTACAAAAACTGGGTTACAAAACTAGATTGGAAAAAGAAATTTTAATATGTTTGAAGTCATTAAAAAAGGTTTGGAAACTTCTCTACAAGACTACCCTGGACGAGTAGGTTTTTTAAATCAAGGGTTCCCACCATCAGGGCCCATGGATAGCTGGTCGTTCCGTTTAGCAAATTTATTAGTAGGAAATAAAGCTGAAGAAGCTGCACTAGAGTGCCAATATACAGGTCCTTCTTTAAAGTTTGAGAGCGATCATGTAATCGCTATTTGTGGTGGGGACATGCAACCAAAGATTGACGGGGCTGCCGTTCCATTATGGGAAAGCATTTTGATAAAGAAAGGTCAAACTCTAGAATTAAGCTTTTGTCTAACAGGTGCAAGAACATACATAGCATTTTCTGGCAGTATACAATCTGAATTATGGCTTGGCTCAAAATCTACTTTTCATAAAGCTGCTGTGGGCGGTATTGATGGTCGTGCAATTCAAGAAGGACAAAAAATATCTCTTGGAAATTCTAATAGTAAAATTGGAAAAAAAATTAAAGCTGACGTCATTCCTGAGATGTCAAATAATGGTGTATGGGAAATTGAAGTAGTGAGAGGCCCAAATGATGATTGGCTTGATAACAATGGGTACCAAACATTTTTAGACGCAAAATGGAAATTACAGGCAAGAAGTGACCGCACTGGTTTTAGACTAGACGGCCCGTTATTAAGTTTTAACGAGAAGGCTACAAATAAATCACCTGAACACGGATATGAGCCATCTAATATTATTGATCAAGGATACCCAATTGGAGGAATTAATTTGGCAGGACAAACCCCCATTATTCTTGTCAATGATGGTCCTAGCATGGGAGGGTTTATTGTACCTTTCACCGTTCCATCTGCCTCATTTTGGAAGTTGGGGCAAGCAAAACCAAGTGAATATTTTAAATTTAAGGAAATATCTGTTGAGGAAGCTCAAGATATGAGGAGTTACCAAACTTTAATATGTTCAGAGGAAAGTATTATATAAGGAGTAAAAATGGCGACATCAGTTTTAACATCAGTACCAGGTAATATATGGAAAGTTTTAGTTAGCGTTGGGGATACAGTGAGCGAAGGAGATGTTTTGTTTATTATGGAAGTAATGAAATCAGAAGTAAATCATAATGCATCAGTTAGCGGAACAATCATTGAGGTAAATATACATAATGATCAAGAAGGTGTGAGTCCAGGAACAGTTGCTATTGTTATTGAATGATAATGTCTGAAGATTTAATTTTATATAACGGACCTACCTCACCTTTTGGAAGAAAATGTAAAATAGTAACTTTAATTTTAGAAATCCCTCATCAAGAAGAGAAGATTAATATTTACAAATCAAGATTCTTAGATGAACATAATCCATTAAGGCAAGTACCAACATTAATAAGCGGAAATAGAGCAATAGTAGATAGTGACAACATATGTCTATATTTAGACTCTATATCAAATAAAAAGTCATTGTTTCCTAAAGACAGATACTGGGATTGTGTGACAATGATTAGTATCGCAAATGGAATTATGGAAAATGCAGTTCAGAGATTCATTGAAACGTCAGCTATCCCAATTGAAGAGCAGCGATCAAAAGCAATAGAAAGATTTGAAAAAAAAATATTAAGATCAATTGAATGGATTGAAAATAAGCATGATGAGTTTGTAAAGGAAGAAATTACTATGGATCAAATTGCTGTCGCCTGTGCTTTAGATTATACAAGTTTTAGATTTTCAAGTGAGTGGAAAATAAAAAATACTAAGCTTAGTAAGTGGTTAGAAGAGATAACTAAAAAAGATTATATGAAAATTACCTTACCTGGAGAAAGTTTTAAATATGAATAGATTTTTTAAATTAATAAAATATAGTATGTTTAATCCAATGAAAATTCTAATTTTAATATTAAGCTATATATTTTTATTTTCATCACATGTAAAAGCTGAATATGAAATGCATATTCCTAATTGTACCCAAAAGGGAGTAGAAAATTGTGGTGGTTTTTTATTTGATAATGAAACTGGAGATGTTCTATTTTGTGGATCAGAGAGCTGTGCTGATTTAAAGCTTCCAAAATCATGGAAAAATAAAGTTGCGGAAAAACAATCAAAGCAAGATCAAATAATAGAGATGTTATCTAATTTACAAGTTGGTTCTGTAAGCAGTTCTAAAACTTCTTCCAAAAAGGTAGAAACTTCTGAGACTAAAAAAGATAATAAAAATAAGGCTAAGACTGAAGAAAAACCTAAAAAAAAGAAAGTAGAAAAGTGTGATAAAGCTAAGAAAAGTCTTTGTAAAGCATCTGGTGGAATGCAGTTAGGTGGATCTAAAATTAAGAAAAAGAAGAAGACTACAGACTAAAGTTGAATAAGAAGCTTTCACGCAAAACACTGGCTATCATTATCATAAGAGAAAAATTAGCTTCAGACTTATCAGAAGAAATATCCATGAATAGAGAAGAGGCGCTTGAGGTAGTTGACTTTTCACTACAGCTAGTCGATGAATGGCCAATAAGCTATCAGCAACTTAAATCAGAGATAAAGGCTTATATTATAATTAATATGTTTTCCTTAATTACAAAATTTCAATAATTAAATCCCACTAGTATCAATTTTCGATTTATTAATTTTTTCTTTCTTAGTTTCCTGCAAGTTATTAAAAATTTTATTTTCTCTCGTCCTAAATTCATTGTCGCTTAATACAATATCAATTCGTCTATTATTAAAACTATAATCACATATGACACTAAATATAAAAGTATTGTTATTTATTTTATCAATTAGTGACAAATCCCATGTAATTTTACTTTTAAGATTTATAGGTAATCTCTTTTTTTCTATTAGGAATAGGTCAGAATTTCTTTCTTCAAAAGAGTTAATAAATATTTCCTGAATACTCAAACACTCCACTGGGCTAATATCTAATTTATTATTAGATCCATGGATTTCATATATATTGCCGGCAGTGGTGGATTTAATTATATATTGGGTTAAATAAGTATTAGGAATTTTGACTTTATCTTTAAATATTTCGATCGAGTCAATATCTTCTTCATTGTAATTAATTTTACCATCATTGGTGTATTGATAAATATCTGAATGTAGCTTGTATCCAAAAAGCTCTTTTGAAAAACTATAATTATGTATTAAAAAAATATTTAAAAAGAAATATAGTATAAATTTAATCATTTAGCTTTTCTGGCATCATAACATCTCATTAGTTTTTAGAAATTTTATTGTATGGGTATGGTATATCTTGTATTGAAAATTTCTCACAATATTCAATCCCTTCAATTAATTTTGACCATAAATAATTTCCTTGTTGTGTTAAGCTGGGTATTCCGTAAGCGGCTATTGTTAAAAACCATATTTTAAATGAATCTTTTGAAACTCTATCTGCTTTTGTATTTATTAATTGTGAGAAGGTATCTTTCCATTGTTTTATAAGCATCATGTTTTCATCTTGTGTTAGTTCTCTTGCATTTGTAAAGTATTTTTTTTGAAGAGACGGTGTTTCTATATTTAAGATTTGATGTTTAAAATCATACGCGCTATCAAGTATAAGTCCTATTTCATGCTTATCATTGACTTCTATCCAGCCGATAAAACCCTGTAACAGTCTAGTACAAATATTTTCGATTTGTGGTATTTCCGCATCTTTAATCATTTTTTACTTAAATATTAATTTAGATCTTTAAAATAGCTCGAACCTCTTTGGCAAGAGATAATATTTCTAGACACCCCTTCCCGGTTCTTTGTTTTTCTATTGCAGTCAACCCTAATCCCATTGAAGATACAAATATTTGACGGCTACCAAGAATTGTATTGGCACTACTCACATTCATGTCTTTTACAAATCTCATTGCCTCATGAATTAATTTTGATTTTGAATTTGCTCTATTGACTAGAACTAAAATTTCTTTTTTTTCTCTTTTAGCTAATTCAATAATTGACTCAGTTGCCCAAAAATCAACATGTGAGGGAGAAATTGGAATAATAACTAAATCTGCAATTTGAATTGCCGGTCTTCCGTCAGCATCTATCTTTGGTGGTGTATCAATAATAATAATATCAGATTTTTCTTTTAGAGTTTTTGCTTCATATTGCGCTCCCCACAGACTTGCAGTTTTAAA
>JAQWMI010000036.1 GCA_029246865.1 Alphaproteobacteria bacterium
TAGTGATCCGGTGGCACTTCGTGGAAGGGCCATCGCTCAACGGATAAAAGGTACGCCGGGGATAACAGGCTGATCTCCCCCAAGAGTCCATATCGACGGGGAGGTTTGGCACCTCGATGTCGGCTCATCACATCCTGGGGCTGAAGCAGGTCCCAAGGGTTTGGCTGTTCGCCAATTAAAGTGGTACGTGAGCTGGGTTTAGAACGTCGTGAGACAGTTCGGTCCCTATCTGCCATGGTTGTGGAAGCTTGAGAGGATCTGTCCTTAGTACGAGAGGACCGGGATGGACGTACCTCTGGTGTACCGATTGTAGCGCCAGCTGCATCGTCGGGTAGCTATGTACGGAATGGATAACCGCTGAAAGCATCTAAGCGGGAAACCAACCTCAAAACTAGGCTTCATTATAGGATCGTGGAAGACCACCACGTTGATAGGCTGGGTGTGGAAGTGTGGTAACACATGAAGCTAACCAGTACTAATATTCCAATGCTTGAATTACAATACACAGCGAAAAATTGAAAAATTTTAACTTTAGTATTCTAGTTATTAACAGTTTGTGGCGATCATAGCGGAGTGAAAAAACCCGATCCCATTTCGAACTCGGTCGTGAAGGCCTCCAGCGCCGATGGTACTTAGTCTTAAGGCTTGGGAGAGTAGGACGTCGCCTATTTAAATAGTGTCAGCATCATATTTACGATTTTAAAGAATTTTAATTACAAAATTTTTCTTATTTAAATTCATTAAAAATTATTTTTATCTAATATCTATTGCAGATGTTTAAATTAAAAATCAGTACTGAAACTATTGGTATTATATTTGCAATCTTAGCTTACTTATCGTTTTCTTTATTAGACACAATTCAAAAAACGTTAATTATTTACTATTCCGTATTTCAATTACTTTTTATAAAATATTGTTTTACGCTTTGCCTATCATTTATAGAGTCTAGAAGAAAAAAAAATTATAAGTTTTATATAACTAATAATTTGAAATTACAGATATTAAGAAGTTTCTTATCTATTTTAGAATCTGCCTGTTTCGTTCTTGCTTTTAGATATTTAAGTTTAGCTGACGCGCATAGCATAGGAGGGTTAACTCCAATTATTGTCGTTATTTTCTCATCAATATTTTTAAAGGAAAAAATTACTCCAAAAATTTGGTTAGCAATATTTATGGGTTTCATTGGTGTTCTTGTTATTATGAGACCAGGATTGTCAATTTTTGATCCTAAATCTTTAATCCCCTTATCTGCTGCACTATTTTTAGGTCTTTATCAAGTTGTCACAAGGAAAGCATCAGAATATGATCAGAATGAAACGTCATTATTTTACACGGCTATTACAGGAATTTTAATAATGGGCTCTATAAGTTTTTTTTATTGGATACCAATAAACTTAAGTTTTATTTTATTATTTATGGGTGTTGGAGTGTTTTATTCATTAGGATTATATCTTCAGATTATTGCGTTAAGTAAGGCTAGGGCAAGCATAGTACAGCCTTTTCATTACACTTTGATTTTTTGGGCAATAATATTTGGATTTATTTTTTATAATGATGTTCCTGATTTATTCACTATCGCTGGAGCAACAATAATCGCATCTTCTGGAATATATATATTTTTAAAAAAAGGTGATTAATTTTCTTTAGTTGGTAGCCTCGGCCGGACTCGAACCGGCACGGGATAAATCCCACTGGATTTTAAGTCCAGACTGTCTACCATTCCAGCACGAGGCCAATCGTTAAATGGCTTAAAAAGCCAATAAAATGGTGATAAATGGATACTATCATTTAATCAATCTAACAAGAAGAAAATTGGTTTTATTATTAAACTTTAACGTGAATCGTTATCAAATAACAATAATCGAACAAAATTAATTCCTAGTTTTTAAAAAAACTCATCTGGCTGTTATCTAATATTAAATCACTTTGATTAATTATAAATTTTATTATGTCCTTATGAAAATCTTCATCATATGCGCTAGTATTTTCTTTATCCAAATTTTTAATGTTTTGAGATTTCAATTTTAATATTTCTTTATATGGTGATGAAATTTTATCAATATCTGATACATCATTAACAGTGAAAGGGCTTATTCCTAAATTAAAATCCTTCATAATGACTTTTCTTGAATCGCTTGTTGTTAAATAACATAAAAAGTTGAAAGCACTTTCTTTATTTACAAGGGCACTAAATCCATAAAATGAAGTTATATTCTCAATATCATTAGATTCAAATTTTCCTATTTCTTTGTCCCAAATTTTTTCACTATTAGGATAGTTAATAAAATTAATGTTTTCATGGTAAGCAAAGCCGTCAGGTAGAACTGTAAATAAATTCTCATTATTATTAAAAGAGTCTATGACTTCCTCATAGCTTCCAAGAAATGTATTTTTATTCAATAAAGAGTATTTAGATTTCTGATTAAATAAAATACTTTCAAAGAAAGGATTTTTAAAGTTCATCTCATTGTCCATTAAGAGGAAACTCATAAATTTTATAGTTTCGCTTTTTGAGTAAAAACTTTGAGATAGTGTGTACTTACTTTGATCAAAGAAATTATAAATATCCTCTTCATTTTTAATATTATTGATTTTTTCTTTAGATACTAAAATGTAAGTATCTAAATCGAGAGGATATAAATTATTATTTTTTTCAGAATTTTTAATATTATTTCTTTGGTAAAAATCCTCAATATATTTAGGTGTAGTTATGCTATTTTCTTTATCAATTATTTTTTGTAATTCATTAAATTCTCCAAAAATAATATCACTATCGATTGATCCAAGATCAAACTCTTTTGAGATATTTAAATTATATTTATTGTTATTTAGAGAGCTAAATTTTCCTAAAGAGTAATGCAGATAATCTTCATAATTATAATATCCATCTGTAATTAAATGTACTGATATATCCTGTTCATTTTTTGGGCATGTTTCTTCAGCTATGGAGTTATTAATAAATATTGTAACAAATATAAATATAGTTCTTATCAACATATCTTAAAAATTTTTTATATTTAAATTCAAGTCTTATTTTGGCCAAACATCTCGCTATAAACTCTATCCTCTAATGTGTGGTCATTATCTAGTAATAAGGGGATTTCCATTTTATCTGCCATTTCAATTTCAATCGAAATAACATCTTTAGCTTCAATGTGATCTGCATGAGCCACTATTGGTCTTTTAGATGGATTAATGTTTGTGATTTTAATTTTTGCTTTGTTAAATAAGAGTCCGCCTCTCCAGTGTCTAGGTTTGTATGAACTAACAGCTGTTAGAGCTATTACATTACCTTCCAATGGAATGATTGGTCCAGATGCTGAGTAATTATATCCTGTACTACCCACAGCAGTAGAGGCCATCACACCATCACAAACTAATTCTTCCATTCTTGTTACTCCATCTATTTCTATTTTAAGTTTTGCTGCCTGGTATTTTTCTCTTCTGATGCTAACCTCATTAATAGCTAAAGCTCTTACCTCTTGTCCTGTGGGGTTTATCGTTTTCATTATTAATGGCTTTAATTTTAATAATTGTGCTTTTTCTATTCTTTCTTCTAAATTTTCAGTACTATGAGAGTTCATCAAAAAACCAACACTTCCAAAGTTCATTCCAAATATTGGTTTAGATAATTTTAAATATTCATGCAAAGATTTAAGAACAAAACCATCTCCCCCTAATGCAACAATAATATCAGCGTCTTCTGGCTTGTGAGTTCCATATTTTTTTTCTAACTCTTTTTTGGCTTCTAAATTTTTTTCCAAAGGGAAAGATGTAAATGCTAATTTCATAATTTATTATCCACCTGTTTGATTCATATATCTATCAATATAACCATTAAAATCATCTTTTTTAATTTCAAAATCATGAGATTTTGGCTTTATTGACATGGCATATTCAATCATTTTAATTACATCTTCAGTTTTTTGCTCTCTAAGAGGGTATTTTAGATCAACAAAATCATTTTGTCCCAAACACATAAATAGTTTTCCTGTACATGTTAATCTGATTCTGTTGCATGTCTCACAAAAATTATGAGATAATGCAGATATAAATCCTATTTTTTGATTTGAATTTGGTCTTGTAAAATATCTAGAAGGACCATTAGTTCTGAAGGAGCTTTTTGTTAATGATAATTTTTCTGTAAGGTCCTTTTCTACCACGCTCATTAATTTGTATTGGTCAAATCTCTCTTCCCCAATAGACCCTATAGGCATTACTTCGATTAGAGAAACATCCACATTTTTTTTCTCTGCCCAGTTAATAATTTCTATTATTTCATCATCATTAAAATCTTTGGTTACTACAGTATTAATTTTTATTTTTATGCCTACATCTAAAGCTGCTTGTATCCCATTCAAAACTTTACTGACATCCCCCCATCTAGTAATTTCTTTAAATCTCGATGCTCTTAGAGTGTCGAGAGATACATTAATGCGATCCACACCATTCTTTTTTAAAATCTCAGAGTATCTTTGTAAGTTTGTACCATTGGTCGTCAGAGTATGCTCTTTAATTAATCCTTTCATTTTTAATGTGTTTAAATATTCTATAATATCAACAATGCCTTTTCTAACTAGCGGTTCTCCACCGGTTAGTCTGTATTTTACAACTCCAAGACCATTAAATACTTCAATTAATTTTATTAATTCTTCAATTGAGAGAACTTCTTGTTTTGGAAGAAATTTCATATCTTCAACCATGCAATACGTACATCTCAAGTCACATCTGTCAGTCACAGAAACTCTTAAATATTCTATTTTTCTTTTAAAATTATCTATTAGCATTAGCGTCTATTATTCTTAAATCTGATGAATCTTGATTTAAAACTTTTTTCCCAACATTTTCAAAATTTACGGTTACTTTGCCATTAATACAAGATTGAACTTGTCCTATCCCCCAATTAGGAGACTTTGAGTTTTCAACCAAAGTTCCAGGCGGCATATCTAAATTATTATTATCCATAATCATTATATTTGTTGTTAATTTGATAACAGATATTACTATCTACTACTAGAGAATCTAATGGATAAAAAAGATAATTTAAACAAATTAAAAGGTGTTATCGCCAATATCGAAAAATCATACGGCAAAGGCTCAATAATGATGTTGGGTAAAAAGGATCATAATATTAATGTTGAAATATTCTCAACCGGATCACTTGGCCTAGATATAGCACTTGGTACCGGCGGTTTACCTAAAGGAAGAGTTGTTGAGATTTATGGTCCTGAAGCTTCAGGTAAAACATCTTTAACATTGCATGTAATAGCAGAAGCTCAAAAAACAGGAGCAACCTGTGCTTTTATTGATGCTGAGCATGCTTTAGACCCATCATACGCAAAAAAATTAGGTGTAAACATAGACGAACTTTTAATCTCTCAACCAGATACGGGAGAGCAAGCACTAGAAATAACAGATACCCTGATTAAATCTGAAAGCGTAGATCTTATTGTCATTGACTCAGTCGCGGCATTAGTCCCAAGAGCTGAATTAGAAGGTGAAATGGGAGACTCGCTTCCAGGCCTACAAGCAAGGCTGATGAGTCAGGCCCTGAGAAAATTAACTAGTTCAATTTCTAAAACTAACACAATGGTTATCTTCATAAATCAGTTAAGAATGAAAATTGGTGTTATGTTTGGCAGTCCTGAAACTACCACTGGAGGTAATGCTTTAAAATTCTACTCTTCAGTTAGATTAGATATAAGAAGAATCGGTGCTATTAAAGATAAAGATGTAATTACAGGTAATCAGACAAGAGTTAAGGTTGTAAAAAATAAAATGGCCCCTCCCTTTAAGCAAGTTGAATTTGATATCATGTATGGTTTAGGAATATCTAAAGTTGGAGAAATTATTGATTTAGGTGCTCAGGCAGATATTATCGAGAAGTCAGGAGCGTGGTATGCATACAATGGCGAAAAAATAGGTCAAGGTAGAGAAAATTCCAAGAGATTTCTTTTAGAAAATCCCGCTATACTTGAAGAAATTGAAGCAAAAATTCGTGCTAATTCAAGTACAGTCGAGGAAATAATGCTAGATGGTGATAACTTAACCCCACCAAAACCAGAAATAGCAATTGAAGAACCAGTCGAAAAAAATAAAACAAAAGAAGACGATTAAAATTTAGACTAAATTACTCTATATTCTCACCTTATGAATTCAGCTGAAGTTAGAAATACATTTATAGATTACTTTAAAAAAAATAATCATGAACATGTTAGATCCAGCCCTTTAGTTCCAGAAAAAGATCCTACACTAATGTTCACTAACTCTGGAATGGTTCAGTTTAAAAATGTATTCACCGGTCTTGAAACAAAAAATTTCAATAAAGCAACAACCTCCCAAAAATGTGTTCGCGCCGGAGGTAAGCACAATGATCTCGAAAATGTTGGATTTACAACCAGACATCATACTTTCTTTGAGATGCTTGGTAATTTTTCTTTTGGTGATTATTTTAAAGAACAAGCAATATTCTATGCATGGGATCTTATTACAAAAGAGTATGGGATAAATAAAGATAAACTTCTCGTTACAATTTATCATAATGATGAGGAGTCCTATGGTTTTTGGAAAAAGATTGCAGGACTTTCTGATAATAAAATCATAAGAATTTCTTCATCAGATAATTTTTGGTCAATGGGAGATGTTGGTCCTTGCGGTCCTTGTTCAGAAATATTTTACGATCATGGTGATAAGTATGAGGGAGGTCCCCCAGGCTCTCATAATGAGGATGGAGATAGATTTATTGAAATCTGGAATCTGGTATTTATGCAATATGAGCAAGTTAATAAAGATACAAGAACAAATTTACCAAAACCTTGCGTAGATACAGGCATGGGGTTAGAGAGAATTACTGCGCTTTTAAATGGCAGTAATGATAATTACTCAACAGATTTATTTACTAAAGTTATGGAGACAACGAGTGAAATTATAAAAGAAAAAATTAATACAAATAATCAATCAAGCTTCCGTGTGATTGCCGATCACTTAAGAGCATCTTCTTTTTTAATTGCTGATGGTATTTTACCCTCTAATGAAGGTAGGGGTTACGTCTTGAGGAGAATTCTTAGAAGAGGTATTAGGCATGCTTACACTTTAGGCTCAAAAGATCCCATTTTTAGTAAATTATTTCCAGAATTAAAAAATTTAATGTCCTCTTCTTATCCTGAACTAAATTCTGCAGAAAGCTTAATAGTTGAAACTTTAGAAAACGAAGAAAATAGATTTAGAGAAACCCTTACTAAAGGTTTAAAAATTTTAAATGAAGAAATAGAAAATATTACTAATGATACCTTAAATGGAGAAGTGGCTTTTAAGCTCTACGACACATTTGGTTTTCCTTTAGATCTAACAGAAGATTTTTTAAAAACAAAAAATATATCAGTCGATGTAAAACAATTTGAAGCTTCAATGAACGCTCAAAAAAATGAAGCTAAAGCCTCTTGGAAGGGTAGCGGTGATCAGGGTACAGACAAGATATGGTATGAGTTGTCAAAAAATATTGATCAAACTATTTTTGAAGGCTACGAGAAAACTACTTCTAATTCAGAAATTTTAAAAATAATTTATGACTCCAAAGAAATTACTGAATGTAAAAAATCTGATGATCAAATTACTATTATCACTAAAAAGACTCCCTTTTACGCTGAAACTGGTGGTCAAATAGGTGATAAAGGCCATTTTAAGACAAATACAGCCCTATTTAATGTGACTGATACTCAGAAGACACCACTTGGTCTATACCTTCATGTTGGTCATATTTCAGATGGAAAAATTTCTATAGGAGATAATGTCGAAATGACGGTCGACGTACCCTTGAGAGAATTAATTAAAAAGAACCACTCCGCAACACATTTACTACATGCATCTTTAAGAAATAATTTGGGTAAACATGTTGCGCAAAAAGGATCGTTAGTAAATGAAGACAAATTAAGGTTTGATTTTAGTCACAATAAACCTATCGATAGAGATAGTATTGAAAAAATAACCAGTGAAGTGAATGAAATCATTTCTCAATCCTCTGAAGTAAAAACGGAGATAAAATCTCAAGAACAAGCTGTCAAGGATGGGGCTATGGCTCTATTTGGAGAAAAGTATGGAGATAAAGTTAGAGTTGTTTCCATGGGCTCTAACAATGAAATACCATACTCTATGGAGCTTTGTGGTGGTATTCATGTCTCTAATACAAAAGAAATAAAAAAGTTTTACATCATAAAAGAAGAGTCAATTGCCTCAGGTGTTAGAAGAATAGAAGCTATTACTCATAATAAAGTGGATGAGCATATTTTAAATTTAGAAAAAAGTGTTAAGGCAAGAGATCTAGCTCTGGATACAAAAATTAATATTTTAATTACTGAAATACAGCAACTTGGCCACACTTTTGAAAAGAATGAAATAAAAGATAAGAATATTTTAATTAAAAATTTAGAAAATAAATTACAACAATTAAAAAAGCAAAATATTCTCACAAATTCTGATAAAAATAAAATAGAAATAATTGATATAAAGAATTTAAAAATTAAAAAACAAGTTGTTTACGATTTACAGTCAAAAGATTTAAGGTCATTGTACGATGATTTTAAAAAAGATTTTGAAAGAGGTATTTTTATTTGTGCGTGTATTAATCAAGAAAAAGTAAGTTTAGTTTTAGGAATAACACCATCTTTACTAGAAGACTATGATTGCAGAGATTTAATTAAAAAAGCGTTTGATCCTCTTGGAAGTAAGGGGGGTGGAGGCAGGCAGGATTTTGCTCAAGCCGGTGGTTCCAATCCACATGGCATTGAAGATGCGTTTAAAAATATAATAGAAAGTATTTAACTTAGTTTTTTTTGAAGATTACAATCAATACAACTTAAGAAATCTTCAGTATTTAGAAATTTTGAATCCTTGCTAATTAATATAGCCAAGTCTTTGGTCATTTGACCGGACTCCACAGTCTCAATACAAGTTTGCTCTAACTTTTCAGCAAAATGTTTTAATTCACTATTTGAGTCTTTTTCTGCTCTAAAAGATAATCCTTGTGTCCAAGCAAAAATAGAAGCAATTGGATTTGTAGAAGTTTTTTCACCTCTCTGGTGTTGTCTGTAGTGTCTCGTTACCGTCCCATGGGCAGCTTCCGACTCAACAGTCTTTCCGTCTGGAGTCATCAAAACACTAGACATCATTCCTAATGAACCAAATCCTTGAGCAACTGCATCTGATTGCACGTCTCCATCATAATTTTTACATGCCCAAATAAATTTCCCAGGCCATTTAAGAGCAGAAGCTACTAAATCGTCAATAAGTCTATGCTCATATATTATATTTTGACTTGAAAATTTTTCTCTAAATTCGCTATCGAAAATTTCTTGAAAAATGTCTTTAAATTTACCATCATATTTTTTAAGAATTGTATCCTTTGTTGAAAGATAGACTGGCCATTGTAATTTTAAGCCATAATTAAAACAAGCTCTGGCAAATCCCCTAATTGATTCATCTAAATTATACATAGATAGTGCTACACCTGGTGACGGAAAATCAAAAACAAGTTCCTGTTTTTTTTCACCATCGTTGGACTCAAAGTTCAGTGACAATTTTCCAGGCCTATCAATGATCATTTCAGTAGCTCTGTATTGATCACCAAAAGCATGTCTTCCAACTACTATTGGATGGTCCCATGTTCTAACTATTCTTGGAATATTTTTACAAATTATTGGCTGTCTAAAGACTGTCCCATCAAGTATATTTCTGATTGTTCCATTAGGAGATCTCCACATTTCCTTCAAGTTAAACTCAGTCATTCTATGATTATCTGCAGTAATAGTTGCGCATTTAACTCCAACGCCGTGCTTTTTAATTGCGTGAGCAGAGTCTATTGTTATCTGATCATTAGTCTCATCCCTCATCTGTATGGATAAATCATAATAGTTTAGGTCAATATCGAGATAGGGTAATATGTGTTTTTTTTTAATAAATTCCCATATTATTCTTGTCATTTCATCTCCATCAAGCTCTACAACTGGATTTTTTACTTTAATTTTAGACATTAGTATTGAATAGG
>JAQWMI010000037.1 GCA_029246865.1 Alphaproteobacteria bacterium
AGCATGTTAGATGAGCTGAGAGGTGAAATTGGAAATGGGAATGGTCAAAACGTTGCTGTGAATAAGTGGCTATGGAATGGAAGCATAGAGACGGTCCAAGATTTTCCACTCAAAATAGCAGATGCCTTCGGTGGAGTCATAGAAACAGATTGGATTAACGATAATACTATTCCAAATAAAAGATGTGCTATTAAAATACTGATTAAGTCAAAAGACTTTATTTCAAATGGCGTCTCTGCCAATATGATATGCCAATCTTTTAATGGTTCTGACTGGATATTAAACAACGAAGATTTATCGCAAGCCAACAGAGAAATCGAAAACTCAATTTTGAGTTTAGCAAGAAAAAGCTATCTTGCTTTTTCTAGTTAAAAAAACTTATAAATGAAAAAACAGTATGTTTTAGAAATGTTTCCGTATCCCTCGGGCAACATTCACATGGGTCATGTTAGAAATTATACAATTGGTGATATTTACACTCGTTATCTAA
This sequence comes from Alphaproteobacteria bacterium, assembly GCA_029246865.1. Taxonomy (GTDB): domain Bacteria; phylum Pseudomonadota; class Alphaproteobacteria; order HIMB59; family HIMB59; genus HIMB59. The sequence continues at coordinate 491 of JAQWMI010000037.1, forward strand.
AACTCAAAGGCCATGATGTGATACACCCAATGGGATGGGATGCATTTGGATTACCAGCCGAAAATGCCGCCATCCAGAATAAAACACATCCTAAAAAATGGACCTATGAGAATATTGCCAATATGAAAAAAGAATTACAATCCTTAAACTTAGATTTGGATTGGGATAGGGAATTTGCAACGTGTGATGAGCTATATTACAAACATCAGCAGGGGCTGTTTGTAGATTTTTATAAAAATGGATTGGCTTATAAGAAGGACGCGATGGTAAACTGGGATCCTGTTGACCAAACTGTTCTTGCCAATGAACAAGTAATTGATGGCAAGGGCTGGAGGACAGGAGCTGATGTTATAAAAAGAAACCTATCTCAGTGGTTTTTTAAAATTACAGATTATGCAGAAGAGCTTCTCACTAGTATAGACCATCTTGATGGTTGGCCAGAAAAAGTTAAGACCATGCAAAGAAACTGGATAGGAAAATCAATAGGTGCTGAAATACAGTTTCAAATTAAAGGGCTAGATAAGAAAATTGAAATATTTACAACTAGACCTGATACTATTTTTGGCGCAACTTTTATTGCACTGTCGATAAATCACGCTTTTGCTCGAAGCTGTTTCAATGAAGACGAAATATCTGATTTGCAAAAAAAGTTTGCAGATACAAATGAAAAGGAAAAAGTTGGGGTTTTCCTAGATAATTATTGTGTTCATCCAGTAACAGGTGAGGATATTCCTATCTATCTTGCAAATTTTGTTTTAGATAACTATGGTCAAGGCGCTATATTTGGGTGTCCTGCTCATGATGAAAGAGATTTTGAGTTTGCTGAAAAATATTCCATACCTGTAATTAAAGTAGTTGAATGTGATGATAGTGAATTGCCATTTACTGGCAGCGGAAAGATGATAAATTCTTCTTTTCTTAATGGACTTTTACAAAATGAGGCAATTGAAAAAATAACAAATTATTTTTTAGAAAAAAAAATTGGTAAAAAATCAGTTAACTTTAAATTAAGAGACTGGGGCGTTTCTAGACAAAGATATTGGGGCTGTCCTATTCCTGTAATCTATTATGAAGATGGATCACATAGGGTGCTAGATCATGACGAATTGCCAGTTGTCTTACCAGAACAAGCTACTTTTACGGGACAAGGAAATCCACTAGACAATACTAAGGATTGGGTTGAAATCAAATGTAAAAAGACAGGCAAAAAGGCCTTTAGAGAAACTGATACACTCGATACTTTCGTAGATTCCTCTTGGTATTTTTTAAGATTTTTGGACAGTAAAAACAATGACCAGCCCTTTGATGTGAATAAGATAGAATCTTTTACACCTGTTGATAAATATATAGGGGGAATTGAACATGCCATACTGCATCTTCTCTATTCAAGATTTTTTACCAAAGCTATAAGAGATATTTATAAATTGAAAATAAATGAACCATTTTTAGAGCTTTTTACACAGGGAATGATTACACACAAAACATACCAGAATAAAGATAAAAAATGGCTTAGACCAAATGAAGTTGCCATTAAAAATAATACTTTGGTTGATTTAAGTGACGGAAGTTTTGTAAAAGAAGGTCCGGTAGAAAAAATGAGTAAATCAAAAAGAAATACTGTTGAGCCAAAAGAAATATTAGAAAATTACGGATTGGATGCTACAAGGATTTTTATGGTATCAGACTCACCGCCAGATCGAAACCTGGAGTGGACTGAAGAGGGAATTCAGGGTTCAAAAAATCTAGTAGGAAGAATAGAACGCTATTTTGAAAATGACGCATCTTCTTCAATTAAAGATGAACAAAGAAAAAAAATTAAAATTTTTATATACAATATGAATGAAAATATTAATTCATTTAGCTTCAATAAATGTATCGCTGAAATTTATACTCTATTAAATTTTTTAGAGAAACAAAAAATATATACGGGTAAGTCGGATGACACTAAAGATATTCTTGCATGTCTTTTTCCAATTGTTCCAAGTTTGGTTGATAAAATTTTAGTAAATATTTTTCCTAAAGATTCAATTAAGTTACAGTGGCCTTTAGTAGATATATCTGAGATAGAGGAAAATGAGATTAATTTACCTATTCAAATAAATGGTAAGTTTGTTGACATTTATAAAGTTAATAAAAATTATGAAGAAAAAATAATAATAAATGAAATACTATTAGTTGATAAATTTAAACAAAGGGTCAAAGATCAACCAATAAAAAAGGTAATACATGTCAAAGATAAAATTATTAATATTATTATTTAGTATTTTCCTAAATACCTCCTGCAGTGTAAAATTACAAAATGTAACAGATTATAATAATAAATTTTCAGTAAATCACTTGTCTGGTGGTCAAAATGCTTTTATTTTTCGAAATATATTTATACAACAACTAATTGCTAATAATATTTATGATGCGAATTCTGAACTTATTATTACTTTGTCAATATCTAATGAGGAAGAATATCTTTCAACATCAATTACTAAGGTCGCAACAAGAAAGCTGAATAGGCTAATAATCAATACTGAAGTTTTCAATTTGGAAAATAAGGACTGTATACTATTCCAAGAAAACTATAGCTCTGAACAAAGCTATCTATTATCGAATAGTAGTGCAAATTTAAGTAATATTGCTGCAGAAAATGATATTTTTTTGATAAATAGTGAAAATATATCTCTAAAAATCATTGATGCTCTATTAGTAAAACAGGATAATTTTTGTGAAATAAATGAATAATTTAGTAAAAATTGACTCATTTTTAGATGATAAAGAAAATACAATCGCAATATTGCCAAAAGTTAGTGTGGAAGTAGTTATTTTTTATCACTTACTTATAGAAAAATTATCCAAAAAAAAAATTTTTTTATTCAGAAAAGTTGATGATATTAAAAATGTTGATGAACTAATTGCGCCATCGCTTTTTGATGAAAAAAAATCATACATAATAGATGTTGGACCGACAAAGAATATAATAGATGATCTTTCTCGAGTATCAGATAAATCACAAAAGTTTTTTTTATTTTTAAATTATGCCTCTTATAAAAAAAATGCTTTTAAATTAGTTCAACTAAATGCATATGATTATAAGAATGATATGTCTTCATTTGTAAAACAAGACCAAGATTTTCAAACACTAGACAATAAACAGAAAACTGAATTTTTAAATTTCTCTTATAACAACCCTCATCTTTTCTTTTCTGAATTTCAAAAGTCAAAATTACAAAAGCTGATTTTAGATAAAACAATAGCTCATGAAAGCGAAACAATAATTTCAGTAAGAAAAGCTATATTTAAATATAAAAATGAATTTTCTATTAAAATATTACCCAAATTATATAATCTTTTTAAAAAAGAGGTTAAAATTAAAAAGTTTAATTTTTAATCTTTTTTACAATAAAATCATACTGTTCTAAATTGTCATAAAAGATTTTTATATATCCTTGCCCTTTAGAGTTATATTTAATTTGAGATTTAAAGCCTATTAAACTACTAAGATTTTTTTCTTCGTTTATTATGTTAATGTCTGGTGATGTTTTATTAACTTTTTTACTAAGAGATCTTTCAAGCTCTCTGACTGAAAGCCTACTAGTTTCCATTTTTTCTATAATGATTGGGTCTAGGTTATTTTGTTTTTTTCCAATTAAAACCTTGGCATGTCCCAAAGTGATTATTTCCTTATCTAATAGGTCTAAGAAAAATTTATCTAAGTTAAGTATTCGGAGTGTATTTGTGACATGAGATCTGCTTTTTCCAACTATACTAGCTAGCTGTTGATGGCTATAGTGATTCTTTTCTATAAGATTATTATACGCAACTGCTTCTTCCGTAATTTTAAGGTCCTCTCTTTGTATATTTTCAATTAAAGACACTTCATCCTTATCCAAATCAGACGGCAAAATAATTGATGGCATTATATTTAGTTCTGCAATTTGTGAAGCCCTCCATCTTCTCTCACCAGCTACTATTCTATATTCGTCTTCCCCATGCTTCCTAATAATTATAGGCTGTATCAACCCATGTTTTTTGATTGATATAGCTAATTCTTTGATATTTTCATCATTAAAAGTTTTTCTTGGCTGTTCAGGATCTCTTATAATTTTTTCAATTGGAATAAAAAATAAATTTTTTTCGTTTGGATTAATTTCTACCTGTTTTGTTTTTTCTTTTTTAATGTCTTTTGCACCAAGCAAAGATGACAGTCCCATTCCAAGTTTCTTATTTTTCATATTTTATTCCTTTCAATAAATTCTCTTGCAAGACCTATGTAAGCCTGTGATCCTGAGCATTTTAGATCATATATTATTGCAGGTAAGCCATGACTTGGAGCCTCGGAAAGCTTTACATTTCTTGGTACGTTAAATTTATAGACTGTTGTATCAAAATATTTTCGTGCCTCATCTTCTATGAGCGAAGAAAGAGAATTTCTTTTGTCATACATAGTCAGGACAATGCCATTAATTTTTAAACTAGGGTTCAAATTTTCCTTAATCATATCAATTGTTTTTACTAATTTTGAAAGACCTTCTAACGCAAAAAATTCACACTGAACTGGTATTAATACCTCATCACTTGCTGCCAAAGCACTGATTGTAAGTAAGCCCAAAGTTGGAGGTGTGTCTATAAAGATATAATCATATTCTTCTTTAATTTGGTCAAGCTGCTCTTTAATAATAAAATTTCTATTGTCATCATTTGCTAATTCATACTCTGCTGCTGCTAAATCTTCACAGGCTGATATGACATTAAGATTCGGTATTTGTGTTTCTTGAATTAATTCTAAAAGTTTTTTTTCTCCACTTAAGGCTTTATATATGGACAAATCATGGTTGTAACTATTAAAGGAGAGAGAAGAATTATATTGTGGATCAACATCCAATATTAATACTTTTTTATCTATTGAGGCTAGAGCTGTGCCTAAATTAACAACTGTTGTTGTTTTTCCAACGCCTCCTTTTTGATTTGCAATTGTTAAAATCATTTATAGCTCAACTCTATAATTTTTGAATCAGGAGATGTAATGCTATCAATATAATTAATATTAAATCTCTTTTTGTTTACAGACTTTATTTCATCAAGAAAAGTCCTTCCCTTTAAAAGAATATATTTTGACTTTTTATGAGTTATATTTTTTGTTACTGAAACTATTTGGTTTAATTTTGCAAAAGCTCTTGAGACAACATAATCAAATTGCTTGTCGATGAGATCTTCAATTCTTAAATTTAATATATGCATATTAAGGTCTAAATTTTTGTTAACTCTATGGAGAAAATCACATTTTTTGGACTGTTTCTCAGCTAAATAAACCCTTTTACAGCCTCCAATTGCCAACAAAATACCTGGTAAACCTGCGCCAGTACCAATATCAACTAGTGATTTTGATTTATCGTTAAATAGTGAAATTAACTGTATTGAATCAAGTAAATGTCTATTTTCTATATCATCAATTGTTGTTTTGCTAATTAAATTGATACGATTATTTTCATCAACAAGCATGTCCTTATAAATACTTATCTTTTCTTGAATTAAAGTACTTTCATTTTTTGAAAAATGTCGATCGATATATTTTATGAGATTTTTATTTTCTAGCATTTTTAGCTCTAGGTTTTTTGTAGCTAAGCAATTGCATCAGCGCACTTGGTGTTATGCCCGATATTTTACTAGCATCATCTAAATTTTCTGGCTCATGTTTTTCTAATTTTTCGATTATTTCTTTTGATAAGGATGGTATATTTTTAAACTTAAAGCCTTTGAGTTTAAAAGCTTGATTTTTTAAAATAAGCTCTTTTGCTCTTTCTTCTCGATCATAAAAAACTTCATATTTTGAATCATAAATAATTTTAGTTAATAGCTTTTTATTAATTTTTATTCCGAAAATATTATAAAATTGATTTACATCATCTTCTAATAATTTTAAAATTTCAAAACCTTTTCTTACTTTTCCATCAAGTTTTGTTTTAATATTAAATTTTAATAATTGATTAGGTGATAATTTTAGAGTGTTTATTTTTTTTAATATTTTTTTCTCAACTGAAAGCATTTCATTAATTGTTTTTTTATCATCAACATTTAGCAATTCAAATTTTTTAGTTTGAGGATAAATTCTTTCATAGGCATTATCTGTCCTTTGCTTTAAGCGATGCTCTGATCTTGATGTAAACATTCTATATGGCTCAGTAACACCAAGTTTTGTAAGATCATCAGTCATGACTCCTATATAACTATTTGCTCTATTAAAAGTCTGTTCTCTTAATTTAATTTTTTTGATTTTAATTGAAGCGTGTAATCCAGCATACATACCTTGACCTGCTGCATCTTCATAACCTGTAGTTCCATTAATTTGTCCTGCAAAGAAAAAATTTTCAATTTTTTTACTCTCGAAATTTTGTTTTAAACTTCTTGGATCTACTGCATCATATTCTACTGCATAACCAAATTGAGCAATCTCTGTTTTTTCTAAACCGGGTATTGTTTTAAGAAATTTAAGCTGTGTTTTTTTATCTAAAGAATTTGATATACCATTTGGGTATACTAAATCGGAATCATAACCTTCGGGCTCTAAGAATACGTTATGGCCATTACGGTCACCAAATTTTACTACCTTATCTTCTATTGATGGGCAATAACGAACACCTTGTGATTTTATAATGCCAGAATACATGGCAGATTTGTCTAAGTTATCTCTTATAATCTTATGTGTTTTATTATTAGTTTTAGTAATATAACAATCTACCATTTTGTTTGTATTTTGTTCTGTAAAAAAGGACAGAAAAATATCATTATTTTCTGAAGGCTGAGGTGTTAAGTTACTATAATTAATAGATTGCTTATAAATCCTTGGCGGAGTTCCTGTTTTAAGCCTCATAATATCAAAATTGTTCTTTACAAATAATGCGAGTTTTTTTGACGACTTATTATTAATTCGACCAGCTTCTATCACCTCGTCACCAAAATATATCTTACCATTCAGGAATGTGCCGGTTGTAAGAATAGTAGATTTTGAATAAATATCTTTATTTTTTATAGAATTAACACCAATAGCTTTATTATTTTTAGTTATTATGTCAACAACTTCGTCTTCGATTATTGTAATTTTAGAGTTTGATATGAAGTTAAACATATTTTTTTTATAAAGGGACCTATCAATTTGAGCTCTGATGCCCCATACTGCAGGACCTTTAGAAAGATTTAAAACTCTGTAGTGAATTGATGAAAGATCTCCAATTTTACATATAAGACCTCCCATAACATCTACTTCTCTTGCTATATGAGTCTTTCCAACCCCTCCAATAGATGGGTTACAAGACATTTGCCCAATATCGTCTTTAGAATTACTAATTAAAGCAGTTTTGAGACCAAAATTATTACATATATTTGCAGCTTCTATGCCAGCATGACCTGCGCCTACGACAATTACATCAAAATCTTGTTTCACGTGGAACACTCACTCTCTAATTACTGATAATATAATTTATATTAGAGAATAAATCATTAATAATTATAAATAAAATTTTCATTGTTTCACGTGGAACTTATTTGCCAATACAAAATTTACTAAAAACATTGTCTAATATATCTTCGTTATTTATGTATCCAAAATCTTCTGAAAAATCATCGATTATATTTCTGATAATTTCTTGTATAATCAGTATGTCTTTCTGCTCTAAAAGATAATCCTTCTTTTTTAATATATTTTCGAGAAAAATTAGCTCATTTTTATTTAAACTCAGTTCCTTCTTACCTGTTTTAATTTGCTTGTTATAAATATTTACTAATTTTAGTTTCTTTAGTAACTGCAATCTTAGCATATCTCTATTTGTTTCAATTACATTTGCTAGAGATATGGAATTTTTCTGGATATCGCTTTTATTACTTATTAACGTGTAATTAGTGCCAATAGAAAAGTCATTAATCATTCTTTTCAAAGCCGTTTTAGTAAGTTTTCCATTAAAAACAATGAAAAAGTGATCAATATTTTTACTTATTTTAAGAGCTTTTTTATAACCGATTAACTCGACTTTCCCCTGTTTTTTTCTATATCCGGCTGTGTCAAATATTTTAAATGTCTTATGATTATAAATCATGTTTTCAGAAATGATGTCTCTTGTTGTGCCTTTAATATTTGTAACAATTGCCCTTTCTGAGTCTACAATTTTGTTAAAAATTGTTGATTTTCCTGTATTAACATCACCAATGATCATTATATTTAGAATATTTTTTTGTTCTATTGTTGTTCTATTTTTTGTTAGTGCATCTTGAACATTTTTAAAAAAAATATTTATGTCAAGTAATATCGACTTTAGTTCAAAATTTTCATCCTCTGTGAAATCTATTGTCGTTATGATCTTTGAGTAAATATTAACAATGTAATCTTTTAAGCCATAAAGGGCACTTTCTTGATCGCCATTAAAGAGGATTTTTTTACTATAATTAATCAGGCCTATATTGTCTGACACAATCATATTATTGATAGAATGTCCTTGTTTAAGAGTTATTTTGTTGTTTAGCATTGCCCTAAAAGAAAATTCGCCTTTTTTTGCGGCTCTTATGCCCAAATGAGAGATGCAAGAAATAGCTTTTTCCAGATGACTAGCAATAGCCAAAGATCCATGAATATATATTTCTGCTATATCTTCACCAGTGAATGACCTGGGTGATTTAAAATAAACAATATTAGCAATATCAATTAGTTCTTTTTTTTGGTCATACAATTTTTTATAAAAAACAAAATTTGGTTTTTTAGAGAAGTCGAAATTTGTTAAGTTTGCCAAAATAACTAATGTAAGCGGTCCTGATATTCTGTAACCAATAACCGCCGACTTTGCAATTGGAGTAAAATTAGAATATATGGTATCAGAATTATACATATTGTTTTGTTACTATAGACTCAGGTAAAAACTAGTAAAGGCTCTTAAGATTGAAAATAGAAAAAAATATATTTTATGATTTAGAATATGAGGAATTAAAAGCTTATTTAAGTAATAGCTTTAATTTAGATGAAAAAAAATCAAGCATGAGAGCTAACCAAATTTGGAAGTTTGTTTATAAAAAAGGTTTAATGCAGGTGGGTAGTTTTTTGAACATTTCTAATGCACTAAAAGAAAACTTGGAAAACAAAATTGATTTCGATCGTATAAAAATTAGTGAAGAGAAGAAATCCGTAGACGGAACAATTAAATGGTTACTAAAATTGAAAGATAACAATTTAGTTGAAACTGTATATATACCTTTTGGTAAAACAGGAACATTGTGCATTTCATCTCAAGTTGGCTGTACTTTAAATTGTAAATTTTGTCATACCGGCACACAAATGATGGTGAGAAATTTAGATACTAATGAAATTGTCCAACAGCTATTAATTGCAAAAGATAGGCTTACAGATTGGGGAAGTGAAAAAAAAATTCGTAATATTGTTTACATGGGAATGGGTGAGCCATTTTATAATTATTCAAATGTCAAAAAATCAATAAATATTTTAAATAATAATTTTGGTTTAGATTATAGCCCTGGAAGAATTACAGTATCTACCGCTGGAGTTACTCCACAAATTTTGGAAGCAGCCAATGAAATTAAGACATGTCTAGCACTATCATTACACGCACCTAATGATGAAATAAGAGAGAAAATTATGCCAATTAATAAAAAATATAAAATAGCAGATTTAATAGCTAGTTGCTCTAGTTATGCAAAGATAAATAATGAAAAAATTTTTTTAGAGTATGTTTTATTAAAAAATATTAATGATTCAGAAAGTTGTGCAAAAGAACTGATCAAGTTAATGGGCAAATTACCATGTAAATTAAATTTGATTGAGTTCAATGTTTGGCCTGGTGTAGGTTATGAACCGTCTAACAAAGATACAGTTGATAAGTTTTTTAAGATAATAAAAAGCTCTGGACATATTGTAACTTTAAGAAAGTCAAAGGGTGAGGATATTCTTGGTGCTTGTGGACAACTAAAAACAGAGAGTGAAAGAAAGAAAAGAGGGCTAATTAATTAGCTTTTGTTCATACTCAAGAAGAATTCTTGATTAGTCTTACAATCACGCATTTTATCAAGTAAAAATTCCATTGCATCTACCGTACCCATTGATGATAAGATTTTTCTTAATATAAATACTTTTTGAAGGTCGCCTTGATCTAATAGTAAATCTTCTTTTCTTGTTCCTGATTTCTGTACATCAATAGCAGGGTACGTTCTTTTATCTGAAAGTTTTCTATCAAGAACAATTTCTGAATTTCCAGTACCTTTGAATTCTTCAAATATTACTTCATCCATTCTACTACCAGTTTCAATTAAAGCAGTAGCTATGATTGTCAAAGACCCACCTTCTTCGATATTTCTTGCTGCACCAAAAAATCTTTTTGGCCTTTGTAAAGCATTTGCATCAACACCACCTGTGAGAACTTTTCCACTTGAAGGAACGACTGTGTTATAAGCTCGTCCTAATCTTGTTAATGAATCAAGTAAGATAACAACGTCTAATTTGTTTTCAGCTAAACGTTTTGCTTTTTCTATAACCATTTCTGCAACTTGTACGTGTCTTGCGGCCGGCTCGTCAAAAGTTGAACTAATTACTTCACCTTTAACAGATCGTTGCATGTCCGTTACTTCTTCTGGTCTTTCATCTATAAGTAAAACTATTAAATATACATCAGGATAATTATCTGTAATAGATTTTGCAATTTTTTGTAATATTACAGTTTTTCCAGATCTAGGTGGCGCAACAATTATTGATCTTTGACCAGCGCCAACAGGAGCAACAATATCAATAATTCTTGATGTAAGATCTTTATCTGGCTTATCAGTTTCAAGACTAAATTTTTTTTCAGGATATAAAGGGGTTAGGTTGTCAAAATTTGTTTTGAATTTATTATAATCTTTTACATTAACAAAGTTAATTTTGTTAGTTTCTATTAAGGCAAAGTACCTTTCACCTTCCTTTGGTGGTCTAATTGGTCCTTCTAATGTGTCACCTTTTCGTAATCCGTATTTTTTAATTTGATTTGGACTAACATATATGTCATCTGGACCTGGTAAATAGTTAGAGTCTGCAGATCTTAAAAAACCAAAACCATCTTGCATGGTTTCTAATACACCTTCACCAATAATTTCCTCACCCTTCTCTCCCAGTTTTTTTAAAATTGAGAAGAAAATTTCCTGTTTGCGTTGACCAGCGGAATTTTCAATACCAATACTACTCGCGTAATCGAGTAATTCCTGTGGTTTTTTTACTTTTAATTCGTTTAAATGCATGAGATTAATTCTAAGGGTTTTGTCTTAAGTAAGAAAATTGAATATATATAAATTATCTAATAAATAAATATATTTTTTAGAAAAAAAGGGAGTATGTAGTAGTAGGTCTAAATACGGGGATTAACAGTTTAATTTACTAAAAACCCATGAAAACCTAACTTTTACAAATCTATCAACACCTGTTAGTAGGTTGATAAGAATAAAGTTATACCTATAATTATGAATATGAGGGAAAACAAGGATTTTATCCACTTTAATCAACAATTTACTAATAGTTTGATAATAGGAACTAAAAGCAGTACCAGGCGTAAACTATTTAAAGACGCAGGTTTGATTTTTCAATACCAGTCTCCAAATATAAACGAAGAGAAAATATTGCAAGGAAACAAAATAGTCCAACCACAACAAGCTTTGCATCTTGCTAGGGAAAAAGCTCTACACTTAAGTCGAATTAATAAAAATTCAGTAATTGTTTGCTTTGATACAACTGTTCACATAAATAAGAAGACGATTTTCAAGTCTAATACTAAAAAAGAATGTTTTAATATATTAAATCTTTTAAATGGAAAAAAACACACTTTATACACAGCATGCGTTATCATCAAAAATAAAAGGACGTTTTGGTCAACAGTAGAAAAAGCAAACATAACATTTAAGAATAACTCAAAAAAAAAACTTAAAGACTATGTTAACTTACATTTTAATAAAATAGTAAATTCTGTTGGTTGTTATAATATTGAATCACATGGAAGACAAATTATAGAAAAAATTGATGGTAGTTATTATGCAATATTGGGAGTGCCTTTAGTGTCTTTGTATAGAGTGCTAAGGTCCATTAAATGAAAAAAAAGATTGGTATTGTAGCAGAAAAATTATCACATAGCCTTTCGCCTATAATTCACAACTATTGGGTGAAAATAAATAAGATTGATGCAGAGTATGTTTGCTTTGAAATTAAGCCTAATGAGATAAATCAGTTTTACAAAGACTTCAAAAGAGATAATAATTTTTTAGGATTTAATGTAACGGTCCCCTACAAGGAAAATTTTTTTCGTGTATGTGAAAATCTAAACGATAGTGCAAAAAATATAGGATCTATTAATTTAGTATACAAAAAAAATAAAAAAGTTTATGGAGATAACACAGACTACATCGGGTTCGCAAAAACATACCGAAAGCTGGTTAAGAGAAAAATTGATAAAATTTTATTAATTGGAGCAGGAGGCGCCGCAAGATCGATATTACAGTTTCTCAATGATGAAGAAATAAATCAAATAGACATATTTACAAGATCGTTAAACAAAAAAAAAACATTATCAAAATCAATGAGATTTGATAATTTTATTATTGATAGTAAAGAGCTACGCAACAAACGCTATGACTTAATTATAAATGCTTCTGATGCCGGAATGCTTGGCAGGAAAAATTTAGCTAATAATGTTTATAAATTAGTTAGCAACACGGCCTACATAATAGATATTGTTTATAATCCTATGCGAACCAAGTTAATTGATATAGCTAAAGCAAGCAATGTTCCTAATGACGGTGGTTTGGGCATGTTATTGGAGCAAGCAAAACCAAGCTTTGAAGCCTGGTTTAATACAAAAATATCAATAAGCCAATATTTGAGAAGCAAACTAACATCACAGTTAAGATATGAATAAAGTTGCTATTACAGGTAAAATTGGATCAGGCAAAACCACAGCTTTAAATTATTTCAGGCGAGCAGGTCACTTTGCTATTTCCTCAGATTTTATCATCAGGTCAATATATGAAAATGAAGAAACCCGATCACAACTTTTAAAAAAACTTGGTATAGAAAAAAAAAATTATAAAGAAGTCATTATTGAAAAAATAAAAGATCCATCATTCAACTATAAATTAAAGAAAGCTATTTATCCTATAATGGGCAGATTAAGATCAAAAAGAATTCCTACATTTATAACAAAGAAAAATATCTTTTTTGAGGTGCCTTTACTATATGAAGAAAAACTTGAAAGAAATTATGATAAAGTTATTTTTATAAAAGGTAATTTTATAAAAAGACTTAAAAGAACTTTAATTAAAGGCAAAACAAAGGAATACTTTGAAACAATGAATAGATATCAAGGTGCGGACGCTATCAAAGAAAAACTTAGCGACATAACAATTTGTAACAATGGATCAAAAATTGATTTTTATAATAGCTTAATTAGGTGTGAAAAAGAAATATGAGAGAAATTATTCTTGATATAGAAACGACAGGTTTGGACCATAAAAATGGTCATAAGATTATTGAAATCGGATGTTTTGAGCTCATTGATAAGGAAATGGGAATGTCATATCATCAGTATATAAATCCCAATAAAAAATTGACTGAGGAAAATATAAAAATACACGGCATAACCAATGAATTTTTAGATCCTTACCCTCCCTTCTCTGAAATAGCAGAAAGCTTTCTAGAATTTATAAAAGACGATATAATTGTTGCCCACAATGCACAGTTTGATATCGGCTTTATTAATAACGAATTAATGGAGGAAAGACTTGATCAAATTACACAAGATAGAATAATAGACACCTTAGTTATAGCTAGGGATGCGTTTCCTGGACAGCAAATAAACTTAGATAGTTTAGTGAAGAAACTAAAAATTAACTCTATGGTTAATAGAGACCATCATGGTGCCTTGAAAGACGCCAAGATACTAACGGATGTTTATTTAGAGCTAAGAGGACACACTCAAATGGGATTTAATTTATCCACTAAAAATGATAATAATAAAGAAGTGAAAATGATGCCATTCGATGGACTAATCCAATTAACAAAAGAAGAGACAGACCGTCATAAAGAGTTTATAAAAAAGGTAGAGGCAAATAGAGATAATACATGAGCGGTCAATTTTTAGATATAATACTATTTGCAGTTGTTGCAATTTTTCTCATAATGCGACTAAAAAATATCCTAGGTTCAGAAAAAGGTAAGATTATCAATATTAAAACAGCTAAAACGGGCACCCTGAAGCCTAAATCTAAAACTAATATTGCTGAAACAAGCCCTGATAATGCTTTTTTAGAAGGAGCCAATCAAGCGTTTTCAATGATTGTTGAAGCTTATCAATCTAGTAACATAAGCAAGGTAGAACAATTGTTGACGCCAGAAGCTCTAAAAATATTCAATGAGAATAAATCGCCTTCTAACATTAAATTTATGAACATTAAGTCTTCAAAGTTAATAGCATCTAGCGAGCCTGATACAAAGTTTGTGCGCTTGGTTGGATTTGTATCAGAACATTATGATGTTAAAACAAATGAATTAATTACCGTTTCAGAAGAATGGGGATTTGAAAAAGATAAGAATTCAAAAGACCCAAACTGGAAACTATTCTCAATAAAAGTTGTCTCATAAAATTAAAATTTCTTTTAACGAAAAAAAAACCTTAGTAACAAAAGATAAAGACAATCAGATTAATAAAATATCAATTAATCTTGGCGTCAGCCCTGAGAAAGACGAATCGTCTGGCAATTATGAAAACCTTCTTAAAAACCAAGAACGCTATGATAAAAAATTAAAACCAAATTCTATATCACAAAAAAGTTTAAATGTTTCAAGCGACAAAGAATTATAT
>JAQWMI010000038.1 GCA_029246865.1 Alphaproteobacteria bacterium
AACCCCTCCAAAATCTAAAATAGCAGAGCTAACCGTGTCTACTTTGAATTTCTTATGAATAAGGGAAGTAGAAACAACTCTTTTAGGTTCTTTATCTAATAAGAATCTTGAGATGACGACTGGATAGCAACCAAGATCATAAATAGATCCTCCACCTTGGCTTTGAGGATAGGAATTTCTTATATTATTTGGATCATCACTATAAAATGAAAAAGATGTTAAAATTGATTTTACTTCACCGATATTGCCTTGCTTTATATATTTTTTAGCCCATAGCCATTGAGGATGATATCTCACCATAAATGCTTCTTTGACTATGACTTTATTTTCTTTTGCAACTTTCATTAACTTATCAACATCCTTAGAGCTTAAAGTAATAGGTTTTTCTAAGAGCACGTGTTTTTTGTTTTTACACGCCTCTATTGTTGAAGATAAATGCAGATGGTTTGGTAGAGGATTGTATACAACTTGAATATTTTTATCTTTATACATCTTTTTATAGCTGTCGTAGCTATTAGGAATTTTATGAGCTTTCGAAACTTTTAAAGCTGTATTTTTATTTCTACTAGCGAGTCCATAAACTGTGCTATTTTTAGATTTTTGAATAGCCGGAATTAAATGTTCTCTTGCGATCTTAGCAGAACTAATGATGCCCCAATTAATTTTTTTCATTATCGATTAATAATTTAACAGAGAAAAAAAAATTAGAAAGTTAATTCCATAACCAAGCTGCACCTCTTACACCACTCGAGTCTCCATGCTGATTTTTTAATATTTTATTTCTTATTTTATCTGAAAAAGTATATTTCATTAATAGTGGTGGGATATTTTTATAAAGTCTATCTACATTAGACATACCTCCCCCAAAAATAATTGCATTGGGATCAAATATTCCAATCATAACTGATATTATTCTAGCCAATCGGTCCTCATATAGTGACAGTTCATTATTGGCACGCTGATCTCCTGATAATCCCAGATTAACTATTTCCTCGGAGGATAATTCTGTTTGATACTTTTTATTATAATTTTCTGCAAAACCTTTACCTGATAAAAATCTTTCAGAGCATAATGGTCTTTGACAATTAATAACTTTGCACTCAACATTTGCATTGACTTCATCTTGTGTTGGGTATGGTAGTGGTTGATGTCCCCAATCACCTGCAACCTGATTAGCACCCTCAATTATAGTTTTATTAAAAGATAAACCTGAGCCCAATCCAGAACCAATGATAATCCCAAAAACACTTTTATAATTAGAGCCAGCTCCATCAACTGCTTCCGAAAGTGTGAAGCAATTGGCATCATTCATAATACGAATAGTTCTATTTAAAATCTCTTCTAAATCTTTTTGAAAGGGTTGATTATTTAACCATATGGCATTTGCATTTTTAACCAGTCCAGTCTCTTGAGAGGAGGATCCCGGAATTCCGACACCTACAGAGCATTCTGCTTGTGCAAATTGATCAAACTCTTGGACTAAATTTTTTATTACATCTACCCCTGTTTCATAATTCTGATTATAATTAAAGCGCTTACGTTTAATTTCTTTTCCACTTTCATCAAGAAGTATTCCTTCTATTTTTGTTCCACCATAATCTAATCCAATTTTGAATTTTGTTGTCATGCTATAGTTAATATATATATTAAAAGTATCTTAAATAGCCCATAAAAAAACTCATGAAAAAAATAGGTATTTTAACAAGTGGTGGTGATTGCGGCGGTCTCAATGCTGCTGTAAGATCTATATTCTATAGAGCAAAAGATACATATGGTATGGAAGTTTTTGGTATCAGAGATGGAACTGTAGGTTTAATGCAACGACCTGTGGCGAGTATTCCTCTAGATTATCAAACTTTTAGTGGTTCTCTTTTAAGACAGGGTGGTACTTTTTTAGGAACCACAAATAAGGGCAATCCCTTTGAATTTCCAATGCCCGATGGCACTACAAAAGATAGAACTGCTGATATTTGTGAAGGATATCATTTACTTGGACTAGATGGATTAATTGTCATTGGCGGTGATGGCAGTATGGCAATTCTGGATAAAATAGCTAAAGCAGGAAATTTAAACATAGTAGCAATCCCTAAGACAATCGATAACGATGTTGGAGCAACAGAAAGTTCAATAGGATTTAATACTGCCGTTCAGGTAGCTACTCAGGCTCTTGATAATCTCATACATACAGCCGCAAGCCATCAGCGTTCAATGATCTTAGAAGTTATGGGAAGAGATGCGGGTCATATAGCATTGAATGCAGGTATTGCAGGAGGCGCAGATATTATTTTAATACCTGAGTTAAAATACTCAATAGACAATATTGTTAAAAAATTAACTCAAATGAAAAATAGAGGAATTCTTCATTCTTTAATTGTTGTGGCTGAAGCAGTCAAAACTGAGGAAGGTAAAAAGTTTATGGTTAATTTTGCTGACGGGCAAAAAAGATTAGGTGGTATAGGTAACTATTTATCAGAGTCTATAATGAAGAAAACTGATATTGAGTGTCGAGTAACTTCTCTAGGCCATGTTCAGAGAGGTGCTCCCCCTACCCCTAGAGATAGAATCTTGGCAAGTGCATTTGGAGTTTACGCTGTTGATCTTTTAGCTCAAAAAAAATTCAACCGTATGGTTGCATGGCGTGATCGAAGAGTTATCGACGTTCCAATCTCTGAAGGAATCAGTACTTATAAAGTAGTAGATAAAAAAGATTCATTAATAGAAACAGCCTTAGCTTTAGGTGTTTATGTTGGTGACCTCGATTAATGATAGAAGAAATAAATTCTATTAAAAACCAAAATACTTTTAAAAAATCACTTTTTCGTGGAACAATTTTCAAATTTTCTAATTCTAAGAATGCTCTTAAAATTGTCGATACTATAAAAAAAGAAGTACAAAATTATTATTCTAATAATTTAGAGTCTTTGCATTTAGAAAAAGATGCAGAATTAATTTCTAAACAATTGATTTCAAAACTAAAAAACCAAGATCAACTTTTAAATCTTTTTGAAGATTTTTTGAAAGAAATTAATTTTGAAATTAAGGATTGTTATAGAGATAAATTTGTAGTCAGGATTGCTCCTGCGGAATTCAAAAAGGCTACCTATGAAGCTTCAAGAATTGGCATTCATAGAGACACTTGGGGTACCAATATATTCGAACAGGTTAACTGGTGGGCTCCTATAAATAATTTAGATCAAACCAATACTCTTATTTTTTATCCTGAATATTTTAATCAACCTATTAAAAACACTACCTCTACATGGGATCTTGATACATATTTTAAAAAAAGAAAATTAGGTGAATTTGATTATCCTTCAGCCCCACAACTGCTAGATGACTTAAAGAAAGAAACAAAAACTATAAGAGTGAATATCAATCCTGGGGAGATCTTATGTTTTTCAGGAAGTCATCTTCACAGTTCCTCCAAAGAAAACTCTAATACCTCTCGATTTAGTTATGAGATTAGAACAGTCTCTGACTCTGACATAAGAGGAAAAAGGTATGCTCCCAATGTAGATTGCGCCTTAAATGCAAAATACCCAAAGATTTTCAAACATATGGTTACTAAAAACATATTGGAAATCAATTGATGATTTGCTAGTTTTCGGCTGTGAAAAGAAAATACTCAATATTTAGTATTCTAAAGAATGCAATGTCTAGCCATAAGAATTGGGAGAAAATGTGGCGAAGCCCGGAGCCGAAAGCCAGTTATGATGCAATAATTATTGGTGGTGGTGGTCATGGATTAGGGACAGCTTATTACTTAGCTAAAGAGCATGGTCTAACCAATATAGCAGTGATTGAAAAAGGTTGGCTTGGTGGTGGAAATACAGGTCGTAACACAACTATTATTCGTTCTAATTATTTGTGGGACGAAAGCGCAAATCTATATGAACATTCTTTAAAACTTTGGGAAGGTTTAACTCACGATTTAAATTATAATGTTATGTTTAGTCAAAGAGGGGTAATGAATCTTGCTCACACTGAACACGATATCAAAGAAATTAAAAGAAGAGTGAGCGCCAATACACTAAATGGCATTGACTCAAAATGGATTTCAAAAGAAGAAATTCAAAAACTTGTACCTATTATGAATACAGATAATTTACGCTACCCTGTTTTAGGAGCTTCCTTTCAACCTAGAGCGGGAACAGCCCGCCATGATACGGTCGCTTGGGGGTATGCTATGAGGGCAGATGAAATGGGAGTTGATATCATTCAAAATTGTGAAGCATATAAAATTTTAACTGAAAATGGAAAAGTGATTGGTTTAGAAACTTCTAAAGGAATTATTAAATCAAAAAAGATTGGAGTAGTTGCTTCTGGTCATACCAGTGTTCTTGCAGAAAGTGCAGGAATAAGACTTCCACTTCAAAGTAAACCACTCCAAGCATTAGTATCAGAGCCAATAAAACCCGTCATTGATACTGTTGTGATGTCTAATGCAGTGCATGCTTATGTCAGTCAGTCAGACAAAGGAGAATTAGTTATAGGCGCAGGTACGGATGGTTATAACTCATTCACTCAGCGCGGAGGGTTTGATGTTGTGGAAGATACCATCAGAGCTATGGTTGAATTATATCCAGTATTTGGAAAGATGAAAATGCTTCGTCAGTGGGGAGGTATTGTTGATATTTCTCCTGATGCAAGTCCTATTATAAGTAAATGTGATATTCAGGGATTATATTTTAATTGTGGATGGGGTACTGGAGGTTTTAAGGCCACTCCTGGAAGTGCTAATGTTTTTGCTCATACTGTTGCGAAAGATGAACCTCATTCTATTAATGCAGCTTTCAGTCTTGATAGATTTGTTTCAGGAAAACTCGTAGACGAACATGGAGCTGCGGCAGTAGCTCACTAATCATGTTAATTATTGAATGTCCTTACTGCGGTCCCCGAGAGCAATGTGAGTTTACCAATGGTGGTGAGGCTCATGTTTCAAGACCATCTAATCCAGAAGAAGTAACTGACAAGGAATGGTCAGAGTATGTTTTTTTTAGATCTAACCCTAAAGGTATTTATTTTGAAAGATGGGTACATAGTCATGGATGTAGAAAATGGTTTAACGCTGTTAGAGATACATCTACAGATAAAATCTTGAGGAGTTATGAAATTAAAAATGATAAACCATCGCCTGCCGATCTCGAAGACAGTAATTTGACGACACCTTCAGGAGAGCCAGATGTTGGATCTGGTAACTTCACGGTTAAAAAATTATGACCGCTCAAAACAATAAAGATGTTACTCATATAGCCTTTCATCAATCAATAAATTTTACATTTGACGGTGTAAAATATAGAGGATTTAAAGGGGACACAATAGCTTCAGCCCTAATAAGAAATAACGTTAGGGTTGTTGGTAGAAGTTTTAAGTATCATAGACCAAGAGGTATTTATACTTGTGGAATAGAAGAACCCAACGCGCTTGTACAAATATTAAGTGAGCACAATGAACCTAATACACGTGCAACAATAAAACAAATATATGAAGGGCTAGAAGTAGAAAGTCAAAATTGTTGGCCCTCACTAGAAAATGACTTGGGCTCAATTAATAGCCTTTTATCTCCTTTATTCAGTGCTGGTTTTTATAATAAAACTTTTATGAGACCGAGAGGTTTTTGGAAAAAAGTTTATGAGCCTTTAATTAGAAAAGCTGCTGGACTAGGTAAACCGCCAAAACCTTTTAGAACAACTAGCACTCAACTCCATCATCATGTGGATGTAGTAATTGTAGGAGGAGGTTTATCTGGTTTATTGGCAGCAAAAAGCCTAGCAAAAACTGAACTTAAAATTTTAATTATTGAGCAAGATGGCTTCTTAGGAGGTATACTTAAAAACTCAAATAAAATCTCAACAATTGAAAATAAAGATAATAAATTATGGATCAAGGAGCTTGAAAAGAAGTTAGAGGGTTTAGAAAATATTAAGATCTTAAAAAATACTTTAGCAACCACATATAATTACATTAACCATTTAATTGCAATTGAAGATAGGACAACAGGAACATTGCCCTTAGATGGTAACGTCGATCAGATCCTCCATAAAATAAGAGCTGATCATATAATTTTAGCTAACGGACATATTGAACGTTTAGTTTCATTTAGAAATAATGATTTACCGGGGATTATGCTTGCAGGATCTTTTGAAAAATTTATTCAACGATACGGAGTTATTCCTGAGACTAATCCTGTAATTTTTAGTAATAATTCCTCATGTCTTAGTCTTATAAAAAAACTAATTGATTTAAATTGCAAACCTCAAGCTTATGTCGACTCAAGATCTGGAGATAAAATAGAGCCTGAGTTGCTAAAAATAATTCATAAAAAGAATATACCTCTTTTTACTAATGCTCATATTGAGGGTTGTGATGGGAAAAAACAAGTACAAGAAATTAGTGTGAGGGATGCCGAAGGAATAATTACTAAACTAAAATCTAAAATGCTTTGTGTTTCTGGTGGTTTCAATCCTGACGTACATTTATTCACTCAATCTAAAGGTGTATTGTCTTGGGATGACGAATACTTAACTTTTAAACCTGATAAATCTTTTCAGAATACGATTGTTTTAGGCTCAAATGCAGGAATATTTCAATATAGTAAAATTGTAAACGATATTAATACTAAGCTTAGCTTTTTAGATCATGAGCCTCTATTAGAAATAGATTTGACGCTTAATGATACTGATAAATACTCAATTGAAAAATTATGGGAAACAAAACATGAAAAAGAATCTCGATGGTCAAAATCTTTTATTGATTTGCAAAACGATGTTACCACTAAGGATTTAAGACAGGGAATTCAAGAGGGATTTGATAGGATTGAACATTTAAAAAGATTTACCACCAATAGTATGGGAACTGATCAGGGTAAAATAAGTAGTATTAACGCACTTGGGATAGTTTCAGAAATACTAGACAAAAAAGTTTCTGAAGTAGGAACTACAATTTATAGACCACCTTATGCTCCTTTAAGTTTCGCATCAATTGCAGGAAGAGGAACATATGATTTTTACGACCCAGAAAGAAAAACATCTATTCATGAATGGCATAAAAAAAATGGAGCTATATTTGAAGATGTTGGTCAGTGGAAGCGTCCTTGGTATTTTAAAAGTCATCCAGAGGAAAATTTATATGAAGCTGTTCAAAGAGAAGCTGTGCATGTTAGAAAATATGCAGGTGTCCTAGATGGAAGTACTTTAGGTAAAATAGAAATTAAGGGCAGTGATGCACTAGAATTTATGAACCTAATGTACACAAATAACTTTTCAAAAATGAAACCTATGAGTGCACGCTACGCTTTAATGTTAGGTGAAGATGGTATGGTTATGGATGATGGAATTATATCAAAAATCAATGATAAACATTTTATAGCTACTACAACCACAGGAGGTGCAGCAAAAGTTCTTAGTCATATGGAAGAATTTGCACAAACGGAATGGCCTCATCTTAATGTATTTTTAAACTCTATTACTGAACAATTTTGTACATTTAATATAAGTGGTCCAAACACTCGTTTAATAATGGAGAAAGTATTCAAAGATATAAAGTTTGATAATGAAAATTTTCCTTTTATGACATTTGGAAATTTTACTTACTTGAAATCAACTGTGAGAATTTTAAGAGCTAGCTTTACTGGTGAACTTGGTTATGAAATTTATGTAAGACCCTCTATTGCTTTGAAACTTTGGGAAGATTTATTTCGTTTTGGCAAAGATGAAGGTCTAATCGCATATGGAACAGAAACAATGCATCTATTAAGGGCTGAAAAGGGCTATATTATTGTTGGTCAGGATACTGATGGATCTGTAACTCCTCATGATATGGATTTAGAATGGATGATTGGAAAAAATAAAAAAGATTTTATTGGGAAGAGATCTTTAACAAGAACAGATACTATTAGGTCAGACAGGAAACAACTAGTTGGAATTAAGCCCATAGATCCGAATGATATCATTGAAGAAGGTCAGCATATTATTCTTACATCAAGTATAAAACCACCTGTTAAAATGTTGGGTCATGTAACTTCTAGTTATGTCAGTCCTAATTTAGGACATAGTTTTGGAATGGCAGTTATTAAAGACGGTAAGAAATTAATTGGTTCAAAAGCTTATGTATCCTCAAGTTCTAAAGGAGCTTTTGAAATAGAAATTATAAAGCCAATTTTTATAGATGAAGAAAATAAAAGGTTAGTATCTTAATGAACTTGATATCATCTAACTCTGTTGAAATTAAAGAATTAAATCTTCATCAAATTTTAATAAGAGGAGATCATACCCCTGCTCTTTCGCAACTTGTTAAATCTCAGTTTAAAATTTCTCTTCCAAAGAATAATCTTGAGATTGAAGAAGATAAAAATGTCATTTGTTCAAAAAGTTCTTTTGATCAATGGAATATAATTTTTTTGCAAGATACAAAAATAAAAATTGATACTGTTATTGATAAAATTAATGAAAATGAAAAGTTGTTAGCAACTAATTATTCTGAAGGTCAAATTTATTTAGAGGTTACTGGTGATAATAAAATTGCAGTATTAAATAAAATTACTCATTTTGACTTTAGAGAGCAAAAGTTTCCAAGTTTAACCTCAGCGCAAACATTAATTGGAAGAGTTGATTGTAGTATTTATAACTTAAAAAATAAAATGTTGATTACTTGTAACAAATCATTTGGAGACCATTTAAAGAATCAACTTATAGATGCTATAAAATTCTAATTGACATCATATATTAAATTGATTAGCTAAATTCTAAAAATGGTAATGAATTTTAGATGTTAAATAAATCAAGAATAATAATAGTTGGAAGTGGTATAACGGGAGCCAGTACTGCTTATCACTTAGCAAAATTAGGCTGGAAAGATATTACCGTCTTGGACCAAGGTCCTTTATTTGAAACTGGCGGTTCAACAAGCCACGCTCCAGGTGGAGTTTTTCAAACAAATCCGTCAAGAATGATGTGTAAATTTGCTCAATACACAGTTGATTTGTTAAGATCGCTTGAATTTGAAGGAAAGCCTTGTTACCACACAGTTGGTGGAATTGAAGTATCAAAAACCAAAGAACGTCATAAAGATCTTTATCGAAAGTTAGGATTAGCTCACAGCTACGGACTCTCTGACGCAACAATTATTACTCCTGAAGAAGTTCAAAAAATGAGCCCTTACATTGATCCTGAAAAAATTTATGGCGGATACTATGTCCCAACCGATGGATTGGCTGCGCCTGTGCGTGCTGTCCAAGCGATGGCAAAATATGTTACTGACCTAGGTGCTGGAAAATTTATTGGTAACACTGCCGTCACAGGATTTAAAATTTCTAACAATCAAATTCAGGGTGTCGAAACAGAAAATGGGCTTTTTGAAGCTGATATTGTTCTTGTGGCTACAGGAATTTGGTCTCCTAAAATGGGAAGGTTAGCAGGAATTTCTTTACCTCTTGTTCCGTGTGAACATCAAATGGCATGGCTTGAACCTTTTGAAGAACTAAAAGAATTTAAAGCTGATATTAAAGAAGCTTTGGTTGAACATGCTCTCGTTAGACACCAAGATCATAGTTTATATTTTAGACAATGGAATGATACTTATGTGATTGGCAACTATCGTCATGAACCTAGAATTTTAGAATCTGAAGAACTTTTAAAGCCAAAAGATGCTATAGATATGCCCTCTTTAGTAGACTGGAGAGCAGATGACTTTGAGGGAGCGCATAAAGAGACCAATTGGCTATTTCCCTCATTTGCAGATAAAAAACTAACTAAAAAAATTAATGGTATTTTTTCATTTACTACCGACGGTAACCCGCTGATGGGAGAAACTTCTATTAAAGGATTATGGTCAGCCAGTGCTGTTTGGATAACGCATAGTGGTGGTGTTGGTAAGGCTATGGCTGAGTGGATTGTAAACGGTGAACCAGAGTTAGATGTCAGAGAAGGTGATATTAATCGTTTTCACAAACATCACCATGTGAGAAAGTATTTACGAGCAAGAGGGAAACAAAATTACAAAGAAGTTTATGATATTATTCACCCACTTCAGCAAATGGAGCAGCCAAGACCTCTAAGAAGAAGCCCTTTTTATTCAAGGCTGAATGAAAATAAAGCTCAATTTTTTGAAACTATGGGATGGGAAAGACCTCAATGGTATGAAACTAATTTATCTTTAATTAAAGGTAAGAATTTTCCAAATCGAACCGGATGGTCTTCAAAGTTTTGGTCACCTATTCAAGCAGCCGAACACTTAGTAACAAGGCAAACGGGTGCTCTTTTTGACATCACCGGTTTTGTTAAGATTGAAGTTAGTGGAAAAGGAGCATTAGATCTCTTACAAAAAGTTTGTACGAATAATATCAATATACCAGTTGGTAAAGTTGTATATTCTGTAATTTCAAATATCTATGGTGGGATCAAGAGTGATTTAACAATAAGTAGACTTGAAGAAAATAAATTTTGGGTCCTAGCTGGTGCCGGTAATGGAATGATTGATTTATCCTGGCTTAGAGATAATGCTCCCGATGATGGTAGTGTGAATATTATTGATTGGACTTCTGCTTATGCGGGTATTGGCCTCTGGGGACCTAATTCAAGAAAAGTTTTAGAAAGTTTGTGTGAAGACGACGATGTATCAAATGAGCAATTTCCATTTTTTAGTATTAAAAATATTTCTATCAGCCATGTGCCATGTATTGCTGTTAGAATTTCTTATATCGGTGAGCTCGGATGGGAAATCTACACACCAACAGAATATGGTTTAACTTTGTGGGATGAATTAAGAAGTAAGTCCTTAGAATATAATATGATTTGCTCTGGTGCTGGTGCATTTGAATCTTTGAGACTCGAAAAAGGCTATCGCTCACTAGGCTCTGATATTCATACCAACACAAATCCATATGAAGCAGGATTGGGCTTTACGGTAAAGCTTAAAAAAGAAAATAATTTTATCGGCAAAGACGCTTTAATGAAGTTAAAAGAGTCACCTTTAGAGAAGAAATTATGTTGTATGGTAATTAGCGATAGCGAGGGTATGGCCTTAGGTAAAGAGCCAATCTATGACAATCATGGAAAATCAGTTGGGTATGTGAGTAGTACAAATTATGGCTATTTTGTTGATAAGCATATTATTTATGGTTATTTACCTCAACATTATGCCGTGGAGGGTACAAAATTAGAACTAGATTATTTTGGAAAAAGATACCCTATCACGGTAACAAAAGAGCCTTTATTAGATCCTGAAAATAAGAGACTTAAATCCTAAGAAATTTTATTTTTTTATGATAGTTTCTTTTTCTTAATGAAAGAAGATATTATAAATTTTATTGATGATTTTACCATTGAGTTAAATCCTAAAGTTCAAAAAAAAATTACCGATATTCACATCAATAAAAAAAATAAAATTTTTGTTACATATTTGCCTGAGTCTGATGAAAAAGAAATTCTCAGCGCAGTAGAGTTTGTGGACACTAAAGGCTTTACACCTATAGTTCATTTACCAGCTAGAACTATGAGGGATATTGATCATGTTGAAGATTTTCTAATTAAGATTAGGAAATTAACAAAATCTAGTGATATTTTAGTAATTGGTGGTGGTGGCAATCAGGTAGGTTCTGTTCAATCTTCTATGGATATTCTTGAAAGTGGACTTTTAGAAAAATATAATTTTAATAAAGTTAAAGTTGCTGGTCACCCTGAAGGTTCTCCAGATATTAATGACGAGACATTAAAAAAATTTTTATTAAATAAAGAACAAATTCATAATGCAAGTGTATTAGATTTAGAAATTGTAACGCAATTTTTTTTTGAAGCAGAGCCTTTTATAAAGTGGGATGCTTTACTTGATACAATTGGTGTTACCTTACCAGTAAGGGTTGGTTTTCCAGGGCCAGCAACTTTTAAAACTTTATTAAATTTTGGACTTATGAGCGGTGTTGGAAATTCTTTAAATTTTCTTAAAAAGAATTCCAATAAAATTGGAGACTTACTTGTGAAAACTAGTAATGATAAACTTTTAATGGAATTAGTTACCGCCAGTAAATATAGCAAGATTGGAAGACCTAATGGCTTTCATTGTTATCCCTTTGGTGGGTTTGAAAAGACTTGTTATTGGCTAACAGCCATCCAAAATGGTGATTTCATTGTTGAAAATGAAAAATTAGTTTTCCATAAGAAAATTTTTTAGACAGTACTTTTGAGATTGCAAAAGCAATAAAAAAAATTTAGTTTTCGATTTATAAAACGTTTTCCTTGGAGGAAGCACTATGAAACTATCACAACCTAATACCGTGGACCAGTCCGATAGACAGGTACCATATAACTTAAGACAATCAGGTCCAACACCACAACAAATGTTAATTTCGACAAGGGTTAGAAAAAACCCTTATTGGCATTTGTCTGTAGAAGCTGGATGTTGGAGATGTACGGTTTATAATCGTATGTATCATCCAAGAGGATATGTAAAGCCTGAAGATGGCGGAGCCATGGTAGAGTACAATGCATTAGTTAATCATGTAACTATGTGGAATGTAGCAGTAGAAAGACAAATTCGTGTTAAAGGTCCGGATGCAATGAAATTTACTAACTATGTTATTACAAGAGATGCTACTCGTATCGATGTAATGAAGGGTAAGTACGTAATCTTATGTAATGATAAAGGTGGTGTTTTAAACGACCCGATTCTTTTAAGAGTTGCAGAAGATGAATTTTGGTTTTCCTTATCTGACTCAGATATTATGTTTTTTCTTCAAGGTGTTAATCATGATAAAAAATTTAATGTTGAAATCGATGAAATCGATGTTGCACCCGTCCAAATACAAGGCCCAAAATCAGTCGACCTCATGGCTGACCTTGTGGGTGATGCAGTAAGAGAGATTCCTTATTATGGTTTAATGGAAGCAAAGGTTGGGGGAAGAGACTGTATTATCTCACAAACTGGTTTTACTGGTGAAAAAGGATATGAAATCTATTTAAAAGATGCAACCAAGTATGCTGATGATATGTGGAATGATGTTCTAGAAAAAGGAAAAAAACATAATCTTATGGTTATAGCCCCAGCTCATCACAGAAGAATTGCAGCTGGTATATTATCTTGGGGACAAGATCTTGACTCAGAAACTTACCCGTTTCAGTGTAATCTAGCCTATCAAGTACCTAGAAAAAAAGAAGCTGACTATATTGGTAAGCAAGCTCTTGAAGCTATGAGAGATAAGATAGAGGCAGGAGAAAAACCCTACAGTAATCAACTAGTTGGTTTTACTCTTGGAGGCAAGCCTATTGAGGAATATGCGCCAGATTTTTGGTTGATATCTGAGGATGGATCTACACCTATTGGATATTTAACATCTCCTTGGTACTCACCAGAATTAGGTACCAATATTGCAATGGGCTACGTTCCCTATGACAAGAAAGCTATTGGCACTTCCTTTAAAATTCATCTTCCAGATGAATACTGTGATACTCCTGGAACACCAGTAGATGGCGTAATTGTTGATATGCCCTTTAGGCCTTCCGTAAATGCTAATGCTAGAGAGCTAGCAAAAGACAAAGGTCGTGACACAGCTTTTTAATTAACTTTCAATCCTAGTGGCTTCAAGCCACTAGGATTACTTTATTGTTGTTTCCTAAACTATATTCCATAAATTATTGGTCTAGATGAGAAAAGAAATTGATATCCTTCAAAACGAATTAGAATTTGATAGACCTATTAAATTTGACAATCAAATATTTTATTTAAACCCATCGTCGAAAAATCTTGCTGCGTTGTCTCTTAAAGAAAAACCAAAGATGTTGGTTCCTGGCTACTTTCTAAATTTTCACAATGTTTCTAATACAAAGAATGATTTATATTATCAAGTTGAAATCATAAAAATTCCTAAAAATACAAATATACTTTTTAATCAAAATTTTAAAATTGATCATTTCTTTAATGTGAAGTCCTTAGCCACTGCATCTAAAATAGAAATAAAAATTTTTAAAATATTTAAGAGTTTTAACCTCATACCATTTCCATTATTTATTCATAAAAAAAATAATAAAACCCTTTTTAATAATGCAGAATTATTCAACATGCCCTCCATTTATAAAAAATTAAATAAGACTAATGTGATTTACCGTGATGAAATAGAATTACCTATTAATAAGGGTCAAGACACAAAATTATATTTGTTTCAAGATAAAATTAACAATCACACGCACTATGCAATTCAATTTCAAAGAAAGTCTAAAAATTATACCCCTAATATACGCATTCATTCTTCTTGTCTGACAGGTGATTTAATGGGGAGTATGAAATGTGATTGTGGTCAACAATTAGATGAAGCTATGCATTATATTAACAAGTCAAAGGAAGGAGGTTTCTTGTTCTACCTTAATCAAGAAGGAAGAGGTTTGGGAATTCATAATAAGATATTATCTTATAAACTTCAGAGTTATGGAATTGATACATATAAAGCAGACAATATTCTTGGTTATAGTGGAGACGAGAGAAATTATTTTGCCGCTTTACAGATACTTAAATTTTTAAAAATAAAAACACTAAATCTTATTACCAATAATCCAGGTAAAATTAGTGCCTTAAAGAAAAGCAATATAAATGTTAAAAAAATGATCACAATTAAGCCTAAAGTGAATCGGTTTAATAAGAAATATATGGAAACTAAGAAAATTTTAGGAAATCATAAAATTAAATTAAAAGAATAGATTAAGTTAAGTTATAGTTAAATATCAAATTTGGAGAAGATTAAAGATTAATTAGATAATCAGATTTAGTCGAATATGCATACAACATCATTTTTAATAGGTCTAATTATAGGTGCAGGCATTATTTCCATAATTTATTGGATCATCAATTCTAATAAAAAAAATACTTCTAATGATGATATTAAATTACTCAAGAATGAATTCGACGTCGTTTCTTCTTCTATTAAAGACATCGTTGGCAAACAATTAACTATGGAAGAGATTTATAGAAATATATCGTTAAAAAGCGACTCAATAGATAAATCTGTGATAGCTGCTAAGAATTTAATGACGAGCGGTGGATCCAAGTCACAAGGTGATTGGGGTGAAAGAGTTTTAAAAACTGCGTTAGAAAATATGGGCTATAAAGATGGGTTTGGGTATGAGTCCCAAAAAGAGTATTTAGATGAACAAGGAAATAAAATTATACCTGATGTTGTAGTTCATTTACCAAATAGTAGGGATATTGTGATTGATTCAAAGGTATCTATGACGGCATTGCATGAATTAGCCGAAGCAGAGGACGAAAGTGCAAAAAAGGAAGCTACTAAAAAATTAATTGATAGTGTGAAAAAGCATTTTAAAGACCTTGACGATAAGAACTATACTAAGTCTGTTGAGTCATTTGATGCAATTTTAATGTTTGTACCAGCTGAAGAAGCACTTTTGCCTATATTAAAAGATAAAAGTGATATTATCGAGGAAGCATTTAAGAAAAAAATTTTTATTGTGGGGCCTATTTCTCTATATTTATTTATCACATTAATTGATCATATGTGGAGAATTGACAATCAATCGAAAAAAATGGGAAAAGCAATTAAGTTTTTAGAAAACTTAAGAGCCAAAGCTGTTATGGCTTATAACCACATTACAACAATTGAAGAAAATTTGAATAGATCTCAAAAAAGCATTATAGATGCTAAAGGGGCCTTAAAAGATAAAAAAGGAAACTTTCTTAAATCTCTTAAGGATATTGAAGATTTAAAAATTTTATCTGTTATTCAAGATCCTAAGAAAAAATTACCTGAAGAAATCAATCAAGACGAGAATTAAATTTTAGACTCATTTCCATATTTCCGCCTTCTATCAGTTTAATTGAATGCTGCTTATTATGAAAACGATCTTCATTCATACCAGCAAGATGGATGCATGCAATTGGATTGTGAGGAAGGTAAGGCTCAACAAATTTTTTTAATTTTATAGAGTAATGGGGCATATGGGAATCACACAACCAATTACAATAAGCCGGTAAAAGTTCAGCACTGATTTTATCTCTAAAAACTGATAAGCATAAGGCTACTTGATCAGATCCAAAAATTCTTCCTTTTTGTGAAGCTTGCTTAAGATTGGATCTAATAATTTTCATTCCATCAAATTGATAATTATAAGCAAAACACCCTGCATTCAATGTTGCATAAGCAGCAAACTTTCTCCCAGTACTTCGTGATATACTTCTTGAAATATTTTTATAATTAATTGAGTTTATTTTTATAGGAAATATTCCAAACCATTTTATATTCATAAGTTGATAATAGGCTCGGTCAACTTGAGGTGTAATGGAGAAGCCAGATTTTTCAGAACCTTTTACATAAAGTTCAAATGCTTTAAAATCATTAATCCACATATCTGAGTCCATCCAAATATAATTTTGATACCCAGGAAAATAATCATCTAGAAAAAATCTAGCAACTTGTGTTTTTAAGTGATCTCTTCCTAAAATTTTATATTGAGGAACTTGTACGTTCCAAATAGGGTCTGTGAATGGTATGTTTAATTTAGTAAGAGTTTGTTGATTTTCCTTTGATAACCCAACTGATAATACTGCTATATCATAAGATTCATATTCACTATTAGCCTTAACTGAATTAATTAGATCCAGTAATAAGTCAAAATACTTATTATCTGCAGATGAAACAATTAAGTTCTTTTTCATTATAAGCAAATTATACTAATCATTAATGAATCAAAACATATTTGTAGTTTATCCATCAGGTAAATTAGGTGACTTTATTTGGCATATGCCCTTTATTAGACATATTAGTAATATTTCTAAAAGAGAAATAATTTTAATTACAAGAGAAAGTACAAGCGCTAAAGCTATTTTAGCTGATGAAAACTATATTGAAGATATTTATTATATTCCTTTTAAAAAAGGGTTTTTTAACTACATAAAAGAAATTTTATACATGCAAAAATTATTTAAGACTTTAGATGCAAAAGAAGTTTGGATATTAGATAAAATTAGTAGGCCAGCTATAGCTGCTAGAGTGGCGAACGTAAAAACGATAAATGGATTTGGGGTTACTAATCAATCTCTTTGGATAACAAATAAAAACCAGCTGGAGAAAAAAGATTTGAAAATTCATTACATTGAAAGATCTAATAAATTTTTTAATCAGATGAACTACCCTATCAACTATAAATTTATCAATATTAATGTTGATGAGAGCTTATTAGAAACATCGAGAAATCAACTATCTCCAAATAATGAAAAAATAATTACATACGGAATTGACTCTAGTGAAATGTGGAGATCATGGCCAAAGGAATACTTTATAGAGCTAATATTAAAAATTAATAAGAAAGATAATTATAAACACATCTTATTAGCCAGTCCTAAAAATGCTTATTTAGCTGACGAAATTATTAACGAAATAAGTGATAAGAATATTTTAAATTACGCCCATCTAGGCATTAAAGACATTATGCCTATATTGAAAGTTTCTAGTATGTATATTGGAAATGACAGTGGAATACTTAATTTGTCAGCAGCGATAGGAACTAAATCTATCGGTATTTTTGGAGCAACAAAATCTTTTGATTACTCAGATAATATAATTCCTGCTATTGCAAAAGATGGAGAAATATCTACGACCACTGATAGACTTCTAGATAATAAAGGAAAAACTATAGAGGATCCCAAACTAGCATATAGAGTTAAGCCGAATGATGTATTTGAAAAATTTATAGAAAATATTCTTTTTTAAAAATTTTGATAATAGTATTCACCGATAATTTTTTTTGTAAATTTATAACCTGTATCTATTAAATACTGATTTAATTCTTGATAGTTATCTTCCCAAATTTCAATTTGTAAAAAACATCTATTATCTTTTAAAAGTTTTTCCATTCCTTTGAAGGCCTCTAATTCATGGCCTTCCACATCGCATTTAATGCAAATATTTTGATTATGAAATTGTATTATTTCATCACATTTTTTAACAGATATTTTAATATTACCCTCACCACTAATATTAAACCCAGCAGCTTGTTTTAAATTTCCTTTTTTCCTTAAAAGTCCGAAGATATTTTTAGATACCGATGAAAGTCCATAATTATAAATATCAATTTTATTTTCTAAATTGTTTTGATAGATATTTTTTTGTAATTTATTAAATGTTTCGATTAATGGCTCAAAAGAAATAATCTTTTTAATGCTTGGAACATTTTTTGCGATTCTTAAGGAATAAATACCAATATTCGCTCCAACATCTATAAAAGTATCTATTTTGTAATCATGAATTTTATCTATTAAATAAGATAATCTATCTTCTTCATATCTTTTTTCAAAATAAATTTTTCTTTCTAAGCTCTCTCTAATATCTAAGTCGATTTTTAAATTATGAAATTCAAAATTATTAATAACTGGATTAAATAATAATTTATACCTTCTGATGACGCTTGGAATAAGTCTTTTAAGAAATGGTATATTATAAATATGCATTTTATGGCGGAGAGAGTGGGATTCGAACCCACGGTAGGGTTGCCCCTACACTAACTTTCCAAGCTAGCGCAATCGACCACTCTGCCATCTCTCCGAGTATTCAATATCAATACTTCTAACATAATGAAAAATATTTGAAAGGTTCAATAGTAATTTTTGATATAAAAGTACATATTACAATTAAATATAGGAGATATCTATTATGAAAGATTTAACTAAAAAGCAGCAAGAAGAAGTATTTGAGTTGGAAGATAATATAATTGATTGTGTTTGTGATTTTGATTTGGAATATTTTGCAAAGAATTTTAGTAAGAATAAAAAAGTTGCCACTTCACTGCGCAAAATGTTAAATGAACTCACTGGTTATCAAACAAAGCTATTAAGCTATTATTCAGTTTTGGATGAAATTGAGCTAAAAAATAAAATTATAAGTTTTACAAAAAAGAAAAACATAAAGAAAAAGACTGTAAAGAAAAAAGTTTAATTTTTTATAAACAGGTTTTATTCTTCGCCTATTTTTAAGGCTTCGAAGAAAGCATCTTGAGGTATATCTACACTACCGAATTGTTTCATTCTTTTCTTACCTTTTTTCTGTTTTTCTAATAATTTTTTCTTTCTGGTAACGTCACCACCATAGAGTTTTGCAGTTACATCTTTTCTAAAGGCTTTAATACTTTCTCTAGCTATTATTTTTCCATAAATAGCAGCTTGAACTGCTATTTGAAAGTTTTGTCTAGGAATTAGATCTTTTAATTTAATGCAAATTCTTCTTCCAATATATTCAGCTCTTGTACGATGAACAATGTTAGAAAATGCATCAACTAATTCTCCATTTACCAATATACTTAATCTAACAAGATCTCCCGGCTTATATCCTTCAACATAATAATCAAAACTAGCGTAGCCTTTAGAGTATGACTTTAATTTATCGTAAAAATCTATAACAATCTCGTTAAGGGGCAATTCCATCTCTAGAATGACTTTATTATTTTGTATATTTAGATTTGTTTGTTTGCCTCTTTTATCAATACACAAGGTTATTACAGTGCCTAAATATTCTTGAGGAACAATAATTGTTGACTTTATCCAGGGCTCTAAAATCTCTTTAATTTGAGAGGGATCTGGTAATTCAGTTGGATTACTAATTACAATTTCTTCATCACGATTATTAATAATTTTATAAACAACGCCTGGTGCTGTTGTAATTAAATCTAAATTAAATTCTCTTCTTAGACGTTCAGTTGATACTTCTAAGTGCAATAATCCTAGAAAACCACATCTGTATCCATAGCCTAATGCTGCACTTGACTCTTTTTCATAAACAAAGCTTGAGTCGTTTAATGCTAGTTTACCTAGGCTTTCTTTTAGGTGTTCGTAATCTGAAGTGTCAACTGGATAAATTCCACAAAATACGACAGGCAGAGATGGTTTAAATCCTGGCAGTGCTTGGACATTTTTATTATTTACATCAACAATCGTATCTCCAACCTTACAATCAGAAACTGCTTTAATACTTGCATTAAAAAAACCAATTTCGCCTGGTGTTAATTCATTACAGTAATTAATTTCAGGTGTAAAATATCCAAGTCTTTCAATTAAATAAATTTGATTATTAAACATGAATTTTACTTTCATGCCTTTCTTAAGGATGCCCCCTTTAATTCTGACTAAAACAGTTACACCTAAATAATTATCATACCAGCTATC
This sequence comes from Alphaproteobacteria bacterium, assembly GCA_029246865.1. Taxonomy (GTDB): domain Bacteria; phylum Pseudomonadota; class Alphaproteobacteria; order HIMB59; family HIMB59; genus HIMB59. Next base: position 20,152 of record JAQWMI010000038.1, read on the forward strand.
AACTAAAAGTGCTTTAAGCTCTTCCCCTTCAGATATAGGAGGTGGTAATTTAGAAATAAGTTGATTAACAAGCTCAGGAATACCCTCTCCAGTTTTTGCAGAGACAGGGAGAGCTTCTGATGCATCAATACCAATAGTTTGTTCAATATCTTCTTTAACCCTCTCCGGATCAGATGAAGGAAGATCTATTTTATTTAAAACTGGAAGTATGTCATGGTTAACATCAATTGCTTGGTAAGCATTAGCTAATGTTTGAGCTTCAACTCCTTGTGTACTATCAACAACTAAAATTGAACCTTCACAGGCAGATAATGATCGAGATACTTCATAAGAAAAATCCACATGACCTGGAGTATCCATTAAATTAAGCTGAAATTCTTCTTTGTCAGCACTGATATATTTAAGTCTTACAGTTTGTGCTTTGATTGTAATGCCTCTTTCTCTTTCAATATCCATAGAGTCGAGGACTTGGTCTTTTTTAGTACGATCGTCCATACCGCCACAATATTCAATTATTCTGTCAGCCAGAGTAGACTTACCATGATCAATATGGGCTACAATGGAAAAATTCCTAATTTTAGAAATTTCCATTAATTTCTTAACTGCGCATCAAACTTATTAGTAATTGTCTCTATGACTTTTGAAAAAATATCTTCCAATTCTTTATCCTCTAAAGTTTTGTCTTGAGACTGAATTTTAATTCTAAAAGTAATACTTTTATTTTCTAAGCCAATCTCATGGGAATAAAATTGATCAAAAAAGTCAACATTATGAATTAATTTTTTATCTATACCCATTATAGATTTATATACTTCAAATAGGTTTTGATCCTTATTAAAGATAAAAGAAAAATCTTTTTCACTAAAAGGAAAAGGCGATTCGAAAAAACTAATTTTTTTATTATGATAAATTGTATCTAAAGGGAGATTATCTATATATATCTCAGCTGCATATACCTCTGGTGCTTTTGTATAATTCTGAATAATAATTGGATGAATTGCACCATATCTAGCTATTAATTTTTTTCCCTGCCATAGTTCTGCAGATTTTCCAGGATGAAACATTTCATTTATAGATCTTTTTATCGCAAATTGTTGAATATCAAAATTTAATTCTTTTAAAAGCTTTGATATTTGGATTGTCAAAGCATTAAAATCAAACAATTTATTTTCAAATACAGTATTCACACTCTTCATTGTAAATGCCATCATTGATAGAATGTTATGCTGTACATTTGTGTTTTCATATATAGGCCCAATTTCAAAAATACTTTGTTGTTCAAATCCTTTTTTTTTATTCTCATCTAAGACTTTAAGGTGATTACCAAACATAGAATTACGCATGTAGTTGAATTCTTCACTTATAGCATTTGATAATTTTAATGTTTCTGAACCTTTGAGAGATGTATGAGAGTCAGAAGAATGAAAAGAAAAGGTAATAATTTCTTGATAATTTTCACTAGCAAGTATTTTTTTAAGTCTTTCATATATTTTATGTTTTTTATTAGCTGGAGAGTTTTCAATTTTAATCTTGTCTTCATTTGTACTAATAGTTTTTTCTTCTTTAATATGTTCGTATCCATGAAGGCGAATAATTTCTTCAATAATATCAATTGAGTACTCTATGTCATTTCTCCATGATGGTACTTCAATAGTACAATTAGTTTCATTTTGTTGTGTGATTTTAAAACCTAAATTTTTTAAGTATTGAATTTGTGCTTTCGGCTCAAGATCAAATCCAATCACTTTAAGAAAGTTTCTAAATTCATAGTTAATAATAATTGGCTTTAAATTTAAATCACCTGCATGAACAATTTTACTAGCTTCTCCTCCGCAATATTGAATAATTAATGAGGAGGCGTAATCCATACCTTTTTCAACGAATACCTTATCTATTCCTCTTTCAAAACGTTGTCTTGCGTCAGAAAATATTCCTAGAGACCTTGCTGATTTCGCAATACCAGAAGGTTTAAAAGATGCAACTTCAAGAAAAACATTTTTTGTCTTTTCACTACATCCGCTCTCTAATCCTCCAATAACACCGGCAATACCATGAATATTATTAGAGTCAGAAATTATGGTATTAATTTTTGAAAGTTTGTATTCTTTGTTATCTAAAGTTTTAACACTATCGCCGTCTTGACTTAAATGCATTGTTAGATCTCCATTAATCTTATCAGCATCAAATACGTGCAAAGGTCTGCCCTGATCGATAGTAATATAATTTGTAATATCTGCTAAAGCATTGATGGGTCTTAGACCAATACTTAAAAGTTTTTTCACAAGCCATTCTGGACTTTTTAGATTAGAAACATTTCGGAAATATCTACCTAAAACAAATTCACAACTATTATTGTCGCTTTTAATAAACCACTTAATAGGACTTTCAAAATTTGAATTTTCTATTTTTTCTATTTTAAAATCTTTTAAGACTCCGGAGCCTTTTGATGCCAGATCGCGAGCTATACCTCTCACGCTTAAGCAGTCGCCTCTATTTGGAGTTATAGCGATTTCAAAAAGCGGATCATTTAATCCTAGAGCTGTAACAGCATCTGTTCCATTGGCTATTTTATTATCTAACTCAATAATACCCTCATGCTCATCGCTTAAACCTAATTCTCTCTCTGAAAGCATCATGCCTTCTGATAGTTCTCCTCTAATTTTTCCTTTTTTTAGAGTTAAATCAATACCTGGTATATAAAGACCTTCTTTAGCAAATATACCTTTTAGATTTTTTTTTACATTATGTGCACCACAAACGACTTGATATTTTTTTGAACCATCGTCAACTGTACAAAGGTTGAGACGATCAGCATTGGGATGTTTTTTAAATTCTATAATAGATGCAACTACAAAATTTCCATGAGATTTGGAATAATCTGTAAGATTTTCTAATTCAAGACCGATATTAGTTAGAGCTTCGCCAATAGCATTGGCATCTAAATCTGTATCAAGATGATCTTTAAGCCAACTATATGTAAATTTCATAATTTAAATCCTACCCAAACTAAAACCATTTGCTTTTAGCCAATTATTATTCCCGTTAAAAAAAGATCGGATATCTGTAAGGCCGTGTTTTAGCATAGTGATTCTATCCAAGCCTAATCCAAAAGCGTAACCTTGAAATTTAGAACTATCCATTTTGCAATTTTCAATCACTTTAGGATTAACCATTCCGCATCCCAAAATTTCAAGCCACTTATCGCCCTCACCTAACTTAATTTTATTATCGACAATAGAATACGCTATATCCATTTCAGCCGATGGCTCAGTAAAAGGAAAATAACTCGGGCGAAATCTAACTTTTAAATCATTAATATGAAAAAAATCTTTACAAAAGTTTATTAGATTACCCTTTAAGTGTCCCATATTTGCATCTTCATTGATAAGCAGGCCCTCTACTTGATGAAACATAGGAGAATGTGTTGAGTCTGAATCACATCGATACGTTCTGCCTGGCGCAATAATTTTTATAGGAGGCTTAGTATTCATCATAGTTCGAATTTGAACTGGGCTAGTATGAGTTCTTAAAACAAAAGGTTTATCTAATTCATCTTTTTCATTCAAATAAAATGTGTCTTGCATTTCTCTTGCAGGATGATCTTCAGGTATATTTAAAGCAGTAAAATTATTAAAGTCTGTTTCTATATCTGGACCCTCAGCAACAGAAAATCCCATATTTCCAAAAATATCTATGACTTCTTTATAAGTTTTAGATATTGGATGTAATTTGCCTAACTGACTTATAGGGGGAGGGAAAGTAATATCTATTGATTCTTTAGATAGTTTTTCATTTATATTTTTTTTATTAATTTCTAAAGAATGAGTATTGATTTTTTTTAATAACTCCTCTTTAGCTAAATTTACTGACGCACCAAATTTTTTTTTGTCTTCTACACTTAGGTCTTTTAATGATTTTAATAAATCAGTGATAAGACCTTTTTTTCCTAAGTATTTTACTCTTAGACTCTGTATAGAATCATCGTTGTTAGATTTCTCTAATTCAGAAAGTGCTTCTTTAAGGACTTTTGAAACGTCCATCAGGATTTTTTAAACCGTTAAACTTGACTTTGCTTTTTCAACAATAACTTTAAAAGCAACCGGTTCATGAAACGCTATTTCAGATAATATTTTTCTATTAATTTCTATATTAGCTTTTTTTAAACCATTAATGAAAGTTGAATATGTTAAACCATGTTCGCGAACTCCAGCGTTTATTCTCTGAATCCAGAGTCCTCTAAAATCTCTTTTCTTAACTCTTCTATCTCTATAAGCATACTGAAGTGCTTTATCCATACTCTGAGTTGCAACTCTGAATACATTTTTTCTTCTTCCTCTATGGCCTTTGGTAAATTCAAAAACTTTTTTATGTCTTGCTCTGGCTGTGACACCTCTTTTAACTCTTGGCATATTGTGCTCCTATTTATTTCCCATACGGCATCATTGCTTTAACTATTCCTGATGCTGCTTCTGATAAAACTCTTGTTCCTTTAGAGCTTCTTATGAAAGAATTTGTTCTTTTAGACATGCCGTGTCTTTTTCCAACATGTGCAACTAGTACTTTTCCACTAGATGATATTTTAAAGCGCTTTTTTACGCTGCTTTTAGTTTTTAGTTTGGGCATTTTTACTCCTTATAAGTTAGGTTATTTAATATCTTGAGGCATACCCTTTTTGCCCCTTCGATTAAAAAGTAAGGTTTTGTATCATATTTACTTTGGAGCAACAACTAAAAAGGCTTGTCGGCCTTCAATTTTAGGTTCCATTTCAACTCTAATAACTTCAATTAAATCTTGTTTTAATCTAAGAAGCATGGCAATTCCTAAGTTTGAGTGCTCCATTTCTCTTCCTTTAAACCTAAGACTAAATTTTACTCTATTTCCTTCACTTATAAATTTTCTAGCATTTCTTAATTTCACATCGTAATCGTGATCTCCTGTGCCAGGCCTAATCTTGACTTCTTTTGTTTCCATAACTTTTTGCTTTTTTTTAGCTTCATTTTTCTTTTTTTGCTCTTGATACTTAAACTTACCATAATCAATAATTTTACACACTGGTGGGTCGTTGTTTGGAGCGATCTCAACTAAATCAACACCTCTACTTTGAGCTAGTTCAATAGCGTCTTTAGTTGTCATGACGCCCAATTGCTCGCCATCTTCTAATATTACCCTAACATTTTCATTAGATATGAATCGGTTAATCTTATGAAGGTCTCTTTTTCGTTGGAAATTTCTATTATAAGGCTTGTTCAAATTAAAGATATTTATAAAAATTGTTGAAAGGGGAAGTAATTAACAAGAAAAGCTAATTCCATAGAGTTTTGTAAATTTCATTGATGGATTATTAACAGTTATTAAGAGTTTGTAAATAGGATTTTTATGTCTTAAATCATATAAATAACGTTAAAATTAAGCTATGAGCAAAAAAATCTGCATAATTAGAGACGATCGACTGGGAGATCTAATATTAACCTTACCAGTAGTAGAAGCTTTAAAGCATGAAAATGATGTAGAAATAACTCTACTGTGCTCACATATTAATAAAAATTTAGCAAGAAACACTAAATTATTTGAAAGCATAATTGTGTTTAGAGAAGGTATTTTCAATCAGATAAAGTTAATAAGAAATTTACGAAAAGAAAAGTTTGATTATATTATTAATTGTAGCCCATTTAAAAATAGATTTTATAAAATACTCTTATCAGGAAAATACAAAGCAACTGCGCTGCTTTTATCTAGATATAAAAGAAACTCAAGTTTAAAAAAATTATTTTTTAAAGCATTACTAAATTTTTTTTATAACTATGTCCAAATAATAGACAGATACGAAAACCGTCTCCAAAATAATATTTCACATCAAACTGATATTGTTTTGAAACTCTTAAATAATATGGGACTTAAATTAAATACTGTCAAAAGTTATAATTTTTCTCCAAATCATTATGAAAATAAAAATATAATTATTATCCACTTATCTAATCAGTGGCTTTTAGGCTCGCGGATAAATCAATTAAAAGAATTGATAAAATTAATTAATCAAAAGGATCGATATAAACTTATTTTAACTACTGAGAAAAAAATTCATTCTCAGTATGTAGAGATGGTAAAAGGAATTACACTTTTTAATAAAAATTATAAGATGGAGATAAATAAAACATATCTTTGTTTTGAACAATCTTTTGATGATTGGATAGAGACTTTAAATTTAGCTTCACATGTTATTACTCCTGAATGTGGATGTTCTCATGTAGCTACTATGTTAAGAAAAAAAACAATTATTATTTATGATGAAAGTAATCATCCTGATTTAATAAATAAAGAATATGAACCTTATAAAAATCATTATACAAAATTAGTGTTTAAAAAAGATGATATAGTCGCAGATATAATGAAATTTTTAAGATAATTTAACTGAATTAATTTTTTCAATTACTTTTTTTGGATCTATTTCTGATATATTTTTTGATAAAATAGGTATGACCCTTTTACCAAATGGCTGACAAGCCTTGGATATAGAATTATCAATTGCAATCCAAAATAGAGGCCTATTAGAAAGGGCTGCTATATGAGTAGGGCCTGTGTCATTAGCAACAATAAATGATGCATTTTGGCAAAGTTCAAGAAAATTTTCAATCCTAGATTCATCAATTTTGATTTTAGCCAACGGACAACTCGCTTTGATTAAATTCATAGTTTTCATATCTTCATTTGAACCTGTTAAATAAATATCAAAACCATTTTCAATAAAATGATTTGATAATTTTGCATATCTATCTTCTGGCCATTTTTTATAACTCCCTGTTTTGGAAGCGCCAGGTATAAGAATAATGTATTTCTTTTTGACTTTTTTGTTAAAATTTTTAATCATCCAACTTAAATCTGGATCTTCAAAATTTTTAAGGCCTAATAGAGTTAATTGATTATTTAAGCCTTGTATTACGTGTTCATCACCCTGCTTTGGGATAATATATCTATAATGTGAATGATTTCTTGAACTAGAAATTTTAACTTTAGTAAATTTCCTAATAAAGAAATGATATATTTGAGTTCTTGAGGAATTTTGTAAGTCTATGACCAAATCAATTTTTTGGAAAAAAACAATATTTAAAATAGTAAAAATAGAAAAGAATATAGATTTTCTATTATCTTTTTTAAAAGAATTAAAATATGGAATTAACTTAAAAAAATTAATATTTTTTTCTTCAGTCAGTAATAAAATGTTATCTTTGGCAAAATGTTTTCTAATTGATTTCATGGCTCCCGATGCCATTACAAAATCTCCTAAAGCCCCATGTTTAATTACTAAAATATTCATATCAAACTACTTTGGTAAACTTTGAGTTGAGAGGAGCACATTACATTTTTAGAGTAATTATCTAACACGAAATCTCTCGATGTGTTAGAAATGTTATTTCGATTATTTAAGGCGTAATATAGGGCTTGCTTAAAGGACTCATAATTATTTATTTCATATAGAAGTTTGTTATCAAACTTTTCTAATTGCTCTTTTGTTCCACCACTGTTTGGAGCTATAACAGGAATTTTCATAGATAAAGCTTCACAAATAGTTCTTCCGAAGCCTTCTGGCCTTATAGATGAATTCACAACTAAATCTGCGTCCATATATAATTCTTTAACATTTGTTGTTGGTTTCACAAAATTAATGCGATGACTGATTTCTAAATTTTTAATAGATCTATCTAAAGATTTTTCATATTTATTATTATGGTTACTTACTATAGTGACCATAAAATTATACTTAGTATCATCAGCTAACCGATTAATGTAATTTATAAAAACATCATGCCCTTTCCAAGAGGAAATTCTAGAAGGATGCAGTATATTTAGATATTCTCTAGCCTCATGATTATGTTTTTCTTCAGAATTGAAATAATCAGTATCTGTTCCTCGAGGAATAATTTCTATTCTTTTATTTTTTAAACTGAAATTTTTATAAAAATGGTTTGATACATAATGAGAATTAGCAAAGACCTTATCTCCTTTTAATAAAAAACTAATATAATATTTTTTAAGGAAATTTTTATACCTGTATGTATTATGTAAGCTGGTAATAAGACTAATATTTCGCTTCTTAATCCAATTTGCTAGAAAAAAAGCTGGGGCCCTTGAAGATATATGTATCAAATTAATTTGATATCTATCTATCAATTCTCTAATAATTTTTTTAATCCTTTTTTGGTGTAATATATTTTTAAAATTTAAATTATCTAAATAATGAATATTAATATTTTTGTTGTCTAGCTTATTATTGGATTTTTGTGTCAGGACATAGTTTTCGATATTTTTATTTGTTAGGTATGAAGACATATCTCTAATGCCTGTTTCTACTCCCCCTATATCCATAGAAGGAATAATTTGTAAACATACTAATTTTTTAATAGATTTTATATGTGCCAAGGATTCATTTTTATAATTATAACAATAATAAAATAGCCTATAGATTTAGCAAAAGAAGTAAAAAAACAATTGTTTTTATTCATGGGCTTCAATCCGACATGAATGGAACAAAAGCTTCTTTTTTTTATAATGTAGCTAGAAGGAAAAAATATTCATATTTAAGTATGGATTTAAGAGGTCATGGGCTTTCTAGTGGGGTATTTAATCAACTAAGCATGAAAGATTGGTATCAAGATCTTGATGAGCTTATTAAATTTTTAAAAGTTAAACAAATAGTTATTGTTGGGAGTAGTATGGGGGGTTGGTTAGCTATAAATTATACATTATTAAATCCTTCTAAAATAATCAAACTCATAGGATTGGCACCAGCACCAGATTTTACAGAATTACTTTTGTGGAAAAATTTTAGTGACAGCATCAAGAAAAAAATAATGACTAAAGGTGTGCATAAAAAAAGAATATCAAAAGAATTTGTATATGAGTATTCAAAAGTGCTCATAATGCGAAGTAGGCCCATGCTAACCAATAGAATTAAAAGTAAATATAATGGAGAAGCAATTTTTTTTCAGGGATCAAAAGATACGAGTGTTCCATATGATTATAACAATAGATTTTTAGATGGAGATCATTTTCAAAATCTCCGAATAAATATTATTAAAGATGCCGACCATAGTCTGTCTGACATAAAAACTTTAAAGATAATTGAAAAAGAATTTTAAGCTATTTTATCTTTTGACTCGACAGAGAATAAAAGTTTTGATTTAACTTCATCAGGGACTATATGAATGAAATTAAGTACTTCACTTTGAAAGTTTTCTATAATGTTAAGGGCTTTGACAGAACATGTTTCTTTGTGAAATATTTTAAGCTGATCTAATAAATGCTGTTGCCAGTTATTGTCTAGAACACTATATAAGCCAACAGATTCTTTATTCACTAAATTGAATAAGTTTTTTTGTTTGGAATATACAAAAGCATATCCACCTGTCATACCAGCACCAAAATTATCACCTATATCACCAAGAATAATTGCACTACCTCCAGTCATATACTCACATCCATTATAACCACAACCTTCAACAATTGCATCTGCCCCAGAATTTCTGACACAAAATCTATCGCCAGCTTGGCCAGCAGCATAAAGCTTTCCAGACGTTGCCCCATATAAAGTTACGTTACCAATTATTACGTTCTCATGACTAGGTTTATTGAATGAATTTCTTGGCTGAACCACAATTGTTCCACCTGAGAGACCTTTTCCAACGTAATCATTTGAGTCTCCAAATACATTAATTTTCAAACCTTGAACTGCAAAAGCACCCAATGAATTTCCTGCAGATCCTCGTAATTTTAACGATACATGCCCTTCTGGAAGTTTATGCATACCATATTTTCTAGTTATGAAGGATGATATTTTGGTTCCAACAGTTCTATGGGTGTTCCTAATATTATATGTAAGTTCAATTTTCTGCCCTTTTTCAATAAAGTCTTTGCCATCTTTTTGGAATTGATCATCAAGAGTTGGAGGCACTTCATTTCTCTTCTTTTCTAAATGAAAATTAAGAGGTGTATCATTTTCAATTTTTGTAATAATAGGATTCAAATCTAAATTGTCCAAGTCACTAGACCCATGATGGGCTTGATATAATAACTCTGTTTTACCTATAATGTCTTTCAAAGAGTTATATCCTAGACCAGCTAATATTTCTCTTACTTCTTCGGCTACAAATGAAAATAAATTGATAACTTTTTCTGGTGTACCACCAAATTTTTTTCTTAAATCCTCGTCTTGTGTGCAAACACCAACTGGACAAGTATTTGAATGGCATTGCCTTACCATAATACAACCCATCGCAACTAAAGATGCTGTGCCTATTCCATATTCTTCTGCGCCTAAAATTGCAGCTATAACAATATCTCTTCCAGTCTTTATTCCACCATCAGTTCTAAGTGTAACTTTGTTTCTTAAACCATTAAGAGTTAGGATTTGGTGCACTTCACTTAATCCTAATTCCCAAGGTAGTCCTACGTGCTTAATACTAGACTGGGGACTAGCTCCAGTACCTCCAGAGTGACCAGAGATTAATATTGTATCTGCTTTTGCTTTTGCAACACCTGCAGCAACTGTCCCAATACCTGATTGAGCCACTAATTTTACACAAACTTTAGCTTCAGGATTTATTTGTTTTAAATCGTAGATTAATTGGGCTAGGTCTTCAATTGAATAAATATCATGATGAGGTGGAGGACTAATTAAAGTAACACCAGTAGTGCTATTTCTTAATTTTGCAATAAGTTCACTGACTTTAAAACCTGGAAGTTGACCGCCTTCTCCAGGCTTTGCTCCTTGAGCTATTTTAATTTCAATCTCTGAACAACTATTGAGGTATTCAGCAGTAACACCAAATCTACCACTTGCAACTTGTTTAATCGCCGAATTAGCGTTATCACCATTTTCGTTTTGCGTAAATCTTGTAGAGTCCTCGCCACCTTCTCCTGAGTCTGACTTAGATCCAATTCTATTCATTGCAATAGCTAGTGTTTCATGCGCTTCGGGACTTAAAGCTCCTAATGAAATACCTGGTGAAACAAAACTTTTTCTTATCTTTGAAATACTTTCAACATCGTCAACTATTATTGGTTTTTTTGAACTTTCTATCTTCAGTAGATCTCTAATATGAATTGGTTTTACGTTATAAATTCTTTCTACATATTTCTTGTATAGATTATAAGAGTCTCTTGTAACTGCTTCTTGGAGCATGTGAATAGATTGGCCTTCATAGGCATGTAGTTCTCCTTTGGCTCTAAACCTATACTCTCCACCAATATCTAGTATTGTTTTAGAGGCCGAAAATGAGATTTGATGTTGTTTTCTCATTCTACCTTCTAGACCTTCAAGACCGATGCCGGATATTCTTGACGACATACCAGGAAAGAAACTTTCAACCATACTTCTACTTAAACCAATAATTTCAAAATTTCTACCACCTCTATAAGAACTAATTATTGAGATACCCATTTTACTTATGATTTTTTTTAAACCTTTTTCAATGGCTTTTTTAAAATTAGTAATAAGATTATCAAAAGACACCTTTCCATAAATTCCTTTTTCCAATCTCTCAAAAATTAAACTTTCTACAAGAGAGGCATTTACTGTAGTAGCTCCTACTCCAATTAAAACTGCAAAATAATGAACATCCAGACATTCTTTAGAAGATACGTTTAAAGATGTGAATGTTCTTAACTGATTTTTTATTAAATAATTATGTACAGCGCTTGTAATTAGTATCATCGGAAGAGAAATTCTATTTTCGTTTATGTTTTTATCAGTAAGAATAATATGTTGTGATCCAGATCTAACTGCGGTTTCAGCTTCCGAGCAAATTCTTTGGATCTCTTGCAAAAAGTTTTTATCTAATTTTTTTTCATAAGTACAATCTATTTCAGTTGTATTTTTTTCTAAATGTAATTTGAGAGAGTCCAACTCGTGATCTAGAAGAATTGGGCTTTCTAAAAGTACAAGATTTAATTGATCTTCATTTGTATCAGCTATATTGCTTAAGTTACCTAATCTTGTTTTTAAACTCATAACAATTTTTTCTCTTAAACTATCAATTGGAGGATTAGTTACTTGAGCAAAGTTTTGTTTAAAAAATGTATGGAGACCCCTATAATTATCAGTTAAAACACTCAGAGGAGTATCATCACCCATTGAACCTAAAGCTTCTTGACCAGATATTGCCATAGGATCTAGAATCAAATCTAAAACTTCTATTGTATAATTAAAATACTTTGAAATTACTTTTGAATTTTCTAAATTATCATTATCAGGTTTTGTTGCGCTCTGTTCATCTAAAATCTCATCAAGGAGTTTTGTATTTTTATTCCATTCTACATAAGGATTTTGCTTAGCAAGTTGTTTTTTTAATTCATCACTTTGATAGAATTTTTTTTCTTTATAATTAATTGCTATTAATTCGCCAGGTCCAACTCTGCCTTTTTTTAATATATTTTTATCGTCAACAATAACCATTCCCACTTCTGAACCTGAAATCAGTAAGTCATCGTCTGTTATTATGTATCTAAGTGGCCTCAATCCATTTCTATCCATTCCAGATATTATCCAATCGCCAAAATTAGCACAAACAGCTGCGGGTCCATCCCATGGTTCAATTACTGCATTACAATAAGCGTACATTTTTTTTAGTTCATCCGGCATATCATTATTATTTGACCAAGATTCTGGAATAATCATTGATTTTGTCATTGGCAAACTTCTGTCGGTTTGTAGTAAAATTTCAAAGGCAGCATCCAGTGATGCTGAATCGGAAGCGTCTGAATCTAGAATAGGTTTGAGATCTTCAACCCTGTCGCCAAAGAAATCATCAGTAATTCTTGTTTCATGAGCTTTCATCCAATTAAGATTTCCTTTGAGAGTATTGATCTCTCCATTATGAGCAAGCACTCTAAAAGGTTGGGCTAGAGACCAAGTTGGAAATGTATTTGTAGAATATCTCTGATGATATACTGCAAATTTAGATTTAAAGTCAGGGTCTAACAAGTCTGGGTAAAAAGACGATAACTGTTCTGCTAGAAACATGCCTTTATAAACAATAACTTCTGAGGAGAGAGAACATATGTAAAAGTTACTAATATTGAGACTCTTAATTTTATTTTCAATTCTTCTTCTTGTTAAATAAAGAGTCTTTTCTATGTTTGCATTTTTTTCTTTTGGTGAAAAAATTAATTGCTCAATTTCAGGTCTAGTATAATTTGCTTTTTCACCAATAATAGAGGAATTCACCGGTACTTGCCTCCAGCCAAAAAGATTCATTCCAGATTTAATGACCTCATACTCCATAATTGCTCGACATTTTTCTTGTGCATTGAAGTCTTCTTTAGGGAGAAATACCATAGCTACGCCAATAACATTATCATCATTGGCCTTATGACCAGTTTTAGAGATTTGTTTTTTAAAAAATGAATTTGATACTTCCAACATGATACCAGCACCATCGCCAGTTTTTCCATCAGCATCAACAGCCCCTCTATGAAAAACAGCTTTTAGAGCTTCTATGCCTTTTTCAACAATATCTCTTCTTGATTCACCTTTTATGGAAGCAACAAGCCCAACACCACAATTGTCATGTTCTTGGTTTTCTGAATATACGCCAGCGTCCTTTAAAATTTTCTTATTTTTTAAATATAAATCTAGTGAAGTATTTTTTTTCATGACGCTTTTTTAATTTTCTTATTTTCAAGATAATGTTGGATAGTTTTTGCAACTTCTCTACCATCATGAATTGCCCAGACTACAAGTGATGCTCCACGAACAATATCACCAGCAGCGAATACTTTAGGATTACTTGTTTGGAACTTATTAAAATCAACTTTAATGGTGCCCCATCCTGTTAGATTTAAATTGGTGTTAAATTTTTCATTAATATTCTCTGGCTGAAAACCTAAGGCCTCAATTATTAAATCAGAATTTAATGTTTCTTTTATATCTGTATCTACAGGGGATCTTCTGCCACTTTCATCAACTTCTCCCAACTCAGCAATCTTATAAACTAAACTAGATGCTATATCATTTTGTTGAATAATTTCAGACGGAACAGAGAGCCATTTAAAGTTAACACCTTCTTGTTCCGCATTCTCAACTTCTCTCGCAGATCCCGGCATATTTTCTTTATTTCTTCTATAAAGGCATATTACATCTGAAGCTTTCTGTCTTACAGCAGTTCTAACACAATCCATTGCAGTATCTCCGCCTCCAATAACAATAACTTTTTTATTTTTTGCATTTAAATTTAGGTTTGAAGAAGGAGTATCTCCAAGTCCTACTCTATTACTTTCAATAAGATAGTCTAGAGCAGGTACAGAGTTATTAACTTTTTTTGTATTAAGATCAAGAGACCTTGCTTTATAGACACCAGTTGAAATTAAAATAGCATCAAAATTTTTTTCCAGATCATCAAAAGTAATGTCTTTTCCTACTTCACAATTTGTATGAAAAATCACGCCACTTTCTTTCAACCATTCATGTCTTCTTATAACAACTGATTTGTCTAATTTAAAATTTGGGATACCATAAATCATCAGCCCTCCAATACGGTCGTTTTTTTCAAACACTTCAACATCATATCCATATTCAATTAAATATGTTGCCGCGGCTAGACCTGCAGGGCCAGAACCGATAATAGCAACTTTTTGATTTTGTTTTTTACTTGAGACAATAGGTTTGATCCAACCTTTTTCCCATGCTGTTTCTGTAATGTGTTTTTCTAAGCTGCCAATTGTAATAGATCCAAAACCTGCCTTTTCAACAACGCAATTTCCTTCACATAATCTATCTTGAGGACAGACCCTACCGCAGACTTCTGGAAATGCATTTGTTGATGACGATATTTCGTAGGCTTCTTCAAGTCTATCTTCAGCAATATATTTTAACCAATCAGGTATATTGTTATTTAATGGACAGTGAATCTGACAATAAGGTATTCCACACTGAGAACATCTCGAAGCTTGGTCTATAGATTGATCATTACTAAAGCTATTATAAATTTCTTGGAAGTCTTTAATTCTTTTTTCTGAGACAGTTTTAGATGGCCCAACTTGTTTTTTTTTAAAGAATTCTAACATTGTAATATTTTATTACTATTTACCTATATTATTTAAACGGAATAGTTTTATATTGTAAATGATAAACAAAGTAAAAAAAAAATATGTAATATTTTATGACAGATTACTCATATTCGTTCATTTTACTGTATTCTTTGGTGCAAGGAATAACAGAATTTATACCAGTTAGCTCAAGTGGGCACCTAAATATCATCGAAAGTTTGTATAATGATAGCCAAAGCAGGAATCTCCTATACGAAACAACAGCTCATTTTTCATCGCTATTAGCCTTAATTACATATTTATATAAGAATAACTCGGATAGTCTTAAAAAACTATTTTCAAATAATTTTAAGTTGGTAGCGATCTCTATGATACCTGCATTAGCCATGGGACTTATTATAAAAATCCTAAATTTAAATTTTTTGTCATTACATATGATTGCCTACACATCCATTATTGGCGCAGTTATGTTACTGATAGTCATTAAGTTTAAAAAAATTCGCATAAAAACTAGATCTTTAAAGATAGATTTTTTTATTGCAGGCTTATTTCAATGTCTTGCCTTTTTACCTGGTTTTAGTAGATCTGGAAGTTGTATCACGGCGTTTCTGTTATTAGATAAAAAAAGAGAACAGGCAATTAAAAATAGTTTGTTGATGAGCTTTCCAATCATACTAATTTCTTTTCTAAGTAACGCTAAGGAATTAAATTTAATTAGCTTAGATATTAATTTATTAATTATCTTTATAATTACATTTATATCTGCTTACTTAACTTTATTATTTTTTATTAAATATATTAATCGAATTGGCTTTATGCCCTATGTAATTTATAGAATTTTATTAGGGTCGATCCTTCTGATTTATTTTTCTTAAACTTTATCAATAAATTTTTTTAAATAATTTGAAGCGACTAATTTCATTGATGAAAGTTCTCTACCTAAAGAGGCTTTAATGAATTTATCTGCACCTGGAGATATGCTATCATGAGACAAAGATAGAAACTGATCATATGTAAAAGGAGGGTTAGGAAGTGCGCCCATAAGCCTTCCTTGTAATGAGGCAAAAAAATCAGGAATATTAATAAAACGCTTTTTCTTTTTAACAATTTCAAAAATCATTTCTAGAATTTCTTTGAATGAATAAATATTAGGTCCAACAGCGTCAATAGATTTATTTAAAAAATTATTATCATCTGAATCTATAATTTTAGATATGAAAGAAGT
Organism: Alphaproteobacteria bacterium; assembly: GCA_029246865.1. Taxonomy (GTDB): domain Bacteria; phylum Pseudomonadota; class Alphaproteobacteria; order HIMB59; family HIMB59; genus HIMB59. The sequence continues at coordinate 36,416 of JAQWMI010000038.1, forward strand.
TAAATCATCAAGATAAATTGGCTGAAATTTCGTATTACCTTTTTTGTATAACGGTAAAAAAGGTAAAAATTTCGTCATGTAACCAAATTGATTAAGAAAATTATCCTCCTCACCAAATACAATACTTGGTTTAATAATTGAGTAATTATTATGATTGGTCTCTATATAATGTTCACCCAATGCTTTGGAATACAAATAAGAGGATTTTGTTTCAGTTGTACTCCCTAAACTCGAAATATGTATGAACCTTTTATTATATTTAGTAGTTATATCAGAGATCACTTTTGGGACATGGTAATGAATTGTATCAAAAGACCTGTTTGGCTTTTCAAATAATATACCTAAGAGATTTACAATAATGTCTGCTTCTTTTATATCCGCTTCGATTGAATAAAGGCTGGACACATCAAAGGGTATTATGTTGATTTGACCTATATCACCAGAAAGTATATTTCTTTTTACTTTATCAGTGTTTCTAACAGGACTTGTGATGTGGTGACCTTTAGATAAAAGCTTTTTAGTTAAACTTCTTCCAATAAAACCAGTGGATCCAAGTATTAATATATTTTTGTTTTTCATTATACTTTCTATCTTATATAAATATAACACTTATAATGACAAATTATCAACTGTTCCAAAATGACCTACCTGAAGAAGTTCTTAAAACTTTCAAAACGTCTGCTTCCATAGATACCGAAACTTTAGGCCTTAATATAAATCGTGACCGTTTGTGCCTAATCCAAATTATGAATAATGATGATGGTAAGTTCTACATTATTCAATTTCCTAAAGGGTTTAAAGCAAATGACTCTCAAAATTTAAAAAAACTTTTACAAAATAAAAATATTATGAAAATTTTTCATTATGCAAGATTTGATGTTGCGATGCTTAAAAAAAATTTAAATATCACGACTAAAAATATTTTCTGTACTAAAATTGCATCAAAACTGTCTAGGACTTATACCAGTAGTCACGGTTTAAAGGATTTAGTTCAAGAAATTCTAAAAGTTGAAATCAGTAAAAAAGAACAAAGCTCAGATTGGAGTCAAGAGAAGTTATCACAAGATCAAATTGAGTATGCACTCAATGATGTTCGCTACCTGCAAGTAATTAAAGATAATTTAGAAAAAAAATTACATGAAACTTCTAGACTTAAAATGTTTCATAAAATAATTCTTTTTCTGGAGACAAGAGTTGAATTGGACATTGCTGGTTGGGATAATTTAGATATATTTGCACATCATTAATAATGAAATTAACAAAAGAAATAATATCCAAAGGTAAGAAAGCAATAAAAGTTCAAATTGAAGGAATAAAAAAACTTGAAAAATCTCTTAATACTGACTTTTATAAAGCTGTTGAATTACTTTTATCCCTAAAAGGGAAACTAATAGTTTCCGGAGTTGGAAAAAGTGGGCACATAGCAAATAAAATTGCTGCCACTTTTACTTCTACTGGAATAGTTTCAATTTTTTTACATCCTGTTGAGGCTAGTCATGGTGATTTAGGCATTATTGAAAAAAAAGATATTATAATATTGATATCTAACTCTGGTGAGGCCTCTGAATTAAACGACATCATAAACTACTGTAAGAAAAATGGAATCAAGATAGTTTGTATTACTTCTGGCAACAATAGTTCCCTGTCAAAAAACTCTGATATTAAAATTATTATTCCTAAGCATAAAGAGTCCGACCCACTGGGTATAGCCCCAACAACATCAAGCACTCTAGCCTTAATTGCAGGCGACGCTCTTTGTTCGACAATTTTATCATATAGAAACTTTGATAGGCAATTATTTAAAAATTTTCATCCAGGTGGCAAAATAGGCAAAAATCTCAAGACCCTTAAAGAAATAATGAATACTGACATTCCATTAGTGCCTCAAAAATCTAAAGTTTTAGAAGCTGTAATTATAATGACAAAAAAAAAGTATGGCTGTGCAATTATCGTAGACAGTAAAAAAAATATAAAAGGAGTTGTTACCGATGGTGATCTTAGAAGATCAATAAAGCCTGATCTTTTAAATGATGATGTATCTAATATTATGAGAAATAATCCAATTTTAGTGAATAGTAATACCTTGGTCTCATCAGCAATTAATATTATGAATAAAAATGCTATAACGAGTTTGATTATCTCAGAAAATAAAAAAGCTATCGGTATAGTTAATTTAAAGGATTGTTTGGATGATGAATAATATTTTAAAAAAAGTAAATCTAAATGTCTTAATAACACTACTTTTATTATCACAAATTATTTTAATATTTATGAATTCACCAATTGAGCAAATATCTCAAAATTATCAATCGAACTCACTCGAAAAATTTACTACAATGATCTCAGGAGATAAAAGTGTTGACATTATAACTTCTGACAAAATGGTAAAAATTAACGAAAATAAAACAATGCTCATTGGGGATACCAATTTAAAAAATAATGAATATGAAATTTCAAGTAAAAATGTAACTATTGATACTCACAACATGATAACTTCAAGTGTAAAAGCAACAAAAACAACTAATAATCAAGGCACTATCAAATCAGAGGGTTTTGAATTTGATCAAGAGGCAAATATAATTAAGTTTAATGGTAAGAGTGAATTCAAAACCAATGAAGATTAAATTTTTATTTATATTTTTAATATTTTTTAATTATTCATTAAGTTTTGGAGAGAGTTACATTAAAGCATCTAATGGAATTACATGGGATAAGACCAATCAGACCTATTCAGCTGAAGGTAGTGTTGAATTCAAAAATAATGAAATTAAAGCTTTCGCCAATAAAATTCTTGCTTCTTACATTTTTGAAAGTGAAAAAGAGATATTTCAAAATGTTGAGCTAAATGAGAAAGTAGAAATTTATTACGAAAATGAGGTCTTTAAATCTGATACGGCTACTTATAACAAGCAAAATTCTTTAATTATTCTTCTTGGTAATGTAAGCATAGTGTCCCCAGATAGATATTTGAGTGGAGATGAACTAATTGTAGATTTAGAAAAAAATACAAGAACACTTAAAACAAAAGGAAAAGACAGTTTAGCTGAAGCTCTTATTAAAGATGAATAGTGTAAGCGTTAAAAACATACAAAAAAAATTCAAAACTAAAGAAGCCCTTAAAGATATATCTGTTGTATTTAAAAGGAATTCAATAACTGGTCTACTGGGGCCAAATGGCAGTGGTAAAACTACATTATTTAATATTATTACTGGATTTGTTGATCATGATGCTGGTTCTATTTATATAGATGATGAAGAAGTTTCAGCTTATAGCCTCCATAAAAGATCTGAATTAGGACTAACTTATTTACCTCAAGAAGCGTCTATATTTAGAGATCTTACGGTTTATGAAAACATACTTAGTGTAGCAGAGCTATTTATCGCAAAAGATAGAATTAGTGAAAAAGTAAATCAATTAATAAGAGATTTTTCCTTAGAGGAATTTACAAAAAGAAAGGGTAAGTTTTTATCGGGTGGTGAAAGAAGAAGAACTGAAATTGCAAGAGCATTAGCATGCGAACCTAGTTTTATTATGATGGATGAGCCATTTGCAGGAATTGATCCAATAGCAATACAAGAAGTGAAAGATACCATTGCTAAATTAAAAAGAAATAATATTGGTGTGATTATTACAGATCATAATGTGCGAGAGGCATTAAAAATTGTAGATTATGCTCATATTATTTACAATGGGTCTCTCATAAGAGAAGGTCATCCTAGCGAAATAGTTAAAGATGAATTTGTAAAGAAAATATATTTAGGTCAAGATTATCAAGATTAATTTTTTTATTTTTATAAAATACATTTGCTATATAAATTTTACCATTAATGACATTATTAAAAAAAAATAAGTTAAAGGGCAACTACACACCTCCAGGAGATAAGTCTATTAGTCATAGGATTATTATTCTTGGATCACAGGCTGTAGGTCAAAGTTCAATTTCAAATTTATTAGAATCTGAAGATGTATTAAATACAGTCAGTGTTATGAAACAACTAGGCTCAAATATTAAAAAAAAATCTGGAAAATATATAATTTTTGGATTACCTCCTGGAGGGCTATTTACACCTAAAAAAAAATTAGATTTTGGAAACTCTGGAACAAGTATCCGCCTAATTACAGGTCTTATTTCATCAAATAATATTAAGGCCGTATTGGTGGGCGATAAATCGCTTTCATCAAGACCTATGAAAAGAGTTACTGAACATTTAAAAAGAATAGGCGCAATATTTATTTTGAAAAAAGATAATTTTTTACCTATGACAATTAATGGTTCATCTAATCCAGTACCTCTTGATTATGAAATATTAATTCCCTCTGCACAAATTAAGAGTTCCGTGATGCTTTCTGCTTTAAATACTCTAGGTAGAGTAAAAATTAAAGAGTTTGCTAGCACCAGAGATCATACTGAAAGAATGTTAAAAACGATGGATTACGATATTAGCTTTAAAGAAAAAAAACCACATCGATTTATTACCATGTCTAATAAAAGAGACTTAAAGCCACTAAAATACAAAGTTGCAGGTGATCCGTCTTCAGCAGCGTTTATGATTGTAGCTGCAAGTTTAAAAGTCGGTTCAAAAATTAAAGTAAAAGATATGCTCTATAACCCGACCAGAATTGGATTTCTTAAAACATTAAAAAGAATGGGTGCTAATATCGAAATTAAAAATAAAAGAATTGTGCATAACGAAATAATTGCCGATGTATATGTAAATCAAAAGAAGGAATTAAAATCAGTCACAGTTAAAGGCAATGAAATTCCAATGCAGATAAATGAAATACCTATCTTATCTATCGCCGCCTCCTTTGCAGTAGGTGAAACAATTTTTCAGGATCTTAAAGAATTAACTGTTAAAGAAAGTAATAGATTAGAATTAATTTACAAAAACCTTAAGGGAATGGGCGTTGATTGTTTTATAAAAGGCTATGATCTTCATATAATTGGGAATAGAGAAATTAAAGCTGGTGGAGCAAATATCACTCATAATTTTGATCACAGAATAGTCATGTCTTTTTACATTGCTAATCTAATTTGCGCTAAAAATAACATTATAATTGATAAATCGTGTGTTAAAACAAGTTATCCTGGATTTTTTAAAGATTTTAATACATTGCTAAAGTAATTTAGTTCTTGAAAAGGCCTTATAAATCTTTAAAAGAAAACAATTATTTTGAAAGGTAATTAATGAACAATGATTTCTAACGATGAGTACGGCCAGCTTCTTGAACAGCATTCATCCACTCAATCCTCTCTTGCCGCAAACAAAATAATCTCAGGTACTATTTTAAATATAACCGACCAAGCAATAACCGTTGATATAGGCCACAAAAGTGAAGGTCAAATCCCAAAAGAAGAATTCGTAAATTCAGGATTAATGGATGATATTAAAATTGGTGGTTCAATTGAGGTATTCATTGAAAAGTTAGAAGATAGAGAGGGAAATCTTCGCCTTTCTCACGAAAAGGCAATCAAAATGAAATCGTGGGAAAAACTTCAAACTATTTATGACAACCAAGAGAAAGTTAAAGGATTTATAGTTGGTAAGGCAAAAGCAGGCCTTTATGTAAAAATTATGGGAGCAAACGCTTTCTTGCCATTAAGTCAAATAGATACAAAGCCAGTCAGAGACGTAAGCTATCTTATTAAAAAAGAAGAATTATTTGTAATACTAAAAATGGATTATGCAAAAGGTAATATTGTAGTTTCAAGAAAAGCTATAATGGAAGAAAAACAAAAAAGTATTAAGGGTGAATTATTAGAAAAAAGCAAAGGTGACTCCATTGTTGAAGGAAGAGTTAAGACTTTCACTGACTATGGTGCGTTTATTGATCTTGGTGGTATTGACGGTTTAGCTCATTTAAGTGATTTATCTTGGAGTAGAATTAATCATCCTTCTGATATTCTAGAAATAGGTAAAACTTATGAATTTAAAATTTTAAAAGTATCAGGTGACTCTGATAAGATAAGTCTAGGATATAAACAATTAAAAAATGATCCTTGGAGTCAAATAGCGGATAAAGTTCAATCAGGAGAAATATATGATGGTAAAATTTCTCACATAACTGACTATGGAGCTTTTGTTCAACTAATCGAAAAAGATTTAGAAGGACTTGTTCACTCCAATGATATCAGCTGGACTAAAAAAAATGTTCATCCTAGTAAAATTCTTGAAGTTGGATTTAATATCCGTGTTAAGATTTTAGATATTGATACTGAAAAAAAACGAATTAGCCTAGGTATAAAACAGACAGAACCAAACCCTTGGGAAAATATTGAAAAAAGCTATACAACTGGTCAGATTATTGACACAGAAATTAAAAATATAACTGAGTTTGGAATTTTCGCTAAGTTAGATGATAACATTGATGGTCTTGTTCACAAAAATGACTTGTCTTGGACAGACTCAAATGGCGACCGAACACTTAAAAAATATCAAAAGGGTCAAGCAATACAGGTTAAAATACTTGAAATAGAAGCTGCAAAAGAAAAAATTAGTTTTGGAATTAAACAATTATCAGATGATCCTTTCTCATCATTTTTTGGAGACAAGAAAAAAGGTGACGTTGTATCTGCTACAATTACAAAAATATCTAATACTGGAATTGATGTTGAGGTGTCAAACTTTATTGAGACAACGATTAGAAGAAAAGATCTTTCAAAGAATAAAGAAGATCAAAATATTGGAAGATACTCCGAAGGTCAAAAAATAGATGCCAAAATAACTTCTATCGACTTAACTAATAGAAAGTTTTCTCTTTCTGTAAGGCAATTAGAAATTGATGAAGAGCAAAACCTAATGGAGAAATATGGCTCTAAGTCATCAGGTTCAGTGCTAGGCGATATATTAGGCAAGGCTTTGGATGGTGAAAAAGATCCAAAAGACGAATAAATCCGATATAGAAAACCTATTCCTGAAAAACGAGCAGGATTTAACACCCCAACTAAATAAAGAAATTTTTAAAAGATTTTTTTCAATCATATCTTTTCACATAAAAAATAAACAAAGTATTGAACTTAGAAACTTTGGCTCATTTAAAATAAGAAAAATGCCTAGTAGAATTGGTAGTAATCCACAAAATAGAAAAAAAATATATATTCCTGAGAGATTTAAACTATCATTTAAAGTTAGTAAAAAAATATTAAAAAAAATCAATGAATAAATTAAAAGCTTTTATAGCCCTAGACTCAGACTCAAATAAAAAGAATTTACAAATTGTTAAAAATCTTAAACGTTATGTTTATGGATTTAAAATTGGCTATAGGTCTTTTTATAAAGATGGAAATAAAGTTTTAATTAAAGAAATTAAAAAGACTTCAAAATTATTTTTAGATCTTAAAATGCACGATATTCCAAATACAGTAGTTCAAGGACTTTCTTCCTTAAAAATTATCAATCCTGATTACTTAACACTTCATATTAGTGGTGGAAGAAAAATGTTAGAAGAAACTAAAAAATTTATAGAGAAAGAAAAATTAAAAACTAAAATATTAGGGGTTACTTTATTAACAAGTCTAGATGATTCTGATATTAATTCTATGTATGGTAAAATTCAAACTAATGAACTATTAAAAAATTTTGCGAATTTAGCAAAAAAAACAAAGATAGAAGGCTTAATTTGCTCAGGCAAAGATTTAGGGTTTCTTAAATCTTTCAAAGGTTTATTAAAAGTAACCCCAGGTGTAAGCCTTTATGAACGAAAAAAAGATGATCAAAAAAGGACTATTTCTGCACTGGAAGCTTTTAAGAATGGTGCTGATTTTATTGTTGTAGGTCGTGAAATTATTAATGACAAAAATTCAGTTAATACTCTAAAATCATATTATGAAGAAAATAAAAATAAAAATTTGTGGTCAACGTAATCTAGCGTTAATAAATCATGCATTCCAACTTGGCGTTGATTACCAAGGGCTAATTTTTTACTCTAAAAGTCCTAGATATATAGATGATGAAATTTTAAAAAATATTCATGATGCTTTTGATAGCTATCAATCTAAATTTGTAGGCGTATTTGTAAACCCTACTCTAGAAGAAATTTCTTCAAAATTAGAAATATTTAATTTTGGTTCAATACAGCTACATGGCAATGAGACGCAAAGCTTTATTAATAAATGCTATATAAAATTTAAAAAACCTATTTTTAAATCAGTTTTTCCCGATGACTTTTTTAATTCCTCCTTGCAAAATGTGGATTACCATTTGATTGACTCTAAACCATCCAATCAGCAAATGCCTGGTGGCAATAATTTAAAATGGGATTGGACGAAATTTCATAACATAAACAAGATACCTTTTATTTTATCTGGAGGCCTAAATAGTAGCAATATTAGAGAAGCAATAGACTTAACAGGTGCTGATTTTGTTGATATAAATTCAGGAGTAGAGGTAGAGCCAGGAGAAAAGACAATAAGTCTGTTAGAAGAAATTATATCTTTAATCCACAAGTAAAATAAATGAGTAATTATAATCAACCTAATAACAGTGGCCGATTTGGACAATTTGGAGGAATGTATGTTTCTGAAACACTTATGCCACTACTGATTGAACTTGATGAAGCTTATACTAGAGCAAAAAATGATAAAAAATTTCAAAAAGAACTAAAGGATCTGTTTAATAACTATGTAGGTAGGCCCTCTCCTCTTTTTCATGCTGCTAATATTTCAAAATATCTAAACGGCCCAAAAGTATATTTTAAAAGAGATGAGCTCAATCATACAGGAGCTCATAAAATTAATAATTGCCTTGGTCAAATTCTACTAGCAAAAAAAATGGGTAAAACAAGAATAATAGCTGAAACAGGAGCTGGTCAACACGGCGTAGCTACAGCAACAGTGTGTGCTCTTTTTGGACTAGAGTGTCATATTTATATGGGCTCAAAAGATATTGTGAGACAAAAACCTAATGTTTTTAGAATGAAACTTTTAGGGGCTAATATTATTCCAGTTGAGTCAGGTAGTAAATCACTAAAAGATGCTATGAATGAAGCGCTTAGGGATTGGATTAAAAATGTGAGAGATACTTTTTATATTATTGGTTCTACAGCCGGACCTCATCCTTATCCTAAAATGGTTCGCGATTTTCAATCGGTCATAGGAATTGAAGCTAGAGAACAAATTCTTAAAAGAGAGAAAAAGTTACCAGATTTTTTAATTGCCTGTGTTGGAGGCGGTTCAAATGCAATGGGCCTATTTTATCCTTTTCTCAATGATAAAAAAGTATCCATAATAGGTGTTGAGGCTGCTGGTAAAGGCTCAAAAACAAATGAAACTGCAGCTACAATGACGTCAGGTACCCCAGGAATACTTCATGGAAGCTATAGTTATGTATTACAAGATCCAGATGGTCAAATAAAAGAGGCTCACTCTATATCTGCTGGATTAGATTACCCAGGTGTTGGTCCTGAGCATTCACATTTAAAAAAATCTCAAAGAGCTAAGTATTTCGGGATAACAGATAAAGAAGCTTTGAAAGCATTTCAACTTTGTTCAAAATTAGAAGGAATTATTCCAGCTCTGGAACCTTCTCATGCATTGGCCTACCTATTCAAAGCATTTAAAAACAAATTTAAAAATAAAATCATTATTCTTAATTTATGTGGTAGAGGAGATAAAGATCTTTTTACTGCTGCAAAAGAAATAGGATTTGATGTTGATGAATAATCTAGATCAGTTACCAAAAAAAAATATCCTAGCACTTTTTATGACTTGTGGATTTCCTTCGTTAGTCAAAAGTAAGAAAGTATTTGATACCATACAAAAAAATAAACCTGATGTTATTGAGTTTGGCCTACCATTTTCTGACCCTATGGCTGATGGGCTCATCATACAAGAAGCAAATAAATTAGCTCTGCAAAAGGGATTGACTACTGATCAATCAATCCAATTAATAAAATCTGTTTCTAAAAATAAGGGTGAAACAGCTTATGTAATTATGTGTTACATCAATACAATTATGAAATATGGGGTATCCAATTTTATTAAATCTATTAAGGGTACTGTTGATGGCTTAATTATTGTTGATCTTCCATTTGAAGAAGAGAAGGAAATTAGAAAAAATTTAGAAAAGCATAATATTTATTTAATTAAACTTATCTCTCCTATGACTGATTCAAATAGAGCAAAAAGATTATTGCATAACTCAAAAGGTTTTATTTATTACATATCTTCCACAGGTATTACAGGTTCGAATAAGCTCAATCACAAAGAAATTAATAAAAATATCAAAATGATCAAAAAACATAGCTATACTCCTGTGTTGGTTGGCTTTGGAGTTAAGTCCAAAAGAGATGTGAAATCATTAAATGAGACAACATTAACTAATGGAGTTATTATTGGATCAGCTCTTATACAAATGTACTTTGATTTAAAAATGAATTTTGATAAATACCTTAAATCCTTAGATAAATTTATTAGAAGTATTCAGTCAAGATAAATATGAACTGGTTAAAAGATTTTGTAAAACCGAGAATGAATGCTCTCGTGAAAAGAAAAGAAAATCCTTCAGATTTATGGTCTAAGTGTACATGTGGCCAATTACTTTATAATAAAGATTTAGAGGAGGATTTCTATGTTTGTAGCTCCTGTGACAAGCATCTTCATATGAATTTTAATGCACGATTTAAATTCTTATTCGATGATGAAAAATTTGAATTGGTTGAAATTGATATTAAAAATAATGATCCTCTTAGGTTTAAAGATCTCAAAAAATATACTGACCGTCTTAAAGAATCGCAAAAGAAAACAAACCAACAAGATGCTGCTTTTGTTGCTACAGGGAATATTGGAGGAACATTGAGCTGTGTATTCATTCTTGATTTTAATTTTATGGGTGGTTCTATGGGTCAATATGTTGGGGAAGCTTTCAAAATTGGTTGTTTAAAAGCCATAGATTTAAAATGTCCATTTATTGCCGTATCATCATCAGGGGGAGCAAGAATGCAAGAAGGTCTTGTAAGTTTAATGCAACTCCCAAAAACAGTTGCCGCAATTAATCTATTAAATGATAAAAATATACCTTACATCAGCCTCTTAACCAATCCAACCACAGGAGGTGTCAGTGCTTCTTTTGCTATGTTAGGTGATATCATCATAGCAGAAAAAGGTGCTATGATTGGATTTGCGGGTAAAAGAGTAATCGAAGAAACAATAAAAGAAAAATTACCTGAGGATTTTCAGACAGCTGAATACTTATTAGAACATGGAATGTTAGATATTGTTGTTCACAGAAAAGAACTACCAGATAAACTAGCTCAAGTTTTGTCACATTTAAGAAAATAAATACTTTGAAAGATCCAATTTTTAAAAGACTTTTAGAATTACATCCAAAATTTTCAGATCTATCACTAACTAGAATTAATAAACTATTAAAAAAATTAAATTTTAGTGAAAAAAAATTACCACAGGTTATTCACATTGCAGGTACTAATGGTAAAGGATCTACCGCATCTATATTGAAATCAATTCTGAATGAGCATGGTAAAACAACACATGTTTATTCTACGCCGCATTTAATTCGATTTAATGAAAGAATTCAACTTTATTCAAAAGATATCTCTGACAAACAAT